>NZ_CP009435.1:2439847-2744828 GCF_000960995.1 Burkholderia glumae LMG 2196 = ATCC 33617 | reverse complement strand
CACGCGTACGTAGTCGGCATGCGCGCGCACCGCCTTCATCACGTTGACTGCGATCATCCCGCGGCCCTCGCTCCAGGTGCGGGCGCGGCTGATCTCGCGGCGCAGCGCCTCGAGGTTCGCGGCATCGAAGGTGTCGCGCACGGGGTTGGCCCGGCAGCGTTCGAGCAGATCGGCATGGTGGTGCCGCAGATCGATGCTCGCGATCGTGCCGAGCGCTCCCTCCCGCGCGACGCTGCCGGCCAGCCGGTGCGCAGAAATGCCGATACCCATGCCGCCCTGCACGATGGGCAGCAGCGCACGGCCGCGGATCATGAGCGGCGGAAAGGAACTGGAAATGGTCATCGAAAACTCGTCGAACGTGTCGAAAGCTTTGATGATCGGGGATCGGGAAATACAGAGGTTGATGCGCGTCAAACTCAAGGCGCCGGCGCGGCGCGCTCGCCATCGTTCAATCCCGAAACCGGGCGGCCGGGCCGCGAGACGCGTCCGTCAAAAGCAGCGCCCCGCGCTGCCGGCCGGTCCGGCGAGCGCGTTCGCGGGACGGGCGGGACGGGCGGGACGGGCGGGACGGGCGGGACGGGCGGGGCGCGCGGGGCGCGAGAGCGTCGAAGCCGGGCCGCTCAGGCCTTTTCCTGCGTCGCCAGGAAATCCTCGTAGTTGCCGCCGAAGTCGTTGAGCGTGCCGTCGGTGCGCACCTCGATGATGCGGTTGGCCAGGCCGCTGACGAACTCGCGGTCGTGCGAGACGAAGATCAGCGTGCCTTCGAACTTCTCGAGCGCGATCTGCAGCGACTCGATCGACTCCATGTCCATGTGGTTGGTCGGCTCGTCCATCAGCAGCACGTTGTGCCGGCCGAGCATCAGCTTGCCCCAGATCATGCGGCCCTTCTCGCCGCCCGACAGCACCTTCACCGACTTCTTGATGTCGTCCGCCGAGAACAGCAGGCGGCCGAGCGTGCCGCGCACGGCCGTCTCGTCGTCGCCTTCCTTGCGGTAGTCGTCGATCCACTCCATCAGCGTGACGTCGTCGGGGAACTCCTCGTAGGTGTCCTGCGGCATGTAGCCGACGCTCGCGTTCTCGGCCCACTTGACGGTGCCGTGATCGGGCTTGATCTGGCCGCGCAGCGTGCGCAGCAGCGTGGTCTTGCCCGCGCCGTTCTCGCCGATGATGGCGATGCGCTCGCCCGGCTGCACCGACAGGTTGAAGTTGCTGAAGATGGTGCGGTCGTATTTCTTGGTGATGGCCTCGGCCACCACCGCGATGTTGTGCAGCTTCTTCTCGAACTCGAAGCGGATGAACGGGTTCTGCCGCGACGAGGGCTTGAATTCCTCGATCTTGATCTTGTCGATCTGCTTGGCGCGGCTGGTAGCCTGACGCGCCTTCGACTTGTTCGCCGAGAAGCGGCGCACGAAGTCCTGCAGCTCGGCCACGCGCTCCTTGGCGCGCGCGTTCGCGTTGGCCTGACGCTCGCGCGCCTGCGCCGAGGCGAGCATGTAGTCGTCATAGTTGCCCGGCCAGACCTTCAGCGTGCCGAAGTCCATGTCGGCCATGTGGGTGCAGACCGAATTCAGGAAGTGACGATCGTGCGAGATGATGATCATCGTCGAGTTGTACTGGTTGAGCGTGTCTTCCAGCCAACGGATCGAGTTGATGTCGAGGTTGTTGGTCGGCTCGTCGAGCAGCAGCACGTCCGGCTTCGAGAACAGCGCCTGGGCGAGCAGCACCCGCAGCTTCCAGCCCGGCGCGACCTCGCTCATCGGCCCGTTGTGATACTTCTCGTCGATGCCGATGCCCAGCAGCAGCGCGCCCGCGCGCGCCTCGGCGTCGTAGCCACCGAACTCGGCAAACTTCGCCTCCAGCTCGGCCGCATGCATGTAATCGTCGTCGGTCGCGTCCGGGTTGGCGTAGATCGCATCGCGCTCGGTCATCGCGGCCCACATCTCGGTGTGGCCCTGCATCACCACGTCGAGCACGCGCACGTCCTCGTAGGCGAACTGGTCCTGGCGCAGCTTGCCCAGGCGCACGTTCGGCTCGAGCGCCACATTGCCGCCCGAGGGCTCGAGATCGCCGCCCAGGATCTTCATGAAGGTCGACTTGCCGCAACCGTTAGCGCCGATCAGGCCGTAGCGATTGCCCTCCCCGAACTTGACCGAAATGTTCTCGAACAGGGGCTTCGGCCCGAATTGCATCGTAATGTTGGCGGTAGAAAGCACGGCGTGGCCCGGTAGATGATGGATCGACTGAAACCGGGCATTTTAGCAGGTCTGGGTGAAGCGCTGCGGGCCGAGGCCGTCACCGCCGTCGGGGAAAATACGATGCGACGCCTTTATTGGCGACTGTTCACCGCGGACCGCCCGCCGCCGCGCCGCCGCGGGCCGGCGCGTCACCGCTTGTGCGCCGCGGCAGCCTTCGCCTGCGGCGACGCCTTCAGCTGCGAGAACAATTCCGAGCACGGCACGTCGCGGTTGTGGCTCGGCGCGATCAGCGGAATCAGCGCCGCGAACGGGTTGAGGATGCCGAGCCCCACCGCGGCGCCGGCGCGCAGCGCGAGCGCGCCGACATTGACGCCCACCTTCGGGTTCTTGAAGGTGCCCTTCACGTAGAGCGGCGAGCGCAGCGAGAACACGCGAAAGCCCTTGGTCTGCGGATGGATGCCGAGATCGATGCCCTCGTTGCGCAGGTCGAGATTGCCGTCCACGCGGATCACGGCGTCGTCGGTGTCGAGCGCGAACAGCTTCGAGTTCAGGATGCCGTCGGTGGCGACGAAATCGACGGCCGCGCAGTTGATCTTCACGTCGCGGTTGCCGAACAGCTTCTCGTAGACCACGTTCGCGACGTTGAGCCCGGCCGCCTCCATCAGCAGCCGGCTGATCGCGCCGTCGGTGGCGAGCGCCTTCAGCTCGCCCGTCGAAGTGGCGGCCAGCGCGGCGGGCGAATTGCCGGTGGCCGCGAGCGTCGCGTCGCCGTTGATCTCGCCGAGCGCCGACTGCATCACCTTCACGGTCGGGAACAGCTGCTTGAGCTCCAGGTGGCGCGCAGCCACCGAGAAGCGCCCCTTGAGCGGCACCGTACTGCCGTCGAGGCGTGCGTCGGTGGACAGCGTGCCGCCCGCCACGCCGAAGCGCAGCGGCATCAGCGACAGCACGCCGTCCTGCATCACGATGTGGGTGTAGAGGTCCGAGATCGGCAGCGCCTTGTCCTTGATCAGCTGGCGGCCCGTGAACTTCACGTCCGCGTCGAGCGCCTTCCAGCGGTCGGTGCGGAACGTCTCGACCGGCAGCACGCGGTCGGCCGGCTGCTTGGTGGCATTGCCCCGCGCGCGCTTGCTCGCGGTGCTGTCGGCCCCCACCACCGGCCCGAGGTCGGAAAAGCGCAGCAGGTTGGACACCAGCTCGACCGACAGCTTCGGCCGCGGCGAGCCCTGGGCGTAGACCAGCGTGCCGTGCAGGTCGCTGCCGCCCACCCGGCCGTCGAAGTTCTCGTAGCGGAACGTGCTGGCGTTGCGGCGGAAACGGCCCACCAGACGGCCGTCGGTGGCATAGGGCGGCGTGTCGGGCAGCGTCACGCCCGTCAGCGCATACAGATGCGACATGCTCGCGCCCTGCAGCCAGAGCCGCAGGTCGATCGCCGCCAGCTGCATCGGGTCGGTCAGCGTGCCGACGATCGCCAGGCGCGTGTCGCCGGCCTTCAGGTCGGCCTGCAGCGGAAACGGCCGGCGGGTGTCGCGCAGCGCCAGCACGCCGCCGATCTTGCCGGTGCCGTCGATCGGCACGCCCTTGTAGCGGCCGTGAACCACGAGGCCGAACGCATAGGCGGGCGGCGCCGCGGCCGCGCCGCTGGCGCCGTCCGCCCGGCCCGCCGAGGCGCCGGACGCGGCGGCCGGCACGCCGGGGGCGGCCGCGCTCGCGGCCGAGGCTGCGGACGCCGCCGCAGCGGCTGAAGCGGCCGCCGCTGCGGACGCTGCCTCCACCTTCTTCGCCAGCTGCGTCGCGCCGGCCCGGCCGATGCGCTGCGCCGACGCCTCGCGCGAGGCCGCCTCCTGCTGCTTCATCACTTCGCCGAGCGGAATCGGCTGACCGAGCGTATCGATCGCGATCTTCAGGTCGGCCTTGGTGATCGCGTCGCGATAGGTGACCGTCCCCTTGGCGAAGCCGAAGTCGTGAAGCTCGACCTTCCAGGTCGACGGTTCGCCCGACTGCTTGAACTGGAACGTCCAATTGTTGCGCCCGTCGGCGAGCCGCTCGACGTCGAGCGCGGGATTGACGATGTCGATCGAGGGAATCACCACGCGGTGCGCGAGCAGCGGCAGCACGGCCAGCTCGAAGCGGGCGGCGTCGAGCGTCGCGAATTGCGGCGACCGGGTCCAGTCGGGGTTGCCGATCGCGATGTCGTTGGCGGTGACGCTCGGCCAGGGCACCCATGCGCGCCAGCCGGTCTCGTCCCGCGGGCGTTGCCAGCCCACCTTCAGATCGCCGCGGATCGCGAACGGCCGGCCGATTTCGGTGCTCACACGCTGGTTGATCCAGGGGCGCGCGCGATTCCAGTCGAAGGTGACGATGAAGACGACGAGCGCAACGATCAGCACCACGAGGATGCCGATGATCCAGGCCGCCGTTTTGCCGATGACTCGTGGAAGCGTCATGCCGAGCTCCGTTGTTTTTATCGGGAAGTTGACCGAAGCGAAGGCCGCGCCGAACCCGCCGCAACCGAGTGTCGGTATTATGGCACCGCGCGCGAGCTCTCCTCCCCCATTTACCCTTTATTGCATTTATGACAGCAGCCCGCCTGATCGAAGCCCGCGGCCTGACCCGCCGCGACCCAGTCTCCAGGCGGCTGCTGGTCGCGCCGACCGACTTCAGCGTGCTGCCGGGCATGCGCATTGCTGTCACCGGCCCGTCCGGTTCGGGCAAGAGCGTGCTGCTGCGCGCGCTGGCGCTGCTCGACCCGCTCGACGGCGGCACGCTGCACTGGCGCGGCGCAGCCGTTGCGCGCGCATCGATCACGCGCTACCGGCGCAGCGTCGCCTACCTGCGGCAGCGGCCCGCCACCGCCGACGGCACCGTGGAGGATATCCTGCGCTACCCGTATTCGCTGGCCGTGTACCGCGACCTGCGCTTCGATCGCGACCGCGCCGTGACGCTCGCGCGGCAGGCGGGCCGCGCCGACGGCTTCCTCGATCAGGACGCGCGCGAACTGTCGGGCGGCGAGGCGCAGATCGCGGCGCTGCTGCGCGTGCTGCTGCTCGACCCCGAGGTGCTGCTGCTCGACGAGCCGACTTCGGCGCTCGATCCCGAAGCGGTGCAGGCGATCGAGGCGCTGGTGCAGGCGTGGTTCGCCGCGGCGCCCGAGGCGCGCGCGTATCTGTGGGTCTCGCACGACCCCGCGCAGGCGGCGCGGATCGCCTCGCGCCGCGTCACGATGCGCGCCGGCGTGCTCGGCGAAGCGGAGGCCGACGGCGGCACGGCGGCGGCGCGCGAGGCGCGCGACCGCGCCGGCGGGGCGGCCCGATGAGCCCGGTGCTGCAGGATCTGAGCCTCGGCGACGTCGCGCTCGCGGCCGCGCTGGTGGCCGTCAACGGGGCGCTCTCGTGCGCCCTCTCGCTGGGCCTTGGCCGCCAGCTCGCGATCGCGGCCGCGCGTACCGTGGTGCAGCTGCTCGCGATCGGCTACCTGCTCGGCTGGGTGTTCGGACATCCGCGCTGGTACGTGGTGCTGCCGCTGATGGCCGTGATGACGCTGGTGGCGGGCTTCGCCGGGGCCGCGCGCGGCGAGCGCGGCTACCGCGGGCAGCGCCTCGACAGCATCGTCTCGATCTGGATCGGCTCGTGGGCGGTGAGCGCGCTCGGGCTGTTCGTCGTGATCGGCATCCATCCCTGGTACGAACCGCAATACACGATCCCGATCCTGGGCATGATTCTCGGCAATGCGCTGACGGGCGTCGGCCTCGGCGTCGAACGCATGACGGGCGAGCTGACCGCGCGCCGCGACCGCGTGGAAGCCGCGCTCGCGCTCGGCGCGACGCGCTGGGAAGCGGCGCAGGACGCCGCCCGCCAGGCCGTGCGCGCGGGCATGATGCCGACCCTGAACCAGATGGCGGTGGTCGGCGTGGTCAGCCTGCCGGGCATGATGACGGGCCAGGTGCTGGCCGGCCAGCCGCCGCTGCAGGCGGTGCGCTACCAGATCGTGATCATGTTCCTGATCGCGGCCGCCGCGGCGCTCGCCACCGTCGGCGCCGTGCTGCTGACCTACCGCCGGCTGTTCTCGGCCGAGCACCGCTTCCTCGCCGCGCGGCTGGTCGAGCGCAAGCGGCACAAGAAGGCGGCCTGAACCGGCCAGGGCCGCGCCGGCCGCATCGCTTGGCGCGCCGAGGCTTCACCCATGGCGCGCGCCGGACCGGCCGGGCCCGCGGCGCCTCGGCTCAGGGATGGATCGAGATCGTGACGCGCGTGCCGTCGCGCAGCACGAGCGTCTTCGCACCGCCCTTGATCGGGATCGACACGCGCCGCACCTCGCTGACGGTGACCGCCTTCGGGCACTGCAGCGTCTTGCCGCCGGTCGTGACCGACGCGGTGCCGTCCGGGGCGCGGGCCTGGAAGCTGACCTGCACCGTCGCCACGCCCTTCGCGTCGACCGCAGGCGCGAGCCGCACCTGGGTCTGGCGCACCATCGCGCCGTTCGCGTCGCGCGGCGCCGAATCGGCATCGGGACAGCCGTCCGGCATCGCGACCGCGCCCGAAGGCGGCACCGATTTCCAGTTGAAATCGTCGATCTCGCCCGAGCGGATCTTGCGGGTTTCCTGGGAGGCGCCGTAGCGCTTCGAATCGACCTTCACCGTGTACTGGAGCTGGCCGTCGTTGCCGCCGGCGCTGGTCTTGACCGGTGGCGCCGCGAGCGCGGAGGCGCCGCTCGAGGCCGCCGCGAGCGCGGCGAGGCAAATGGAGAGGGACGGGTTGCGCAGGCTCATGCTGTCCTCCTGGTATGGCAGCGCCGCTGCGGGCGCCTGGTTTTATGGCAAGACACGATGCACGCGTGATTCAGTCTAGTCGCTGGCAGCCGCACCGGTGAGCGCGAACTGCCCGGTGTTGTCGCCGCGTCACGTTCGCCCGCCGTTACGGCCCGCCGGCGTGCCGCATCGGCTGCCCGCGCCCGCTTCATGCGGCTTGGCTTGCACTTCACCGCGGCGAGCCTCACTCGCGCCGGCCGGCGCGCGGCGTCCGCCCCGGTCGCGCGACATGCCACGCGGCGGCAGGCGAACCCCGGCAAGGCACGCCGCAAGCGACGGCGGCCCTGCCGCGCTGGCCCGCGGCAGCCGTGGTTGCCGGCCGTGCCGATTGCCTGCCGGCCCGGCTCCGGCAGGCAATCGCGCCCTCATCGGCACCGGCCCCATGCGGCGCGTCAGAACCCGCTCAGCACGAGCTTGCCGATCGCGCGGCCGGCTTCGAGCAGGCGGTGCGCCTCGCGCAGGTTGGCCGCGTTGATCGTGCCGAGGTGCTGGCCCACCGTGCCGCGCAGCGTGCCGGCGTCCACCAGCCGCGCGACCTCGGTCAGCAGCTTGTGCTGCTCGATCATGTCCGGCGTGCCGAACATCGAGCGCGTGAACATGAACTCCCAGTGGAATGCGGCGCTCTTTGCCTTCAGCTGCTCGACGGGCACCGGCCGCGCATTCTCGACGATGGTGCAGATCCCGCCCTGCGGCTTGACGAGCTCGGCCGCGGCCGGGAAATGACGGTCGGTGTCGTTGAACACCAGCACGTAGTCGACCGCCTCGAAGCCGGCGGCGCGGACCTGCGCGGGCAGATCGCCGAAGTGATCGACCACCTGGTCGGCGCCGAGCCGGCGCACCCATTGCGCCGATTCCGGCCGCGACGCCGTGGCGATCACCGTCAGCTGTCCGAGTTGCTTCGCGAGCTGGATGCCGATCGAGCCGACCCCGCCCGCGCCGCCGATCACGAGCACCGACTGGCCCGCGTCGCGCCCCTGCGGCGACACCTTGAGGCGGTCGAACAGCGCCTCCCAGGCGGTGATCGACGTGAGCGGCAGCGCCGCCGCCGCGGCGAAATCGAGCGACGCGGGCTTGAGCGCCGCGATCCGCTCGTCCACCAGATGGAACTCGCTGTTGGCGCCGGCGCGCGTGATGCTGCCGGCGTAGTAGACCGGATCGCCGACGCGAAACAGCGTCACGTCCGGGCCGACGGCGGCCACCGTGCCGGCCGCGTCCCAGCCCAGCACGCGCGGGCTGTCCTCGACCTTGTCCTGCGGCGCGCGCACCTTGGTGTCGACCGGGTTGACCGAAATCGCCTCGATCTTGACGAGCAGGTCGCGTCCTGCGGGCTCGGGCGTCGGCAACTCGACGTCGAGCAGCGCCTCGGGATGGTCGATCGGCAGGTAGCGGGTCAGACCTACGGCTTTCATGGCTTGGCTCCTTCGGGGGCAATCGGGGTTGGTGACGGGTCCGATCGTAAGCGGCCCGATCCTGAAGAAAAAGCGACATAATCCCGGAAACATTTTTTGGAATTTCCGGGTAATGAGCTCGACCCCGCCCTCGGATGACGTGCCGCCCTCCGCCCCCGACAAGCCGCTCGACCTGCTCGACGTGGCGCTGTTCGTGCGCGCCGCGCTGCTCGCGAACCTCTCGGCGGCCGGGCGCGAGTTCGGCGTCTCGGCCACGGTCGCGAGCACGCGGCTCGCGCAGCTCGAGCGCCAGCTCGGCGCGCGGCTGCTGCATCGCACGACGCGGCGCGTGACGCCGACCCAGGACGGCGAACTGTTCCTGGTCCGCGCGCAGGCGCTGCTCGACGCAGCCGACGCGGCGCGCGCGGCGGTCGGGCACGCGCGCCGCGAGCCGCACGGGCGGCTGCGCGTGTCGATGTCGTCGTCATTCGGGCGGCAGCACGTCGCGCCCGTGATCCCCGCGTTCCTGCGCCGCTACCCGCAGGTGTCGATCGACCTGCGGCTGTCCGACGAGCTCGTCGACCTCGTCGACGACGGCATCGACGTCGCGATCCGGATCGGCGCGCTGCGCGACTCGTCGCTGGTGGCGCGCCGGCTCGCGGTGAACCGGCGCGTGGTATGCGCCTCGCCCGCCTATCTGGCCGCGCACGGCACGCCGCGTCATCCGGCCGAGCTCGCGCGCCACCAATGCGTGATCCTCGGCGACCAGCGCGACTGGGCCTTCGAGACGCCGGCCGGGCCGCTCACCGTGCGCGTGGGCGGGCGGCTGGTGGCCAGCAACGGCGAGGCGATCCGCGAGGCGCTGGTGGACGGCTTCGGCATCGCGATCAAATCCACCTGGGACGTCGGGCCGAACCTGCGCGACGGCTCGCTGGTGACGGTGCTCGCCGACTATCCGCTCGCCGAGCCCTCGGCGATCTGGGCCGTCTATCCGAGCCGCGCCTTCGTGCCGCTGAAGCTGCACGCCTTCATCGATTTCCTCGCCGCGCATCTGGGCGACCCGCCGTACTGGGATCGCGCGCACGAGCGCATGCGCGCGACGGCCGCCGATCCCGGCCTCGCCTGAGGGCCCGCGCGCGCCGACCGGCTACAATAGCGACCTCTTGCGGCGCGCCTGGCGCGCCGTTTCCGCCCCACGCGACCCGTCATGACCACGAATCTCGTCATCCAGAGCGCAGCGCCGCTGTCCTCCACCCACCACACAACACTGCTGGCGCTCGCGCGCGGCCGCCGCCTCACGCCGATCGACGCGCACGCGATCCGCATCGAGGACGCACAGCCCGCGCAACGGCCCGACCTGTCGGTGTACTGCGGCGTGCATGGGCTCGACGCCGCATTCGTCGAGGCCGGCCGCCGGCTCGGCGACTTCGGCCTGCTTGCGATGGACATGGATTCGACCCTGATCACGATCGAATGCATCGACGAAATCGCCGATTTCTGCGGACGCAAGGCCGAGGTGGCGGCCATCACCGAAGCCTCGATGCGCGGCGAGATCAGGGATTTCAACGAGAGCCTGACGCGCCGCGTCGCGCTGCTGGCCGGGCTCGACGCCAGCGCGCTCGAGGCCGTCTACGCCGAGCGGCTGCGCCTGTCGCCGGGCGCCGAGACGATGCTGGCCGGCGCCCGCGCCGCGGGCCTGAAGACGCTGCTGGTGTCGGGCGGCTTCACGTTCTTCACCGAGCGGCTCGGCGAGCGGCTCGGCATCGACTTCACCCGCGCGAACCAGCTCGAGATCGTCGACGGCAAGCTGACCGGCAAGGTGCTCGGCGAGATCGTCGATGCCGACGTGAAGGCGCGCACGCTGCGCGAGACCTGCGCGACGCTCGGCATCGCGCCGGCCTGCGCGATCGCGATGGGCGACGGCTCGAACGACCTGAAGATGATGGCCGCGGCCGGCTTCTCGGTCGCGTTCCGGGCCAAGCCGGTGGTGCGCGACGCCGCCAGCGCCGCCTTCGACCACGTCGGGCTCGACGGCCTGCTGCGACTGTTCTGAGGCGCTCGCGCGCCTTGCCGCGGCGCGCCCATGCCAGCGGCGCATCGGCCCGGACCGGCACGCCGTTGCTGCTGATGAACGCAGCCGCGCCGCCACGCCGCCGGGCGGCGACGGGCCGCGGCCCTCGCCCCGAGTCAGGCGCGCGGGCGCGGCTGCGCCGGCTCGCTCAAGCTAGCGTGCTGCCAAGCGCGCGCTCGATATCGGCGCGCAGGTCCGCCTCTTCCTCCAACCCCACGTAGAAGCGCACCAGCGTGCCGCGATGCGGCCAGTTCGGCCGCATCGACGGCACGTCGTACGGCATCGCGAGACTGCGCGCGCCGCCCCAGCTCCAGCCGATCGCGAACAGCTCGAGCGCCTCGACGAAACGGTCGATCTGCCCGGGCCGGTAACGCGCGTCGAACACCACCGAGAACAGCCCGCCCGCGCCCGTGAAGTCGCGCACGAACGCCGCGTGCCCCGGGCAGTCGGGCAACTGCGGATGCAGCACCGCCGCGATCTCGGGCCGCGCCTTCAGCCACTTCGCTAGCCCGAGCGCGGCGCGGCTGTGCGCTTCGAAGCGCGCGCGCAGGCTCGGCAGGCCGCGCAGCACGAGCGCGCAATCGTCGGCCGACACGCCGATGCCGGTGCGCATCCGCGCGAGCTTGAGCCGCTCGTGCAGCGCCTGCTCGGCCGTGATGGTCGCGCCCATCAGCACGTCGCTGCCGCCCGACTGGTATTTCGTGAGCGCCTGCACCGAGACGTCGACGCCATGCTCGAACGGCTGGAACGCGAGGCCCGCCGAGTAGGTGTTGTCGATCGCGGTGACCACGCCGCGCGCGCGCGCCACGGCCGTGATCGCGGCGACGTCGGGCACCTCCATGGTGACCGAGCCGGGCGCCTCCAGCCACAGCAGCTTGGTTTCGGGGCGGATCAGCTCGGCGATGCCGGCGCCGACGAGCGGATCGTAGAAGCGCACCGAGATGCCGTAGTCGCGCGCGAGCCAGTTGCCGAGGTCGGCGTTCGGGCTGTAGACGTTGTGCGGAACCAGCACGTCGTCGCCCGTCTTCACGAAGCCGAAGTAGACGTTCATGATCGCCGCGAGGCCCGAAGGCTGCAGCAGCGCATGCGCGCCGCCCTCGATCACGGCGATCTGGCGCGCGAGCTCGAGCGAGGTCGGCGTGGCATGCAGGCCGTAGCGCCAGCGGTCGTCCTCGCGCCAGTCGAGCGAGCGCATCGTCGCGAGATCGGGGAACACGATGGTGGACGCGCGCGTGAGCGGCGTGACGAACGAGGCGAAGCCAGGCGGCAGTTCGGCTTCGGGCTGGACGATGCGGGTTTGGCGCGCGCGCTTCGGAGTGGTGTCGGTCATGGCGGAATCGGGGTGCGTGATGGGTGAATCGGCAACGAGGCCGAATCGAACGATCCGCACAGCCTAGCCCGAATCGCGCGGCTTGACCCGATACAGTCGAGCGCAGCCGCGCCGGCTCGGTGGGCCGCCGGGGCGGCGCGAACCGTGCCGCGATCGCGGGCGCCAGGGCCGCCCGCGCCCTGACTCAATCCGTGGTGCCGAGGTTGCCGACGCCGCCGACCGCGTGCCCGGCGGGCGCCGTGGTGCCCGAACGCGGCGCCGGTGCCGGCGCCGTGGCCAGGTGCAGCACGACCGGCTGCGGGTCCGACTCGTCGGCATTGGTGCGGTCCGCCGACAGCGCGCCCGAGGCATCGAGGCGGCCGGTCCAAAGGCCCGTGATGTTGGTGCCGTCGTTCGATTCCTCGAGTTCGAGCGTGTCGCCGTCACGATCGCCGGCCAGCAGGATCACCTGGCCCGTGTCGCTGTAGCGGTATTCGCCGTGCAGGCCCGACTCGCCCGCCTTCGGCCCGAGATGCGCGACGATCGCCCGGCCGCCGAGCGTGCCCGTGTAGCGCGGCAGCTTCTCGAGCGCCGGATCCGGCTTCAGCGGCGTGGCCGGCGCGGTGTCGTCGCGCTCCGGCGGTGCCGCGGCCGCCGCGGCGGCCGCTTCGGTGGTGGAGGCGCCGGAGGTGGCGGCCGCGGGCGGCTGCGCGGGCGGCTTCGCCGCAGGCGCATTCTGCTTCGCCTGCAGCGTGCCGGCGGCGAGGGCCAACGCGAGCGCCGTCGCGACTCGGATGCGGATTCGGGTTCGGCTGGCTGCCACGTCTTGTCACTCCTTGGGTTGCGTGGGCGGCCCGAAGCGGCCGCCCGGATGTCGTCAGATACGTTCGAACACGGCGGCAATGCCCTGGCCGCCGCCGATGCACATCGTCACCAGCGCATAGCGGCCCGAGATCCGATGCAGTTCGTAGAGCGCCTTGACGGTGATCAGCGCGCCCGTCGCACCGATCGGATGGCCGAGCGAGATGCCCGAGCCGTTCGGATTCACCTTCTCGGGATCGAAGCCCAGCTCGTTGGCCACCGCGCAGGCCTGCGCCGCGAACGCCTCGTTCGCCTCGATCACGTCGAGATCGGCCACGCCGATGCCGGCGCGCTCGAGCGCCTTCTTCGAGGCCGGCACCGGGCCGATGCCCATGTAGGCCGGATCGACGCCCGCGTGCGCGTAGGCCACCAGCCGCGCCAGCGGCTTCAGGCCGCGCGCCTCGGCCACGCGCCGCTCCATCAGCGTCACGGCCGCCGCCGCGTCGTTGATGCCCGACGCATTGCCGGCCGTGACCGTGCCGTTCTCCTTCGCGAACACCGGGCGCAGCTTGGCGAAATCCTCCGCCGCCGCGTCGTGGCGCACGTGCTCGTCGGTGTCGAAGCTGACGGTGCCGCGCTTCGAGCCGATCTCGATCGGCAGGATCTGGGTCTTGAAGTAGCCGGCCTTGGTCGCGTGCGAGGCGCGCCGGTGCGATTCGAGCGCGAGCGCGTCCTGCGCCTCGCGCGTGATGCCGTACTTCGCCGCCACGTTCTCGGCCGTC
The DNA here is from genome assembly GCF_000960995.1 of Burkholderia glumae LMG 2196 = ATCC 33617. Taxonomy (NCBI): domain Bacteria; kingdom Pseudomonadati; phylum Pseudomonadota; class Betaproteobacteria; order Burkholderiales; family Burkholderiaceae; genus Burkholderia; species Burkholderia glumae. Next base: position 2,731,475 of record NZ_CP009435.1, on the reverse strand, counting down.
ATGCCCATGTGGATCGCCTGGAACGGATCGTTGAGGGCGCCGAGCATCATGTCGACCGCCCGCGCATCGCCCATGCGCTGCCCGAAGCGCGCCGCCGGCAGCGTGTACGGCGCGCGGCTCATGCTTTCCGCGCCGCCCGCCACCGCGATCTCGGCGTCGCCGAGCAGCACGCTCTGCGCCGCCGAGACGATCGCCTGCAGCCCCGAGCCGCACAGCCGGTTCACCGTCAGCGCCGGCGCGTGCTGCGAGACGCCGCCGTCGATCGCCGCCACGCGCGCCAGATACATGTCCTTCGGCTCCGTATGGACCACGTTGCCGAACACCACGTGCCCGACCTCGTCGCCCGCCACGCCCGCGCGCGCCATCGCCTCGCGCACCACGCGCGCGCCAAGCTCGGTCGGCGCGAAATCCTTCAGGCTGCCGCCGAAATCGCCGATCGCGGTGCGTACTCCGCTGACCACCACCACTTCGCGTTGCATCGTGCCTCCCTGCCTCAAGTTGTGTCGAATGACCCGCAGAGTAATACGGAAGCGCCCGGCGGCAACCGAAGAATCCTTCCACCGGGCCGGGCCCGCCGCCGGCTGGCTGCCGCGCGGCCGCCGGCTCAGCCGTCCAGCAAGGCGCGCACCGCCCGCGCGTCGGGAATCGGCGCGACCGCGCCGTAGCCGCGCGTCGAGAGCGCCGCCGCCGCGTTCGCGTAGCGCGCCGCCACGAACGCGTCGTCGCCGGCCACCAGGCGCGCGATGAAGGCGCCGCCGAAGCAGTCGCCCGCCCCCGTCGCGTCGAGCGCCTCGACGACGAAAGCGGGCACCAGGCGGCGCGCGTCGCGGGTGGCCACGTAGGCGCCGTCCCTGCCGAGCTTCAGCGCGACCACCCGCGGGCCGCAGTCGAGCAGCGCGTCGACGATCGCATCGCGCTCGTCGAGGCCCGTCAGCACCGTCACGTCGTCCCAGCTCGGCAGGCAGATGTCGGTGCGGCGCAGCGCCTCCAGCATCACGGCGCGGGCGCGCGCGAGCGGCCACAGCTTCAGGCGCAGATTGGTGTCGAAGCTCACCTGCACGCCATGCGCGCGTGCCTGGTCGATGGCCGCGAACGCCGCGTCGCAGGCGCTCGCGCTGATCGCGAAACTGATGCCGGACAGATGCAGCACGCGCGCCGCGGCCAGCGCCTCGAGCGGCAGATCGCCCGGCGCGTAGCGGCTCGCGGCCGAGCCGGCACGCAGATAGTCGAACGCGTGGCCGTGCTCGCCGTGCGAGACGAAATAGACGCCGGTGGGGGCCGCCGCGTCGACGCGGACCGTCGCCGTATCCACCTGCTCGCGCCGCCACAGATCGAGCAGCAGGCGGCCGAAGTGGTCGCCGCCGACCGCCGAGACGAAGCCGGTGCGGGCCCCCTGGCGCGCCGCCGCGATGCAGAAGTTCGAGGTGTCGCCGCCGAAGCCTTGCAGATACTGCGGCGAGCCCGGCTGGGACTGGTTGAATTCGACCATCGCCTCGCCGAACGCGAGGATCTCGGGCCGCGCCGGCTGGCCCGACGCCGGTATGGTCCGTGTCATGCCGCTTCGACCTCGCCCCACAGGTCGTGGCCGTCCGCCCCGGTGATCGCCACCGATACGAAATCGCCGACCTTGTAGCGCTTCGCGCCCTTCGGCGCCGGCTCCACGTAGACCACGCCGTCGATTTCCGGCGCGTCGGCGGCCGTGCGGCCGATCCCGCCCTCGGCGTTCACCTCGTCGATCAGCACCTTCAGCGTCTGGCCGATCTTGCGCTCGATGCGGGCGGCCGACACTTCCTCGGCCACCTCCATGAAGCGCGCGCGGCGCGCCTCGCGAACCTCGTCCGGCAACGCGCCGTCGAGTTCGTTCGCCGTGGCGCCTTCCACCGGCGAATAGGCGAAGCAGCCGACGCGATCGAGTTCGGCCTCGCGGATGAAGTCGAGCAGCGTCTCGAACTGCGCCTCCGTCTCGCCCGGGAAGCCGGCGATGAAGGTGCTGCGGATCGTCAGGTCCGGACAGACCTCGCGCCACTTGCGCACGCGGTCCAGCACCTTTTCGGCGTTCGCCGGGCGGCGCATGCGCTTGAGCACGTCCGGGTCCGCGTGCTGGAACGGCACGTCCAGATACGGCAGCACGTGGCCGCGGTAGGCGCCCTCGGCCATCAGCGGGATGATCTCGTCGACGTGCGGATACGGGTAGACATAATGCAGGCGCACCCAGGCGCCGTATTGCGCGGCCAGCTCGCCGAGCGCCGCCACCAGCTCCGTCATGCGCGTCTTGAGCGGGCGGCCGTTCCAGAAGCCCGTGCGGTATTTCACGTCGACCCCGTAGGCGCTCGTGTCCTGCGAGATCACGAGCAGTTCCTTCACGCCCGACTTGAACAGGTTCTCCGCTTCCAGCATCACCTCCGCGACGGGACGCGAGATCAGGTCGCCGCGCATCGACGGGATGATGCAGAACGTGCAGCGATGGTTGCAGCCCTCCGAAATCTTCAGATACGCGTAGTGGCGAGGCGTGAGCTTGATGCCGGCGGCCGGCACCAGATCGACGAACGGATCATGCGGCTTGGGCAGATGGCTGTGGACGGCCTGCATCACCTCGCCGAGCGCGTGCGGGCCGGTGACGGCCAGCACCTTCGGATGAACTTCCTCGATCAGGCCCGCGCCGCTGGCGCTCTTCTTCGCGCCGAGGCAGCCGGTCACGATCACCTTGCCGTTTTCGGTCAGCGCCTCGCCGATCGCGTCGAGGCTCTCCTGGACGGCGTCGTCGATGAAACCGCAGGTGTTGACCACCACGAGGTCGGCGCCGTCGTAGGTACCGGAGATCTCGTAGCCCTCGGCGCGCAGCTGGGTGATGATCTGTTCGGAATCGACAAGGGCTTTCGGGCAGCCGAGACTGACAAATCCTACTTTTGGGGTATGGGACATCGGAATCTTGTGGGGGTGGAGCAGCAAAACCGAGAGTTTACAGCTATTTAGGGTTGAGCGACCCAAAACGAGCGACGAGCGGCAGCGCCAAGCGGCGCCTGCGCGTCGCTCGCGGATGCACCGCGCGAACTGCTTGAACCGTAGCTCCCCTGCGCGAAGGCGGCGCTCGACGCAGCCTTGCACCGGCACATCGATCACCCATCCCCAAAATGAAAAAGGCCGCCCGAGGGCGGCCCGTCGATCGCGCGTGTCGCGGTTCCGTACAGCGGGACCCACCTCGTCGGTGACCGAACTGATGAGGTCGGGCGGCAACTCGGCGCCGCAGTGCTCGGCCAGAAACGCCTGAATCTCGCGTCCGCTCATGCCGTTGGCGCTGTTGCGCTCGTTGGCCTGAGCAGGCACTCGGGCAACTCGGACAGCGGCCCTCGGCCCGCGGCTTGACGCGCCACCATTCGCCTTGGCTGCGTCATCGGCCTGCCCATGACTTTCACACCGCATGACAAGCGGCGCACTCGGCATGCTCCAGCGAGGTGGCGGATGCAATCGATAACCAGCGAAGCTACGAGTTCGCGTCGTGCTGCTGTCCGTCGAAGTTCAGCCTCGCCGCGCGGAAGACGTCCGCATTCTCGACGATCTCGACGATCCAGGTCCACAGCGGGACCATGCGAACGAGCAGCTCCATGCCCATCTCGGAAAGCTCATACTCGACCCTGGGCGGTATCGATTCGAAATCATGGCGGATCACCAGGCCGTCACGCTCGAGCTGTCGCAACGTGAGGGTCAACATGCGTTGCGTGACGCCGTGCATGCGCCTGCCGATTTCTGCATGGCGCAGTCTGCCGTACACGCCGAGCGTGTGGATGACACCGAGTGACCAACGGTTTCCGGCATGCGCGAGCAGTTCGCGCCGCAGTCCGTCGTCATCGTCCCGCAGGCCGTCGCACACGGTCTGCGAATAGTTGAGAAGTTCGTCTCGATCCAACTGCAGCTCTCCCGGTATCACGCATGTGCCTTCTTTCATGCACGCCTGCGCATTGCTAGACTGCCGCCACACCTTCATTGGCAGACTGGCTAGATGATGAACCAAAATGATCCCGATTCCATGTCGCAAAACATCCTCGTGCTCGGCGCCGGCGAACTCGGCCTCCCGGTGCTGCGCCATCTCGCGCGCCGCGCGAAGCACGTGGATGGCGCGAAGATCAGCGTGCTGTTGCGCGCAAGTGCCCTCGAGTCCGGTGCGCCCGGCAAGCGAAAGGATCTCGCGGAAATCCAAGGTCTTGGGATCGAGACGGTCGCGGGCGATCTGGTGAAGCATTCCATCACCGAGCTTGCCGAAGTATTCGCACGATATGACACGGTCATCGGTTGCGCGGGCTATGCCGCCGGCATCGACACGCCAATGAAGCTGGCGCGGGCGGCCCTGCAGGCAGGCATCCCGAGATACTTCCCATGGCAGTTCGGGGTCGATTTCGACGTGATCGGTCGCGGCAGTCCGCAGGACATCTTCGACGCGCAACTGGACGTGCGCGAGTTGTTGCGCAGTCAGCATCGGACCGAGTGGGTGATCGTCTCGACCGGCATGTTCATGAGCTACCTGTTCGAGCCGGACTTCGGTGTCGTCGATCTGCAAAACGACACCGTTCACGCCCTGGGCAGCCTCGATACCGCCGTGACGCTGACCACGCCCGATGATATCGGCGCGCTGACCGCCGCGATCGTGTTCGCGCAACCGCGTATCCGGAACGAGATCGTGTATCTGGCCGGCGACACCGTGACTTACGGGGAAGTCGCCGACAAGCTGCAAGCCGCCCTCGGCCGCCCCTTCCGCCGTTGCGCCTGGAGCGAGCAGTACCTGCTGGACGAACTGGCGCGCGATCCGCACAACATGATGCGCAAGTATCGCGCGGCTTTTGCTCAAGGGCGGGGTGTCGCATGGGACAAGAGCGGGACCTTCAATCACCGGCACGCCGTCCCGGTCACCGATCTGGCGTCGTGGATCGAATCGAACCTCACTTCGCGCCGCAGCGCGTAATCTCGCGTCCGGCCATCCAGACTGCCGGCGTCGAAAACCGACTCACCGAACGGAAAGCGGCAGCCGGCGAGACGGCGCGGGCCTGCGTGCTCCTTACCGGCACTGCGAGCGACACCGGCAGCGATCGCGGCATTCGAGCCGGCACGGCGAGGAGATCGCGCGGCGCTGCCCGCTGCCCGCTGCCGGGTGCCGCGCGGCTCGGCGGCGAACGGGCGGCACTGTCCTCAGGCGGCCGGGTCGAGCAAGGACAGTTCGTCGACGAAGGCCACGGCAAACGAGCCGGTGCCGCGTGCCGATGCGGCGCGTTGCGCCGCTATCTTGTAGATCGCGTGCGCCGCTGCCGTGGCCTCGAGCGGGGAGCGGGCATTCGCCAGCAAGCCCGCGATCAAAGCGGCAAGCGCGCAGCCGGCGCCGGTGACACGGGTGAGGCGCAGGTCGCCGCCGCTGACGGCAAGCAGCGTGTCGCCGTCGGTCACGTAATCCACTTCCCCGCTGACGGCCATCACCGCACCGCTCTCTTTCGCGAAGCGCTTGATCACCGCGATCGCCTCGTCGGAGCGCGCGGTGCTCTCCACGCCCTTGGCACCGGCATTGCCGCCCGCGAGCGCGATCAGCTCGCTTGCATTGCCGCGGATTGCGGTTGGCTTGTAACGCAGCAGCCGTTGCAGGGCCGCGTCGTACTCGGGGCTGCCGGCCCCGAACGCCACCGGATCGAGCACCCACGGCGTGCCTGCCTCGTGCGCCGAGCATGCGGCCGCCTCGAGCGTGTCCGGCGCGCTGCTGACGAGCGCGGCGCCGTTGATCCACAGCCCGGCCGCCGCCGCAGCGAAGCGGGTCGGCCAGTCGAGCGCGGCGCCGATGGCCGGCGCGCCGCCCACGGCCAACAGCACGTTTGCGCTGAGATTGGCCGCAATGTAGTTGGTCAGGCCATAGACGAACGGCCGGGCTCGCTGCAGTGCCGCCAGTTCGGCGCGCACCGCCGCGTCAGCCCATGAAATTTGCCGAGTCATGTCGATCTCCTGAAAGAGCGTTGCGATGAGCGTTCAGGCCGCGCCTGCCGGAAGTTCCCTGTCCGTGGCGGGTCGGGCCTTGCCGGGACGGTCAGGCAAGGCGTGCTTGGTCGCGCACGACGAGCGAATTCATCACCGCCTTCCCGTCGCGCAGCACGCCCCCGGTCAGCCCTCATGTTACGCAAGCTCGGCGGGATGAGCTCGATGGCCGCCCCGCCGGCAACAGTCGTGCGCCTCGATGAGCTTGCGCCCGGGCATGCGCGCAGACGCGATGGCGCTGCATCACGTACAAATTTTCAGAAGTCCGGCACACAGGCCGCCAATACCGCAACCGCCTCGGGGCAATCCTGCTGCTTGCGCCCATCCTGGTCCATCTCGCCAACGGGCCGCGCCATTCCTGGGCGACCACGCAAGAGCCATTGGCTGCCCCCGGATCGAAGGCAGCCAATGGCTTGGCCCTCAGCCGCTGCGATCAGCCGCCACGATCAGCCGATACGGGCGGCAGCCGGCGGCCAATCGCATCGCGGGCCTGCTTCACGACGCCATGAGGCGCGCGCCTCGGCGCTCAGAGCTGCGCCGGTATCGTGATGCTGCTCGGGCAGGACACCGTGGCGCCGCTGTCGGACGTGATCGGCTTCACCGTGCCGTTCGTGCCGACCGAGGTCGTCACACTGCTATGGCTGCCCAGTTGCAGTTCACCGTTCGTGACCGAGAAGGCGCTGCCGCCGCTGATCCGGGTGTTCGTCATGGTGATGCCGGTATTGCCCGAACTCGGCACGCCCATCAGGTCGTTCGACAGCCCGACGATGGCGCCTTGCTGCTTGGTGGCCGTGGCGATGATGTTGTCGATCGTGACGTTGGCGATGATCGGCAGCGCGCCGCCGGTGCCGGATGCGTAGGCGTAAGTGAACAGGAAGGGCTGCTGCACGTTGCGCATGCAGGTGTTCTTGTAGGTGACGCCGGTGGTCGCGCCGCTGTCCTTCGAGGTCTGGTCGGTCTTGATGCGGTAGCCGTAGTCCGTGCCGCTGAACTGCACGTTGCTGACGGTCACCTGCGACACGCCGGGCTGCGCGAGCGTGGTGCCGGCCGCTTCCTGGCCGCCGATCGAGATGCCGTGTCCGCCGCCCACGACGCATTGGCTGATGTTGACATTCGAGGTGGCCGCGCCGCCCGAGTTCGACTTGATGGCGATATCGTCGTCGCCGGTGTCGAGCAGGCAGTTCTTCACCGTCGCGGTCTGGGTGCCGATCAGGTCGATCGCGTCGGTGTTGGGGGCGAGATCGTCGCCGCTGGCGTTGCGCTTCGGGTTGGCGTAGATCCACACGCCGTCGATCGTCACGTTCTTGGAGCCCGACTCGATGACCAGTTGCTCCTTGGGCGAGTTGCGGATGATGAGCGCATTGTCGGTGGCGTTGGACGAGGTCGGGAAGCTGACGATCGACTGCGATTTTCCGGCATCGGTGAAGTTCGAGCCGATATTGAGGTTCGAGCCGGCGATCGCGATCAGCTTGGGCCGTGCCGTGTTGTTGCCACCGACTGCGGCCGTCCAGTAGGACTGGCCGTCGCCGTCGATCGCGCCGGTGCCGGTGATCGTGACGTTGCTCAGGCCGCTGCCGGTCAACATCGCGCTGTCGGCGGACTGGTTCGGCGAGCCTTTCAGCGTGAAGCCCTTCTCCAGCTTCAGCACGATATTGCTGGCGAGCGTCACGCTCGTGATGACCGCCGTCGACACGCCGTTGTTGGCGGTCAGGTCGACCAGCCCGGGGCTGCTGCTGGTGCCGCTGGCCGAGCAGCTCTTGATGGCGGCCTGCAGGTTGCTGGTGTTGCTGCTTGCCGAACTGCTCCACTGCGGCGTGCAGGTGCCGGCCTGCGCCGGGCTCTGTGCTGCGAGCGCGGCGAAGGTGGACAGCGCCAGTGCCGCGCGCATGCTGAGTTTCCCTTTCATAACAGTTTTCCTTTTTGTAGGCATTGACGAGGGAGAAACCAGGTTCGGCCGGCCGGTGGCGGCAAATCTCGACGCATCGGCGCCGGCAAACGCTGGCCGGAGTTCGCTCCGGACTTCGGGTGCTGCTCGGTAGCACGGCTCGCGCGAATCCACGCGGATCGGCGCGGGCCGGCGGTGATGGCGCTGTCGAACGGTTCAGCAAGCGTGACTGCCGAAGCAACACGCCGCCGGCGTTCCCGGCTCAGGTCGGCCGCGGCGATGGGATGGTGGGAGGCGCCAGCGCGGCAGCGCGCCGGCATCGCGGCGCGGGCTCGCCGGCCGTGGCCGCACCCGAGCCGGAAGCGGTGGCCGCCGACACGTCGGCGCCGCCAAACCCCACGCTGGCAGTGCCATCGCCAAGGCAAGGCCGCCGGATGGTCCGAGCCGCCGTGAGCCATTCGACGACGTCGGTTTTCACACCGTGCTCAGCTGCTGTCATTGCTGACTCCGCTCTGATTTTGCTTGTGCCGAAATCGCTTAAATATCAGTTGTCATACAACACGGCGCGATGATACGCGCATGAGATTGACTCTCCTGTCGGTGTCTACCCTAGGGCAAGCTTTTCGAAATCTATCTATTCAATGCCTATTTCGTGATTTTTTTGGTTTTAATAAGATTTCCTCGATCAAGGCACCAATGCCACCGCTCCTAGAAGCATCGCGAATACCATAACTTAAAGATAGGATGTCTGATGTGAATTGCCGACGATTGCCAAGCCGCGCTCGCGGCCGCTCGCCAGATGGGGAAGACCGTGTCGGTGCGCCACGGCCCATCGAAGCGCCCGATCCCGATGTCGGCGAGCCCAGCGCACGGCGGGCCTCGTCGGGCTTCACGGCAGCCTCCGGGTTCGCGGCAATGCCGCCGCTCCCGCCGCTCTCGCTCGGCCGGGGCAGGCAGGGCATGCGTGATTCGGACGATTCGAAGCGCGCCTTCGGCGCATTCATCATGTCGAAATGACTTCGCGCCTTTGTCTCTTGTCGGCGTCAATCGGCATGCGTCGCCTGCCTGAAATGGCAAATGCCTGCGCCAGCCGGTTTCATCCGTCAGGCTGGTCGAAAACGTATCGAGGCGCTGTCGGCGCCGCGTGGCGGCTGCTCATTGGGCCTAGCGGCGGCGGCGCGCGGCTCGAAAGGCGCGCGAGGTCCGCGCCGGCCGTGGCGTTTGAGGGGAACGAGACGCGGCCGACTCCATGTGCTGGCGCCAGTCTTCGCAGCGTCGAAGATCGGGCGCGCCGCTTCTAGCCGGCGCGCCATCCGATATCGCGGCGGCCGGCCAGGCAAGCCTTGCGGCTCGCATCGGCGAGCGCCTCACGCCGCCGGCCTAGCGGCCAGCATCGATGGCGGCGGCGCTGTCTGCCGCGGCCCGGCGCGGCGGCTCAGGCGGACAGCCCCGCGTCGCCGTGCGGCTCGCCCGTCTCCGCCTCGCCGAGGCGGCCGTAGGCCGGGCCGTCGGACCCGTAATCCGCTTCGAGCGCTGCGACCAGGATCTCGTCCACGTAGCCCTGGCCCGTCCGGCGGACCGTTCCCATGTCGTCGATCTCCACCTCGTTACCCTCGTTGCCCTCGTAGTCGGGGCGCGTCGCGAAGTCGGCCTGCTCGGCGCTGTCGTAGGGGTCCATCGTCATGCTCCTTTGCGGTTGGCGGCGCCGGGACGGCTCGCGGTGGAAGAATGCATGGCGCATGCAACTCGCGTGCCATGGGCGTGAACCGCCCGCCGCGCCGTCAGCCGTGCCGCCGGCCATGGATCCGGCCCTGCGGCCAGTGCTTTCTTTCTCTCGCTTTTGAAATTTTCGCGAGGCGGCCCAGACGTCCGCCGGGCGAAGCGCGCGGTACGGGTACGCCATCAGCGGCTGCGCTGGCGTCACCCGCCCCGGGTCGCCCGAGCATCCGATAGACGGCCAGCACCCTAACGACCCTGTCGCCCATCCCGCCAATCATTACAAAAATATTTCTCTATTGTTACGCAATCCAAACCGATCTCGCCTCCGCCACGCCCGCCCCGTAGCGGTCGAGCGTGACGGCGGCGCTTCGATGCGTCCAATCGCGCCCGACGCTCGGGGCTCATCGTCGGCTGCGATGTCCACCGCCGCCTGCGGCCCGTGCAACGCCCGTCACGCGGCGCACCTCAGCGCCAGCTTGCCGTACAGGTGCCCGGCCTCGAGCCGCGCGAACGCCTCGGGCAGCGCGTCGAAGCCGAAACTGTCGACGAGCGTCATGGCGACCTCCCCCTCGTCGAGCCAGGCACCGATCTGCGCCAGCGCGGCGCCGTCCGGCCGCGTGAGGTAGCGGATCGCCCGGGCGCCATGCTGGGCCGCCCGCTCCTCGCTCGGCTGCGTCAGGGTCGAGACCAGCGTGCCGCCCTGGCGGAGCACCTTCCACGAGCGCGCCTGCGTTTCGCCTCCCAACAGGTCGTAGACGAGATCGACGTCGTGCACCACGTCCTCGAAACGCTGCCGGCGATAATCGATTACCTCGTCGGCGCCGAGCCCGCGCACGAAAGCGGCGCCGTCGCCCGACGCGGTCGCGATCACGTGCGCGCCCAGACGTCGCGCGAACTGGACCGCCAGATGGCCGACCCCGCCCGACGCCGCGTGAATCAGCACGCGCTGGCCAGGCATCAGCCGGCCATGCTCGACGAGTCCCTGCCATGCCGTCAGCGCGGCGAGCGGCAGCGCACCGGCCACCGGCAGATCCGCCTTCGCGGGACGCCGGGCCAGCGCGTCGGCGGCCACGCAGACCTGCCCGGCGAAGGTGCCCTCGCGCTGGCCGACAAAGCCCATCACCTCGTCGCCGGGCCGCCAGCCGGTGACGGCCGAGCCGACCTGGTCGACCACGCCCGCGCAATCGCGGCCAAGCGTGTGGGGCAGCGCGTCCTCCTTCACCAACGGATAGTGCCCCTTGCTGGTTTTCAGGTCGACCGGATTCAGGCCGGCCGCGCTCACGCGCACCCGCACGTCGGTCGGCATGGGCACCGGCAGTTCGACCTCGTCGCACTGCAAGGCCGCGCGGCCACCGAAACGGTGGATCCGCCATGCTTTCATCCCATCCATCGCGAACTCCTCGGAAATGACGCGTCACGCACGCGAGCGGGACGCGGGACACCGCGCCCGATAGGGCAGCCGCAAGCGACGTACCGGCGAGGCCGCTCGACGGCGGCGTGCGAGCGCTGCGGCCAGCGATGCATGACTGCACGAGCATGCAAAAAAGCGCGGCACCGGCCGCGCCGCGCAACGGCTGGAGCTGCACGGTTGCGACTCTCCCCGGCATCGGGCCGGTAGCGCCGCGCACGAAATGGCGGCCCGGCTGCGATGCCCGTTTCGCGGCATGCACCGTGCTAGGTGGACACGTACGGCGCCCACCGGGCGGCCGCCCTCTTTCCCCTTTTCCGGAGTCGTGATGAAAGCACTGGTCTACCAAGGTCCCAAGCAGGTCGAAATCCTCGACATGCCCGATGCGCGCATCGAAAAACCCACCGACGTGCTGGTCAAGATCACCACCACCAACATCTGCGGATCGGATCTGCACATGTACGAAGGCAGGACCAACATGGAACCGGGCCGCATCCTCGGCCACGAGAACCTGGGCGTGGTGGTGGAGGCCGGCCGCGGCGTCGAGCGCATCAAGGTGGGCGACCGCGTCTGCCTGCCGTTCAACATCGGCTGCGGCTTCTGCAAGAACTGCGAGCGCGGGCTGACCGGCTTTTGCCTGACGGCAAACCCCGGCACCGCCGGGGCCGCTTACGGCTTCGCCGGCATGGGCCCTTACAGCGGCGGCCAGGCGGAGCTGCTGCGCGTGCCGTTCGGCGACTTCAACTGCCTGTTGCTGCCGCCCGATGCCGAGGAAAAGGAAAACGACTACGTGATGCTCTCGGACATCTTTCCGACCGGCTATCACGCGACGCAGCTGGCGGGCCTGGAGGCCGGCGACAGCGTGGTGATCTACGGCGCCGGCCCGGTCGGGCTGATGGCGGCCATGTCGGCGCAACTGCGCGGCGCGAGCCGGATCATGGTGGTGGACACCCATGCCGACCGGCTCGCGCTGGCGGAACGGCTCGGCGCGATCGCGATCGACGACTCGGACGGCGGTGCCGTGGAGCGCGTGCTCGAACTGACCGGCGGCGAAGGCGCCGACCGCGGCTGCGAATGCGTGGGCTACCAGTGCAGCTGCCACGGCCGCGAGGTCCCGCACGCCACCATGAACGCGCTCGTGAAATCGGTACGGCCCACCGGCGGCATCGGCGTGGTGGGGGTGTTCGTCGCCGAGGACCCTCATTCACCGGACGCGCTGGCGCGCGAGGGCAAGCTCGCTTTCGACTTCGGCTCGTTCTGGATGAAGGGGCAGCGCATCGCCACCGGTCAGGCGAACGTCAAGGCCTACAACCGCAAGCTGCGCGACCTGATCGCGGCCGGGCGCGCCCGGCCTTCGCAGATCGTCTCGCACGAGCTGCCGCTGACGCGCGCGCCCGAAGGCTACCGGCACTTCGATGCGCGCGACGAAGGCTGGACCAAGGTGGTGTTGAAGGCGGCCGCCTAGCGCATCCGGGCGCGCGCTGCCGGCGCATCGCCGAGCCGGCGCGCGCGGCACGGCGCTTGCTGAAAACGGGGATCCGCGGGCCTGCAGGCCCGTCGTCCCATCCACGAAAAGGAGCTCCCCCATGCCCGGTGAATTCGATCAAACCACGATGCGTGACCCGCTCACGCAATACCCGCGTCCCGACTTCGACAAGCAGCCCCAGCCCGCTCCGGGCCTGGCCGGCCAGATGCGCCCGCGCCCCGACCACGGCGAAACCTCCTATCGCGGCATGGGCCGCCTGAGCGGCCGGCGCGCGCTGATCACCGGCGCCGACAGCGGCATCGGCCGCGCCGTGGCGATCGCCTTCGCACGCGAAGGCGCCAATCTCGCCCTGAACTATTTACACAGCGAGCAAGCCGATGCCCGCGAGGTGCTCGCCCTCGTCGAGGACGCCGGCCGCCAGGCACTCGCGCTGCCCGGCGACATCGCCGACGAATCGTTCTGCCAGCAGCTCGTCGCCGACGCCGTCGAGGGCCTCGGCGGCCTCGACATCCTCGTCAACGTCGCCGGCAAGCAGGTCTACGTCGAGCAGATCGCCGAGCTCACCACCGCGCAGCTGGAAGCCACCTTCCGCACCAACGTGTTCGCCATGTTCTGGCTTTGCAAGGCCGCGCTGCCGCACCTGCCGCCCGGCGCCAGCATCATCAACACCACCTCGATCCAGAGCTACCAGCCCAGCCCCGGCCTGCTCGACTACGCCGCCACCAAGGCCGCCATCACCGCCTTCACCCACGCCTTCGCCAAGCAGGTGGCCGGCCGCGGCGTGCGCGTGAACGCCGTGGCGCCCGGGCCGGTCTGGACGCCCCTGCAGCCCAGCGGCGGCCAGCCCCAGGAAAAGGTCGAGGTGTTCGGCTCCGAGACGCCGATGAAGCGCCCCGGCCAGCCGGCCGAACTCGCGCCCGTCTACGTGCTGCTGGCCTCCCAGGAGTCCAGCTTCGTCACCGGCGAGATCTACGGCGTCACGGGCGGCCACCACCTGCCATGAGGCGAACCGCCACCGAAGGTCGCCTGCTCGTCGTCTCTCCGCATCTGGACGACGCCGTGCTCAGTTGCGGCCACGTGCTGGCGCGGCATCCCGGCGCGACCGTCTGCACGGTCCTGAGCGCGCCGCCGGAACGGAACATGGCGACGGACTGGGATCGTGCCTCGGGGTTTGCCGACGCTTTCGAGGCCATGCGCGCGCGCAGGCAGGAGGACCGGCAGGCGCTGGCACGGCTCGGCGCGTGTGCGCTGCACCTGCCGTTCTGCGACGCCCAGTACGCGTCGCCGCCCGATCGCGAGCGGCTGCACACGGCGCTGCGCCACACGCTCGCCGCGGTCCGCCCGGATTTGCTGCTGATGCCGCTCGGGCTGTTCCATTCCGATCACACGCTGGTGGCCGACGCCATGCTCGCCTGCCTCGCCGCGCTGCGCCAGCAGGCATCCGGCGACGCGCCGGCGGCCGTCTACGCCTATGAAGACGTGCCGTATCGCATGATGGACGGCCTCGTCGAGGCGCGCCTGGCGCTGCTCGCGGCGAACCGTTGCCGAGTGGAGCGGGCCGAGCTGGCGAGCGCCAACGGCGACCCGCGGCTCGGCCGGCTGAAGCCGGCCGCGATCGCGGCCTATCGCAGCCAGCTCCACGCGTTCGGTCCCGACGGTCAGGCCAACCTGCACGCCGCCGAGCGTTACTGGCGCGTTCGCGAGGCGGCCGCCATCGCCGCGAACGGCGAGCCCGGCGCCGCGCGCCCCGCGCCGGACGCCCGCACGACTCAACCGTCATGAGACTCGGGAGGATCGAAGCAATGCAAGCGATGCCGACTGCGCAACGCATCTCCGTGGTGGTGCTGACCTGGAACCGCGCCGACGAACTGGCGGCCACCCTCGGCCGTCTGCTGGCACTGCCCGAAAGCCCGCCGATCTTCGTGGCGGACAACGGCTCCGACGACAACACGGTGGCGCTCGTCAAGGCGCGATTCCCGACGGTGTGCGTGGTGGCATGCGGCGAGAACCGCGGCGCCGCCGGACGCAACCTGGCGGCGGCCTGCGTGGCGACCGACTATGTCGCGTTCTGCGACGACGACACCTGGTGGGAGCCGGGCGCGCTCGCGCGCGCCGTGCAGGTGCTCGACGCCTGGCCGAAGGTCGGTGTGCTGAGCGCGCGCGTGGTGGTGGGCGACGCGGCCGCCGCCGATCCCACCTGCCTGGCGATGCGCGCCAGCCCGCTCGGCAGCGACGGCCTGCCCGGCCCCGCGCTGGTGGGCTACATGGCGGGCGCCTGCGTGTTCCGCACGGCCCTGTTCCGCCGCGTCGGGGGCTACGAGCCGAGGCTGTTCATCGGCGGCGAGGAGGAACTGGTCGCGCTCGACGTGCTCGCCGACGGCCACGCGATCGTCTACTGCGAGCAGCTCACCGTGCATCATCATCCGTCGGCGCAGCGCGACAGCAGCCTGCGCCGACGCATGCTGGCACGCAACGCCGCCTGGGTCGGCTGGCTGCGCCTGCCCTGGCCCGAGGCCTGCCGCGCCACGCTGCGCGCCCTCGCCACCTTCGCGCGCGAGGGCCGCCTGTTGCGCGACGGCATCGCGCTGCTGGGCGGGCTCGCGTGGATTCTGCCGCGCCGCAGGGTGGTGCCGCCGAGCCTGGTGGCGCTGCGCCGGCGCGTGGCGCAGGCCGAGCGGCGCCACGCCGCGCCCGCGCCCGCCGCGGCGGTGGCGAGGGCGAAAGCCGCGGCCGAGGCCGAAGCGGCGACACGGCAGCCGGCCGGCAAGGTCGACGTCAGTTCCTGAGCCGGTCAGCGCCTTTCGCGAGCGCGGCGATCTCGGCGATCAGCCGAGCCGGCTCCACCGGCTTGCTCAAGTGGACCGCGAACCCGGCCTGCTGCGAGCGCATGCGGTCTTGCTCGTCGAGGTGCCCGGTCAACGCGATGGCCGGCAGCCGCGCATCGGCCGGCAGCTCGCGCGCGTCCTCCAGCGCGCGCACGCGGCGCAGCACCTCGTAGCCGTCCTCGCCGGCCAGCACGATGTCGCAGAGCAGCACCTGCGGCCAATCCGCGGCGCCGGCCTGCTCGAGCCAGCCGAGCACCTCGTCGCCCGCCGCCGCCAGCTTCACGCGCGCGCCGTGGGCAAGCAGCACCGCCTCCAGCGCGTCACGCGCGGCTTCCTGGTCGTCCACGGCCAGCACGCGGCAGCCGTGCAGCAGCGGCTCGCCGGCGGCGGCCGGCCGTGATGCATCGGGCTCGCCGTCGGCCAGCGGGCGCAGCGGCAGCATCGCCACGTAGGCCAGCCTGCCGTTCAACGGGGTGAGCGTGAAATGGCCGCCCGCGGCCGTGAGCGCGCCTTCCAGCCATTGCGCGAGCGCCTGCGAAAGCTCGGCGGGCCGCTCGTCCATGCCGTGCACGCTGACCCAGGCATGGTTCTGATGGCGCGCCACGCGCAGCGTGATGCGCTCGCCGGGGCGCGCCCGCGCGAGCTCGGTACGGCACAGCTCGGCGACGAGCGGCAGCAGCACGCCCGGGTCGCCCGTCACGCGCAGGTCGCGCTCGCCGAGCTCGGCGCACATGCTCGCGCGCCGTGCCGCGAGCTCGTCATGCAGCGCGTCGATCACGCCCGCGGCCAGCGCGGCGATGCTGACCGACTGGGCGGTCAGCCTGCGCTGCGCGTGCTCGAGCTCGCCCTGCTGCCATTGCAGCGACCACATCCGCGCATACACGCCGTCGCGCGCCAGCAGTTCGCGGTGCGTGCCCTGCTCCACCACGCTGCCGTGCTCCATGACGAGAATCCAGTCGGCGTCCACCACGGTCGAGAGCCGGTGCGCGACCACGATCGAGGTGCGCCCCTCGGCCAGCCGCGCCAGCTCGGTCTGGATCGCGCGCTCGGTGCGCGTGTCGAGCGCAGAAGTTGCCTCGTCGAACACGATGATGCGCGGGTCCTTGAGGATCGCGCGCGCGATCGCGATGCGCTGCCGCTCGCCCCCCGACAGCCGCACGCCGCGCTCCCCCACGCGCGTGTCGTAGTGGTCGGGCAAGCGCTCGACGAACGCGTCGAGCTGGGCCGCGCGCGCGGCGCGCACGACGTCGGCGCGCGTGGCCGAGGCGCGCCCGTAGGCGATGTTGTAGGCGATCGTCTCGTTGAACAGCACGGTATCCTGCGGCACGATGCCGATCGCCTCGCGCAGGCTGTGCTGGGTCACGCCGCCGAGGTCCTGCCCGTCGATGCGGATCGCCCCGGCGCCGGGCTGGTAGAGCCGGAACAGCAGCTTGACGAGCGTGGACTTGCCCGAGCCGCTGCCGCCCACCACCGCCAGCGTCCGGCCCGGATAGGCGTGGAACGTGACGCCGCGCAGGATCGGCCGCGCCGGCTCGTAGCCGAACTCGACCGCGTCGAATTCGATGTGGCCGGCGCCGACCACCAGCGCGCGCGCGGCGGGATGGTCCAGGTCCTCGCCCACGCGGCCCTGCGTGTCGAGGATCGCAAACATGCGCTCGACGTTGACGAGCGCGTCGTTGGTCTCGCGAAACACGAAGCCGAGCGCGTTCAGCGGCGCGCAGGCCTGGATCAGGTAAGCGTTCACGAGGATCAGGTCGCCCACGCTCAGGGCACCGGCCACCACGCGCTGCGCGGCCAGCAGCATGATCGCCGCGATGCCGAGCGCGATCACGGCGCTCTGTCCCACGTGCAGCGCGCTCAACGCGCGCTGGTTGGCCAGCCGCGCGGCGATCCACTGGTCGAGCAGGTCGCGCAGCCGCCGCGTCTCGGTAGGTTCGGTGGCGAAATACTTGACGGTGTCGTAGTTGAGCAGGCTGTCCACCAGCCGGCCGTCCGACTGCGCCTCGATGCGGTTCACCGCGCGCTGGTACGCCACGCGCCGGCGCGTGAAGACCAGGGTCCAGGCCGCGTAGCCCGCGAAGGTCGCGACCAGCACGAACAGGAACGCGCGGGGGTAGCCGCGCACCATGATCGCCGCGATCGCGGCGATCTCGAGCAGCGTCGGCACGATCGCGAACAGCGCGGTGCCGAGCAGGAAGCCGATGCCGTCGGCGCCCTTCTGCACGTCGCGCACGATGCCGCCCGTCTCGCGCCGCGCGTGGAAACGCGCGCCCATCCGATGCAGATGCGCGAAGGTGCGCTCGGTGAAGTCGGCCACGGTGTGCTGCGCGACGCCGCTGAACACCACGTCGCGCGCCTCGTTGAGCGCGTCGCCGAGGAAGCGCAGCAGCGCGTAGGCCAGCACCAGGAACACCGGAAACAGCGCGCGGGAAGTGTCGCGGCCGAGCTCGTCGACGATCTGCTTGAGCACCAGCGGAATCAGCACGATGGCGAGCCTGGCCGCCACCAGCAGCGAGAACGCGAGCACGGTCGGCCGGCGGTGGCGCCACACGGCGCGCGCGAGCTCGCCGGCGATCCGGCCGGTCAGGCGTGAGCGTGGCGGTGCGGCGGCATTCTGCATCGGACTCCCGGCTTGGGCCCGCGCGTGGGGCGCGGTGATGAACGGCGGTCGCAAGCGGCGACGGCGAATCGGCGGCGGCGCATCGGCCCGCCGCTGCCGTCGCGCACCGCCTGCATGCGCCATCGCACGCACCTCTCAGGAGCCGAGCAAACGGCACGCCAGGCCCGGCTGCCCGCCCGAGCCGCCGCCCCGGGGCCGCCGCACGAGGCCGTTCCGGCCGTTTTCACACGCCTTCGATAGATCGGACTCCGGACGATTTCGCTGCGCTGCTGCGTTACAAGCGTTTGTAAAAAACCGTGGCAAGCCCCCCCGCCATCGCGGCCTGTCACGCCCGCCCATCAAGCGTTTCGCCAGTGTCTCGAAGCGCCTCGCGGCGCCGGTCGCCCAACTGGGCACGGCCCATGCTCGAACGGCAGTGACGCCGCCTCACCCGTGCTCCCCCCCAAGGGCAGGGATCGGCGCCGTCGCCGACCGTCCCCCCTTCATCGAACCCCGCAAAGGATCGTCATGAAAATAGCGCTCATCAGTGAACATGCCTCGCCGCTGGCCATGGCCGGCGGCGTGGACAGCGGCGGACAGAACATCTATGTCGCGAACGTGGCGCGGCAGCTCGTGGAGGCGGGTCACCGCGTGGACGTCTTCACGCGGCGCGACCGCTCGCTGCTGCCGCGCATCTCGAACATGGACGGCGCGCGCGTGATCCACGTGCCCGCAGGCCCGCCGAAGCAGCTGCCGAAGGAGCAGCTGCTGCCGTTCATGGATGAATTCGCCGCATTCCTGATCGCGTTCTTCCGGCACGAGCCCGAGCCGTATCAGGTGATGCACGCGAACTTCTTCATGTCGGGCCTGGCCGCGCTGAAGGTGAAGGCCGCGCTCGGCATCCCGCTGGTCACCACCTTCCATGCGCTCGGCCGCGTGCGCCGGCTCCATCAGGGCGCCGACGACGGCTTTCCCGACGCGCGCTTCGCGATCGAGGAGGCGCTGGTAGCCGGCTCGGACCGCGTCGTCGCCGAATGCCCGCAGGATCGGTCCGACCTGCTCGAACACTATCGCGCCGACGCGGCGCGCATCGAGATCGTGCCGTGCGGCTTCGACGCCGCCGAGTTCCATCCGCTCGAGCGCGCCGCCGCGCGCGACGCGCTCGGCTGGCGCCATGACGAATTCGTCGTGCTGCAGTTGGGCCGGCTCGTGCAGCGCAAGGGCATCGACAACGTGATCCGCGGCGTGGGCGTGCTGCGCCGGGAGCATCGCGCCGAGGCGCGGCTGATGGTGGTGGGCGGCAACTCGGATGCGCCCAACGAGCAGGCCACGCCCGAGATCGCGCGGCTGCGCGGCGTCGCGCGCGAGGCCGGCGTGGCCGACCTGACCCGCTTCCTCGGCCGCCGCGGACGCGCGGATCTGCGCTACTTCTACAGCGCCGCCGACGTGTTCGTGACCACGCCCTGGTACGAGCCGTTCGGCATCACGCCGGTGGAGGCGATGGCCTGCGCCACGCCGGTGATCGGCGCGGACGTGGGCGGCATCCGCCATTCGGTGGCCGACGGCGTGACGGGCTTCCTGGTGCCGCCGCGCGACCCCGCCGCGCTCGCCGCGCGGCTGGCGCAGTTGCGCGCCGATCGCGCGCTCGCGCGGCGCATGGGCGCGGCCGGGCTCGCCCGCGCGCGCGCGGAATTCACCTGGCGGGGCGTCGGCGACGCGCTCGCGCGGATCTACGCGCGCGTCGCCCGCCTCGCGCCGCAACAGGCGGCACCGGTGGCGCCGGCCGCGCGCGCCGCGGCCCGCGCCTCGGCCGGTTGAACGCCGTGCCGCGGCTTCCTCCCTTCCCCGACGCTCGCCACCCGACGCCCATGAACTCGACCGCCGTGTTTCTCGACAAGGACGGCACCCTGCTCGACGACGTTCCCTACAACGTCGATCCGGCGCGCATGCGCTTCGCGCCGGGCGCGCGCGCGGCGCTGACGCTGCTGGCCGCGCGCCGCGTCGCGCTGATCGTCGTCAGCAACCAGTCGGGCGTCGCGCTCGGGCGATTCGCGCCCGATGCGCTCGACGCGGTCGCCGCGCGGCTGCGCGCGATGTTCGCCGAGTGCGGCGCGACCCTGGCCGGTGCGTACTGGTGCCCGCATCACCCGCGCGGCAGCGTCGCCGCCTACGCGCGCGCCTGCGGCTGCCGCAAGCCGGCGCCCGGCATGCTGCTGCAGGCCGCGCGCGAGCATGGGCTAGACCTCGCGCGCAGCTGGTTCGTCGGCGACATCCTCGACGACGTGGAAGCGGGCAACCGCGCCGGCTGCCGCACCGTGCTGCTCGACAACGGCCACGAGACCGAGTGGCTGCCCGGCGCGTTGCGCGTGCCCACCGCCCGCGCGGCCGATCTGCACGGAGCCGCCCGCCTGATCGCGGCGCACGACGGCGGGGCGCCTGCCGGCGCAGGCTCGGCGGACGCGGAGGCGGCACGATGACCTCGCCGCTGTCGATCCTCCAGCCGACGCTGCCGCACGCACGCGTGCCCGACACGGCGCCGCTCGCCCCGTGGGGGGAGAACGTGCGCCGCATTCTCTGCGTGCGCCCCGACAATCTCGGCGACGTGCTGATGACCACGCCGGCGCTGCATGCGCTGCGCCACGCGGCTCCCGGCCGCCGCCTCACGCTGCTGGCCTCGGGCAGCGGCGCCGCGCTCGCGCCGTTTCTCGAGGATGTCGACGAGGTGATCCGCTACGACGCGCCGTGGGTCGCGCAGCCGGCCGGCGCGGTGCGCACCGGGCAGGACGATCAGCGAATGATCACGGCGCTGCGCGAGCGGCGTTTCGACGCCGCCGTGATCTTCACCGTCTACAGCCAGAGCCCGCTGCCGGCCGCCATGCTGTGCCGGCTGGCCGGCATTGCGCGGCGCCTCGCGCACTGCCGCGAGAATCCGTATGGCCTGCTGACCGACTGGGTGCGCGAATCCGAGCCGCAGCAGCACACGCGCCACGAGGTGGCGCGCCAGCTCGACCTGGTACGGCAGACCGGCGCGCTCACGGCCGACACGCGCATGCGCTTTCGGCTCGCCAGGCACGACCGCCTGGCGCTCGACGCGACCCTGGCGGCGCGCGGCGTCGCCCACCCGGCCGGCTGCATCGTGCTGCATCCCGGCGCGACGGCCGCCTCGCGGCGCTACCCGGCCGAACGCTTCGGCGAGGTGGCCGCGCGTCTCGCGCGCGAGACCGACGTGCCGCTGCTGGTCACCGGCGGCGCCAGCGAAGGCCCGCTCGCCGCGGCGGTGATCGAGGCGGCCGGGCCTGCCGCGCGCGCGCGGCTGCACGACCTGAGCGGCGCGCTCACGCTCGGGGAGCTCGGCGCGCTGCTCGAGCGTGCCGGCCTGCTGGTTTCGAACAACAGCGGGCCGGTGCATCTGGCCTCGGCGCTCGGCACGCCGGTCGTCGACCTCTACGCGCTGACCAACCCGCAGCATGCGCCGTGGCAGACGCCGCACCGCGTGCTGTTCCGCGACGTCGAATGCCGCTGGTGCCATCGCGGCGTCTGTCCGCAGCAACACCACGCCTGCCTGCTCGGCGTGACGGCCGACGAAGTCGTGGCGGCCGCGCTCGAACTGCACGCGCCGGCTGCCGCCCGCCGGCTGCAGCCGGACGCCGGCCCGGCCGTGGCCCCCTGAACCCTTCCCTTCCTGCGAACGCCCATGTACACACTCGGAATCAACGCCGTCTATCACGACAGTGCCGCGGCCCTGCTGCGCGACGGCGTGGTGCTCGCCGCCGCCGAAGACGAGCGCTTCACCCACGTCAAGCATGCCAAGCGCCCGGTGCCGTTTTCCACCTGGCAGTTGCCGTTCGACGCGATCGACTATTGCCTGAAGGCCGCGGACATCACGCTCGCGGAGGTGGACCACGTCGCCTATTCCTACGATCCGGCGCGCTTCGGCGGCATGCCCACGGATGCCGGCGCCACCATCGAGCTGCCGCTGCGGCCCGGCGCGGCGCCGCTCGCGGACCCCTCGGCCTCGCCGTGGGACCCGCTGTTCCTCAGCTACATCACCAACGCCAAGGCGCAGTTGCTCGACGGCGCGCCGCATCACCTGCGCAAGCGCTTCCAGGGCGTCGATCGCGAGCGCGGCTTCCAGTGGCACTTCGTCGAGCACCATCTGGCGCACGAGGCCAGCGCGTTCCTGGCCGCGCCGCTCGGCGACACGGCGGTGCTGACCATGGACGGCCGCGGCGAGGGCGTGACCACCAGCATGGGGCAGTTCGTCGGCGGCCGCTACGAGCGGCTCAGGCAGGTGGAGCTGCCGCACTCGCTCGGCCTGCTCTACGAGGCCGTGACCGACTGGCTCGGCTTCCTGCGCTCGTCCGACGAGTACAAGGTGATGGCGCTCGCCTCCTACGGCGAGCCGGCCTACCTCGACGCCTTCCGCGACATCGTTCGCTACCGCAACGACGGCAGCTACACGGTGGAGGCGCCGCGCCTGGTCGAACGCTTCGGGCCGCCACGCGAACGCGGCGGCCCGCTCGAGCCGCGCCATTTCGACATCGCGCACTCGCTGCAGCGCGTGCTCGAGGAGACGGTGCTGCAGCTCGCGGCCTGGCTGCACCGGCGCACCGGCCTGGACCGGCTCTGCCTGGCGGGCGGCGTCGCGCTGAACTGCGTGATGAACGCGAAACTGCGCGACGCGGGGCCGTTCTCCGAGGTCTGGGTGCAGCCGGCCGCGGGCGACGCCGGCACGGCGCTGGGCGCGGCGCTCTGGATCGATCATCGCGAGCGCGCCGCGCAGGGCGACCGCGAGCGGCGCTGGACCATGGAGCACGCCTACCTCGGGCCGCAATACGGCGAGGACGAGATCGAGCGCTTCCTGCGCTGGTCGAAGCTGCCCTACCGGCGGCTGGCCGACGTCGCCGGCGACACCGCCGCGCTGCTGGCCGACGGCAAGGTGATCGGCTGGTATCAGGGACGCACGGAGTTCGGGCCGCGCGCGCTCGGCGCGCGATCGATCCTCGCCTCGCCGATCGACCCCGGCATGCAGGCCCGGCTCAACGAGATCAAGGACCGCGAGGATTTCCGCCCGGTCGCGCCGGTGGTGATGGAGGAGCACGCGGGCGACTGGTTCGTGGGCGGCCGCGCGGCGCCGTTCATGCTGTTCGTGTTCGACGTGCGCGCCGACCAGGCCGAACGGATTCCGGCCGTGCGCCACGTGGACGGCACGGCGCGGGTGCAGACCGTCAGGCGCGCGCAGCATCCGCTCTATTACGATCTGCTGGAGGCGTTCCGCATCCGCACCGGCGTGCCGATCCTCGTCAACACCTCGTTCAACACGCGCGGCGAGCCGATGGTGAATTCGCCGCGCGACGCCGTCGAATCGTTCTGGACCTCGCCGCTCGACGCGCTCGTGATCGGCCCGTTCCTGATCGAAAAAACCGGGGCGGCGCGATGAGCACCTCGGCGTTCGACCGGTTCGAGGCAGGCCCGGTCACCGACCGCGGGCACCGCGTCGACGCGCGCGCCGCGGGCGACGCCGCGCAGGTGCCGCCCGCCGGGCTCGACGTCTCGGTGGTGGTGCCCACCTATGGCCGGCCGGACCTGCTGGCCACCTGCCTCGCGGCGCTCTGCGCGCAGGATTTCGCAGCCGGCCGTTACGAGATCATCGTCTGCGACGACGGCCCCGACGCGGCCACGCATGCCTGCGTGGCGCACGCGGCCGCGCAGCACGCCGCGCGCGGGCTCGCCGTGCGCTATCTGCCGGTGACGCGCACGCAGGGGCCGGCGGGCGCCCGCAACGCCGGCTGGCAAGCCGCCCGCGCCCCGCTGGTGGCCTTCACCGACGACGACACGCGGCCCGACCGAGGCTGGCTGGCGGCCGGCGCCGCCGCGCTGCGGCACGGCGCGGCGGCCGCGGCCGGCACCATCGTCGTGCCGCTGCCGGCCCGGCCGACCGACTACGAGGCCGACGCGAGCGGCCTGGCACGCGCCGAATTCGCCACCGCCAACGTGTTCGTGGCGCGCTGCTTCCTCGCCGCCACCGGCGGCTTCGACGAGCGCTTCACGGCCGCCTGGCGGGAAGATTCCGACCTGCAGTTCTCGCTGCTGCGCGCGGGCGGCGAGATCGTGCGCGCGCCCGATGCCGTGGTCGTGCACCCGGTGCGCCCGGCGCGCTGGGGCGTGAGCATCGCGCAGCAGCGCAAGAGCCAGTTCGACGCGCTGCTGTACCGCAAGCACCCCGTGCTGTATCGCGCGCGCATCGGCGCGCGGCCGCCGCTGCATTACTACGCGATCCTCGCGGCGGCGCTGGCGGCGGGCGGCGCGGCGCTGGCGGGTGCCGCCGCCGCGGCGCTGGCGCTGCTCGCGCTCTGGTTCGCGCTGACCGCGCGCTTCTGCCTGATGCGCCTGCGCGGCCGCGACCGCAGCTGGCGGCACATCGCCGAGATGGCCTGGACCTCGGTGCCGATCCCGTTTCTTTCCGTGTACTGGCGACTCTACGGCGCCGTCCGCTTCAAGGTGTTCTTCCTATGAGCGCATCCCCGTTCCCGATGGCCCCGGCGCCGCGCCGCATCGCCGTGTTCCGCGCCTTGCAGCTGGGCGACATGCTGTGCGCCGTGCCGGCCCTGCGCGCGTTGCGCCGTGCCGCGCCCGCGGCCCGGATCGCACTGATCGGCCTGCCGTGGGCGCAGGCGTTCGTCGAGCGCTACGCCGACCTGCTCGACGAGCTGATCGTGTTTCCCGGCGCGCCCGGCTTCCCCGAACAGCCCGAGACCGACGCCGGCCTGCCCGGCTTCTTCGCCGCCATGCGCGCGCGGCACTTCGATCTGGCGATCCAACTGCACGGCAGCGGCGGCGTGGCCAACACGCTGCTGCTCGAACTCGGCGCGCGGGCCAATGCCGGCTTCGTGCAGCCCGGCGAGGCGGCGCGGCGCGGCACCTTCGTCGACTGGCCCGATACGCTGCCCGAGCCCGAGCGCTACCTGCGGCTGATGGAGGCGCTCGGCGCGCCGGCCGTGGACCGCCGGCTCGCGTTCCCGCTGCAGCCGCGCGACCACGACGAATGCACAGCCCTGATCGCCGAGCACGGCCTCGAACCGGCGCGGCTGGTGCTGGTGCACCCGGGCGCGCAGCTGCCCTCGCGCCGCTGGCCGCCCGAGCGCTTCGCGGCGCTGGCCGACCGGCTGGCCGCCGACGGCTGGCAGATCGCGATCACCGGCACCGCCGCCGAGGCGGCGCTGGCGGACGCCGTCTGCGGCGCGATGCAGGCCCCCGCGCGGCATCTGGCCGGCGCCACCTCGCTCGGCGGCCTGGCCGCGCTGGTCGCGCGCTCGCGCCTCGTGGTCTGCAACGACACCGGCATCTCGCACGTCGCGGCGGCCCTGCGCACCGCCTCGGTGGTGGTGGCCTCGGGCAGCGACACGCGCCGCTGGGCGCCGCTCGACCGCGTGCTGCACCGCGTGCTGGCCGACTATCCGCCGTGCCGCCCCTGCCTGTTCCGCGACTGCCCCTACGGCCACGTCTGCGCGCTCAACGTCAGCGTCGAACAGGCCGCGGGCGCGGCGCGCAGGCAGCTCGAACACGTCCACGGCGCCCACCGGGCCCCGCCCGCCGGCGCCGCCGGCCCCGCCAAGGAGACCCATCATGCTGCCTGAGCGCCGCCGGCTGCGCGTGCTGACCTGGCACGTCCACGGCAACTACCTCTACTACCTGAGCCAGACGCCGCACGAGTTCCATCTGGTCACGCGGCCGGGCAATCCGCCCGGCTACGCCGGCAAGGTCGGCGTGCTGCCGTGGGGCGACAACGTCCACGAAATTCCCGCCGAGCGGGTGCGCCACGAGGATTTCGACGTGATCCTGTACCAGCACCGCACGCACTGGGAGCACGACCGCGAGCAGGTGCTGAGCGCCGCGCAGCAGCGCCTGCCGCGCGTGGTCGTCGAGCACGATCCGCCGCAGGAAAGCCCGTTCGCGCAGCGGCACTGGGTGGACGATCGCGACACGCTGCTGGTTCACGTCACGCATTTCAACCGCGTGATGTGGGATGGCGGCGCCACCCCGACCGCGGTGATCGAGCACGGCGTGGTGGTGCCGGCCGGCGTGCGCCACAGCGGCGAGCTCGAGCGCGGCATCGTGGTGGTCAATCACCTCGCGCAGCGCGGGCGCCGGCTCGGCGCCGACCTGTTCGAGGCCGCGCGCGAGCAGGTGCCGCTCGACCTGGTCGGCATGGACGCCGAACGGCTCGGCGGCCTGGGGGAGATCGGCAACCTCGAGCTGGCCGCGTTCTGCGCGCGCTACCGCTTCTTCTTCAATCCGATCCGCTGGACCAGCCTGGGCCTCGCGATCGTCGAGGCGATGACGATCGGCATGCCGATCGTGGGCCTTGCCGCCACCGAGCTTGCCACCGTGATCCGCAACGGCGAGAACGGCTTCATCCACACCGATCCCGCCGCGCTGACGGACGCCATGCGCGCCCTGCTGCGCGATCCCGCCGAGGCGCGGCGGCTCGGCGACGGCGCGCGGCGCACCGCGCTCGAACGGTTCGGCATCGGCCGCTTCGTCGACGACTGGCACCGCACGCTGCTGCAGGTTGCCGCATGACGGGCAGCAACCGGCTCCGGCGCACTCCCGCGCATCGCGCATACAACGAGGGCGAGGCACCATGAAAGAACTGACGCGCAAACGCATCCTGGTCACCGGCGGCGCCGGGTTTCTCGGCTCGCATCTGTGCGAGCGGCTGGTGGCCGACGGCCACGACGTGCTCTGCGTCGACAACTTCTACACCGGCACCAAGGACAACATCGCGCACCTGCGCGACTGCGACAACTTCGAGCTGCTGCGCCACGACGTGACCTTCCCGCTCTACGTCGAGGTCGACCAGATCTACAACCTCGCCTGCCCGGCCTCGCCGATCCACTACCAGCACGACCCGGTGCAGACCACCAAGACCAGCGTCCACGGCGCGATCAACATGCTGGGCCTGGCCAAGCGCGTGAAGGCGCGAATCTTCCAGGCCTCGACGAGCGAGGTGTACGGCGACGCGCTCGTGCATCCGCAGAAGGAGGATTACTGGGGGCACGTCAATCCGCTCGGCCCGCGCGCCTGCTACGACGAGGGCAAGCGCTGCGCCGAGACGCTGTTCATGGACTACCGGCGCCAGCACGGCCTGCAGATCCGCATCGCGCGCATCTTCAACACCTACGGGCCGCGCATGCATCCGGCCGACGGCCGCGTGGTGTCGAACTTCATGATGCAGGCCCTGCAGGGCGAGCCGCTCACGCTCTACGGCGACGGCTCGCAGACGCGCTCGTTCTGCTACGTGGACGACATGATCGACGCGTTCGTGCGTCTGATGAACCTCGACGAGGACCCCGGCGGCCCGGTCAATCTCGGCAACCCGCACGAGGTGACGATGCGCGCGACGGCCGAGCGGATCGTCGCCCTCACCGGCTCGGCCTCGCCGATCGTGCTGCACCCGCTGCCCGTGGACGACCCGTGGCACCGCCAGCCCGACATCGCGCGCGCCCAGGCGCTGCTCGGCTGGCGGCCCGGCACCTCGCTCGACGAGGGGCTGGCCGCCACCGCCCGCTATTTCCGCGACCGCATCGAAGCCGGCGGCGCAAGCGGCGGCAGCCACAACGGCCGCCGCGCGCCGCACGCCGCACGCCGGCCGGAGCCGGCCGCGCCGCGCTGAAGCGCCGGCGCCGCGGTGGGCACGGCTGCCAGGCCGCGCCAGGGCCGCAGCGAGGCCCGCCGCCCTCGTGCTTTTCTACAAGCCGGGCCGCCCGGTTGCGCGCGCCGCGGCGGCGCAACCGCGCCCGGCGCCGTGCGCAGCCGCGCCGGGCGCGGCCGACGGTGCCGGGCACGCGGCTTGCCTCTGCAGAGATTCCCACCGCCGCGCGGAGATCGCGATGACCGCCCCCCTGCTGACGATCCAGCCACTGCCCTTCGACCCGATGTTCGAGCAGATTCCCGACGACGAGGCCGACACGGTGCGCGAGCTGATCGACGCACTGCACCAGATCCAGCAGACCGCCGCGAACGACTGCGGCCACGCCCTGCGCAGCCTGCATGCCAAGAGCCACGGCCTGCTGGACGGCGAACTGACGGTGGCCGAGGGCCTGCCGCCGCCGCTCGCGCAAGGCGTGTTCGCCCGCCGCGGCAGCTATCGCGTGACGCTGCGCCTGTCCACCACTCCCGGCGACCTGCTCGACGACGCGGTGTCGACGCCGCGCGGCCTCGCGCTGAAGCTCGCCGACGTCGACGGCGAGCGGCTGCCCGGCAGCGAGGCGCTGCGCACGCAGGACTTCGTGATGGTCAATGCGCCGGCCTTCTCCGCGCCCACGCCGAAGGCCTTCGTGCGCAGCCTGAAGCTGCTCGCGCAGACCACCGGCCGCGCCCCGGGCGGCAAGCGGGCGCTGTCGGCCGTGATGCGCGGCGCCGAGCGCATGCTCGAGGCGGCGGGCGTGCCTGGCGCGGCGCTGAAGAACCTCGGCGGCCATCCGGCCAGCCACCTCCTCGGCGAGACCTTCTACACCTGCGCGCCGTGCCTGTACGGGCCGTACTTCGCCAAGCTGGCCGTGGTGCCGGTGTCGCCGGAGCTGGTCGCGCTCAAGGGCGCGCCGCTCGACCTGAAGGGCCGCCCCGACGCGCTGCGCGACGAAGTGGTGGCGTTCTTCGCGCGCCACGGCGGAGTCTGGGAGCTGCGCGTGCAGCTGGCGACCGACCTCGAGCGTATGCCGGTGGAGGATGCCTCGGCGGTCTGGCCCGAGGACGCGAGCCCCTACCTGACCGTCGCCACCCTGCGGGTGGTCGCGCAGCCGGCCTGGAGCGCCGCGCGCGCGCGGGTGGTCGACGACGGCATGTCGTTCAGCCCGTGGCACGGGCTCGCCGCGCACCGCCCGCTCGGCGGCGTGATGCGCGCGCGCCGGCCCGCCTACGCACAGTCCGCGGCGTTCCGCGAACGGTTCAACGGCTGCCCGGTTCACGGCTGAGCCGCGCGGCCACTTGCCCAGGAGCATCGATCATGCACGACAGCCCCGATCCCAGCCCGCACCACGACGGCCTCGACGCCGAACCGGAGACCCGCAACGACGCCTATCCGCATCCGGCGGGCGGATGGGGTTCGATGAAGGCGGTGGTGGCGATCCTCGCGAGCGAACACGCCGTGCGCAAGGGCGGCGCCGCGCTGATGCGGCAGAACAAGCCCGACGGCTTCATGTGCGTGAGCTGCTCATGGGCCAAGCCGGCCGGCCCGCATCCGTTCGAGTTCTGCGAGAACGGCGCGAAGGCGACCGCCTGGGACACCACCTCGAAGCGCGTCGGCGCCGACTTCTTCGCGGCGCATCCGCTCGCCGAACTCGAGACCTGGCACGACCATGATCTCGAGGCGGCCGGCCGGCTGACCGAGCCGCTGCGCTACGACGCGGCCAGCGACCGCTACCTGCCGGTGAGCTGGCAGCAGGCGTTCGACGAGATCGGCCGCGAGCTGAACGCCATCGAGCCGGCCCGCGCGGTGTTCTACTCGTCGGGCCGCGCCTCGCTGGAGACCTCCTACCTGCTGCAGCTGTTCGCGCGCCAGTACGGCACCAACAACCTGCCCGACAGCTCGAACATGTGCCACGAGAGCAGCAGCGTCGGGCTGAAGGCGTCGATCGGCGTCGGCGTCGGCACCATCGGCCTGGAGGACTTCGAGCAGACCGACCTG
The DNA here is from genome assembly GCF_000960995.1 of Burkholderia glumae LMG 2196 = ATCC 33617. NCBI lineage: Bacteria > Pseudomonadati > Pseudomonadota > Betaproteobacteria > Burkholderiales > Burkholderiaceae > Burkholderia > Burkholderia glumae. The sequence continues at coordinate 2,701,861 of NZ_CP009435.1, read as the reverse complement.
ATGTTCTTCTTCGGCCAGAACGTCGGCACCAACAGCCCGCGCATGCTGCACCCGCTGCAGGACGCGCGCCGCCGCGGCGTGCCGATCGTCACGTTCAACCCGCTGCGCGAGCCGGGCCTGGTCGGCTTCGTCAATCCGCAGTCGCCGCGCGAGATGCTCACGCCGGGCGACACGCAGATTTCCACGCAGTACCACCAGCTGCGCATCGGCGGCGACGGCGCCGCGCTGGCCGGGCTCTGCAAGGCCGTGATCGCGGCCGACGACGCGGCGCTCGCCGCGGGCGCGCCGCGCGTGCTCGACGTGGCGTTCATCGAGGCGCACACGCGCGGCTTCGATGCGTTCGCGCAGCAGATGCGCGAGACCGGCTGGGACGCGATCGAGCGCGAGAGCGGTCTCGCGCGCGCCGACCTCGAGCGCGCCGCCGCCCTCTACGCGCGCGCGAACGCGGTGATCGTCCACTATGGCATGGGCATCACCCAGCACCGGCTCGGCGTGCAGAACGTGCGGATGATCTGCAACTTCCTGATGCTGCGCGGCAATCTCGGCAAGCCCGGCGCCGGCGTCTCGCCGATCCGCGGCCATTCGAACGTGCAGGGCCAGCGCACCGTCGGCATCACCGAGAAACCCGAACTCGCGCCGCTCGACGTGCTGGCCCGCCAGTTCCGCTTCGAGCCGCCGCGCGAGGCCGGCATGAACGTGGTGGAGGCGTTCGAGGCGATGCTCGAGGGGCGCCTCGACGCGGTGTTCAGTCTCGGCGGCAACCTGCTGCGCTCGGCGCCGGACCGCGGCCGCATCGAGCCCGCGTGGCGGCGGCTGAGGCTGACCGTGAACGTCGCCACCAAGCTGAACCGCACGCATCTGCTGCCCGGCGCGGTGTCCTACCTGCTGCCGTGCCTGAGCCGCGTCGAGATCGACCGGCAGGCGGGCGGCGCGCAGGCCGTGTCGATGGAGGACAGCACCGGCCGCATGCACGGCTCGCGCGGCGTGGTGGAGCCGGCCGGCGAGGCGCTGCGCTCCGAGCCGTTCATCGTCGCGGAACTCGCCGCGGCGACGCTAGGCGCGCGCAGCACGGTGCCGTGGAGCGCCTGGCGCAACGATTACCGGCTGATCCGCGAGGCGATCGCGCTGACCTACCCGGACATCTTCCACGACTTCGACGCGCGGATGTGGACGCCCGGCGGCTTCGCGCGGCCGCTGGCGGCGCGCGAGCGGCGCTGGCAGACACCGAGCGGCAGGGCCGAATTCGCGATGCTCGAATCGCTCGGCGCGGACCCCGACCTGGCCGCGCACGGTCCCGGCGTGCTGCGGCTGATGACGATGCGCGGCGACAGCCAGTTCAACACCACGATCTACAGCCTCGACGACCGGTTCCGCGGCATCTACGGCGACCGCATGGTGCTGCTGATGCATCGCGACGACATCGCCGCGCACGGGCTCGAGGAAGGCCGGCGCATCACGCTGCAGACCGTGGCCGACGACGGCATCGAGCGGCGCGTGGCCGGCCTGAAGCCGGTGCCCTACGACATCCCGCGCGGCTGCGTAGCCGGCTACTACCCGGAATGCAACCCCTTGCTGCCGCTCTGGCATTACGCGAAGGACAGCAAGGTGCCGGGCGCGAAGTCGATTCCGGTGCGCATCGTGGCGCCGGCCTGAGCGGCGCGCCGCGCGGCGGCACGCCGCTCATCCCTGTTGACGAGGAACCCCGCCATGACGCCGACCACTCCGGAACGTCCCCCAGCCTGCGGCCCGCACCCCATGCAGCGGCCGGCGCCCGGCGCCGCCGCGCCCGATGCGCGCGTGCCGGCCGCGCAGGCCGTCCGTCCCGACGCGCTGCTCGAGGGCCTGACGCTGCCGCTCGACGAGGCCGCGCTGGCGGTGGCCGCTCGCCGCGCGGCGGCCGCCTTGCCGCCGCCGCGCCCCGGCGGCGGCCACACACTCGCGCGCTGGCGCTTGCTGGCCGAGCTGGCCGCGCTCGACCTGCCGCTCGCGAAAATCTACGAGGCCCATGCCGACGCGCTCGCGATTCTCGACGAATTGGGCACGGCCGCCGGCGGCGCGCAAGCGGCCAGCGGCGGCGCGCTGCTGGCGGTCTGGGCCGCGCGCGCGCCGCGCGACGAGCTGCGCATCGTCGCGCGCGACCTGGCCCACGACATCTCACCCGACGCCCGTCCCGCAGGCCGCTACGTGCGGCTCACCGGCAGCAAGCCCTGGTGCTCGGGCGCGCACTTCGTGGACGCGGCGCTCGTCACCTGCGTCGGCGCCGACGGGCGCGACGAGCTGGCCCTGCTGTCGATGCGGCAGCCCGGCGTGACGGTCAGCGGGCGCGGCTGGGAGGCGCTCGGCATGCGCGCCACGCAGAGCGTCGAGATCGATCTGGTGAACGCGCGCGCGCGGCTGGTCGGCGCGAGCGGGGCCTATCTGGCGCGCCCCGGCTTCTGGCAGGGCGGCGCCGGCATCGCCGCCTGCTGGTACGGCGCCGCGGCGGCGCTGGCCGAGCGCCTGCGCGACGCCGCCGCGCGGCGCGACGACCCGCATCTGCGCGCCCACCTGGGCGCCGCCGACGTGGCGCTCTGCGCCGCGCGCGCGCTGCTGCGCGAGGCGGCGCAGCAGATCGACGCCCGCCCCCAGGCCAGCGCCATGGCGCTCGCGCTGCGCGCGCGCGGCGCGGTGGAACACGCGGCCGAGGCGGTGCTGCGCGCGAGCGCGCATGGGCTCGGCGCCGGCCCGCTGTGCCGCGACCGCTGGTTCGCGCAGATGGCGGCCGACCTGCCGGTGTTCCTGCGCCAGAGCCACGCCGAACGCGACCTGGCCGTGCTCGGCGCAACCGTGGCGACCGAGCCCGCACCGTGGCCGCTGTGAGGGCGCGCTCCATGGCCGACGCCGACGAAGACGGGGGGCCGCGCCGCGCCGCTCGCGAGCATTTCGAGGCGAAGTTCGCGCAGCAGGCGGACCCGTGGCACTACCGCACGAGCTGGTACGAGACGCGCAAGCGCGCGCTGATGCTGGCCGCGCTGCCGCGCGAACGCTATCGGCGCGGCTTCGAGCCCGGCTGCGCGAACGGCGAGCTGTCGGCCTGCCTCGCGCCGCGCTGCGAGCTGCTGCGGTGCGCCGACTTCGCGCCTAGCGCCGCCGCGCTCGCGCGCGCGCGTCTGGCCGGATTCGCGCAGGCCAGCGTCGAGCTGCGGACCATGCCCGAGGACTGGCCGGAGGGCCGTTTCGATCTGGTCGTCATCAGCGAGTTCGCCTACTACCTCGATGCCTCGCGCTGCGCGCAACTTGCGCGGCTCGCCTGCGCGGCGCTCGACGCCGACGGCACGCTGGCGTGCTGTCACTGGCGCCACGGCGCCGAGGACATGATGCTGAGCGCTGCCGCGGTCCACGCGCTGTTCGCGCAGGCCGCGCGGCAGGCCGGGCTGCATGCGCGCACGCGGGTGGACGACGCCGATTTCCTGCTCGAGGTGTGGAGCGCCGAGGCCCCGCCTGCGGCGCGGCGCTGAGCGCGCCCTCAGCGCGTCCGGGCGCGGCGCTCGGCGAGCCAGTAGCGCTCGGGCGCGTCCAGATCGGCCAGCCGCGCGTCGCCGAACGCGCGCAGCTGGCTCGCATAGGCCGCGATCGCGCGCCGCCTGACGGCGCGGGCCGGCTCGCCGCCGCGCGCGGCGCTCCAGCCGGCCCGCAGCGGCGTGAGGCGCCAGCCCGCCCGCTCCAGGCGGTGCAGGCGCGCGGCCGTCACGCCGGGAACGCCGCGATGGATCGCCTCTTCGTAGACGAGCCAGGCCCGCCGCCGCTGCCGCCGCGCCAGCAGCTGCCAGGCGTCGGCCACGCAGCGATGGTCGGGATGGTGCAGGCCGAGCGGGACCAGCGGCACGGCGCCCGGGCAGCGCGCCAGCTGCGCGGCCAGCGCGCGTGCCAGGGCTTGCTGGCCGGGCGGCGGCCCGTACTGGCCGTCCAGAAACGGCAGCCGCAGGCCGCGCGCACCGCAGATCCGCAGCGCTTCGTCATCCTCACGGATGCGCTCGCGCAGTGCCGCCGTGGAATCGGCGAAGCCGCCTGCCGCGTCCCAGGGCCGGCATTGCGGCGGCGCGGGCAGGCCCGCGAACACGGTGCAGACCACCGTGCCGGGCCGCGTGGCGAGCAGCGACGCGCAGCCGAACACGGCATCGTCCAGATGCGGCGACACCACGAACAGCGGGGCACGGGCATCCAGCGCCGCCCGCACGGCCGCGGCGCCCGTGCGGGACCAAGCGCGCCGGCCCGCAGGCATCGTGCCGGCTGCGCCGCGCGGCGGCTCGAACCCCGGGCGGCCGCGACGCGGGACGGTGCTCATGCGGGCGCATCGGCCGCCGGCACCGCCTCGCTCATCGCCACGCCGTTCTCGGCACGCAGCGTGTCGAGGCCCCTGCCCGCCCATGCCGCGAGCGTGTCGCCGAAGCCGCCGCGCGCGCGCGGGTCGGTGCGCGCGCTGGTGGTCACGCGCGGCGCGGCGCTCCAGGCGATGCGCGCGCCGGCGCCGGCCAGCCGCTCCACCAATGCGACGTCCTCGTCGCAGGCCAGCGGCGGGAAGCCGCCGGCGCGAAGGTAGGCGTCCGCGCTGACGCCGAGGTTGGCGCCATGCACGTGCCGGTGGCCGTCGGCGTCGCGGTAGCGGTGCCGCCATGCCTCGACGACGCTCGCCGGATGGCCGCGCCAGTCGCCCACGGCCACCGTGCCGCACACGGCGTCGGCGCCGAGCGCCAGCTGCGCGACGAGCCAGTCGGGCGCCACCCGGCTGTCGGCATCGGTGAACGCCAGCCAGCGCGCGCCGTGGCGCAGCAGCAGGTCGGCGCCGGCCGCGCGGGCGGTGCCGACGTTGCGCGCCTGCACCACCACCGTCTCCACGCCATGGCGCGCGGCGATGCGCGGCGACGCGTCGCTGCAACTGTCGAGCACCACCACGATGCGCACGGGCTCGCCGCGCAACGCCGGATGCCGCGCGGCCGCGCCGGCCGCCGCCAGGCATCGCGCGAGACGGCGCGCTTCGTTGTGGGCGGGAATCGCGACGCCGATCATGAAGGCTCCTTGCCATGGAAACAGCGCCGGCGCGGGCCGGCATGCTGGAGAGGCGCCGGCGCCATCACCGGAGCGGGAAGTCGAACCCGGCCGAGCCACGCGCGGGGCCGCGCCGCCGGCGTCATCGGTACGGACGCAGGTCGAGCTTCTGCGAGGCCTCGCCGGTGCGGTCGTTGTAGGCGCGCGTCTTGTCCGCGAGCTTGCGGTAGGTGGCCTCGTAATCGGCCTGGCTCGGGCCGCCCACGAACGGCCACTTGCCGCTCTTGTCGGCGTACACCACGCCCAGCGTGTCGTTGTAGTACCGGACGCAATCGGGAATGCCTTGGTCACGGTCGAGGCGCCCGCATGCCGCGACGAAGCGGTCGGCGCGCTGCGTGTCCTCGATGGCCTCGCTGCGCTGGGTGCCCGAGCTGACCATGTAGGCCATGTAGGCGACCACGCCCACCACGACCACGCCGGTGGCGATCGCGAAGCTGCTGGTCTTGCCGGGGGTCTTCGGCATCGTCGAATCCTCGTCATGAATGGTCACCCGCTCGCCACCGCAAGCTTCGTGCCGCATCCCGGGCAGCGGCCGCCCCGGCCCGCGCCGCAGGCCCGGCGGGCTTCGGCGGCGGCCGGCACGGCGCGGCGGATGTGCCGGCGCCCGGATATTTTTGCAGCGGGCAAACGCGATATTGCAAGCCTGCGGATGCAAACGGATCGCGCCGCCGCATCCTGCGTGCCGCCGCCACTGCTTGCATGCGCAACGAAGTCCGGGCCGGAATCGGCCGGAACCGGCCGGCCAGGATGCGCTGCGCGCAGGCGCAGGGGCGGGGCGGACCGTCCCCGCGGCGCGCGGCACCGCGGCCGTGCCGCCTTGCGGCCGGCTTTTGTACAAACGCTTGTAAGCCGTGCCGGCGGTGGCGCCGCCGGCCGCGCCGCGCGCCGCGATCGTGCCGCGCATGCGGATTGCTCGCCGTCTCGGCATCGGCGCCGCGCCGCGGCGCCCTGTTCCGGGAGACCCGATTTGCCGGTCCGCTGCCTTCCGTTCCCGCCCGCCCTGGGGCACGCCGCCGCGCACGAGCGGCCGGCCTGTCGCCGCTCGCCGCGCGGCGGTCCCCGCGCCGCGGGCCCGGCCGTGCCCGCCCGGCAGCGTGACGCACGGCGCAGGCCGCGCGCGGACCTGCACGCCGTCGCGCGCTATGCCGGCTGCGGTGGTCTCGCCGCCGGCCTGCCGGCGCGTGCCGCCGCAGAGGCGGCCCAAGGCGCGCGGCCGCTGGCCTATATCGCGCACGCGGCGGGGCCGGCCGCGCGGCCGGTGCTGGTGCTGGGCTGGGCCCTGATCGCGCTGGAGGCGGGCGTGTGCCTGGTGATCGCCGTGCTGCTGGCGCTGGCGATCTGGCGGCGCGGCCGGCGCGACGGGCGCGGCGGCCTGACGATGGTGGTCGGCGGCACGCTCGTCTCGACGCTGCTGCTGTTCGCGGCCACGGTGGCGATGCTGCGCGTGCTCGGCATGGTGGCCGCGCCGCCGCGCCGGCCGGCGCTGACGATCGTGGTGAGCGCCTACGACTGGTGGTGGCGCGCCGCCTATCCGGCCCAGGACGGGCACGGCGCCGCGATGGTGACCGCCAACGAGATTCACATCCCGGTCGGCGAGCCGGTGCGGATCGAGCTGCACAGCGCCGACGTGATCCACGCGTTCTGGGTGCCGCAACTGGCCGGCAAGACGCAGGCCATTCCCGGCCAGACCAACCACCAGTGGCTGCAGGCGGACCAGCCGGGCGTCTACCGCGGCCAGTGCTCGCAATACTGCGGCGTGCAGCACGCGCACATGGCCTTCGAGGTGATCGCGCAGCCGCCCGATGCCTATCGCGCATGGCTCGCCGCGCAGCGCCGGCCGGCCGAGGCGCCGCGCACGGCCCAGGCGCGGCGCGGCCAGGCCGTGTTCGCGGCGCGCTGCGCCGGATGCCATGCGATCCGCGGCAGCGAGGCGGCCGGCAGCGCCGGGCCGGATCTCACGCATCTGGGCGCGCGCCGGCTGCTCGCGGCCGGCACGTTCGCCAACACCCCCGCCAACCTGCGCCGCTGGATCGCGCAGGCGCAGCAGCTCAAGCCCGGCAGCGCGATGCCGTCGATCGCGCTCGACGCCGGCGACGCCGATGCGCTGGCCGCCTATCTCGCCACCCTGCACTGAGCCGCCGATGCCGCCCCGCCCCGCCACCGCCACCGCCACCGCCACGCGCCCGCCGCCGCTCGCCCGCCGCCCCGAACTCGACGCGATCACACCCGATTCCGCCGAGGCGAGGGCGCTCGCGCAATTATGGGAATCGCCGCCCGGCCTGCGCGGCTGGCTCGCCACCGTCGATCACAAACGCATCGGCCTGCGCTACATCGTGACCGCGTTCGCGTTCCTGCTGGCCGGCGGCGCGGAGGCGCTGGTGATGCGCGTGCAACTCGCGCGGCCCGAGGCCAGCGTGCTCACGCCGCAGCAGTACGACGCGCTGTTCACGATGCACGGCGTGACGATGATCTTTCTTTACGCCCTGCCGGTGCTGTCGGGCTTCGCGAACTATCTCTGGCCGCTGATGCTCGGCTCGCGCGACATGGCGTTCCCGCGCCTGAACGCGTTCTCGTACTGGTCGTTCCTGGGCGCCGGACTGTTCCTGTACGCGAGCTTTCCACTCGGCGCGGCGCCCGACGCGGGCTGGTTCAACTACGTCCCGCTCGCCTCGCTCGACTACAGCCGCGGCGTGAACCTCGACATCTACGCGATCGGCATGATCCTGCTCGGCATCTCGACCACCGGCGGCGCGGCGAACTTCATCGTCACGCTGCTGCGCATGCGCGCCCACGGCATGTCGGTGGACCGCCTGCCGATCATCGTGTGGGGCACGCTGACGGCCTCGGTGGCGAACCTGCTCGCCGTGCCCTCGGTGAGCCTCGCGTTCTTCCTGCTCTGGATGGACCGCAACGCCGGCACCCACTTCTTCGACGTCGCCCGCGACGGCCGGCCGCTGCTCTGGCAGCACCTGTTCTGGATGTTCGCGCATCCCTGGGTGTACGTGGTGGTGCTGCCGGCCATGGGGATCGTCTCGGACGCGCTGCCCACCTTCTGCCGGCGCCCGCTGGTGGCCTACGAGGCGGTGGCGGTCTCGACCGTCGCCACCATGCTGGTGGGCTTCGAGGTCTGGGTGCATCACATGTTCGCCACCGGCATCGCGCCGCTCGCGCTGGCGTTCTTCGGCGCGGCCAGCATGCTGATCTCGATTCCGAGCGCGGTGGCCGTGTTCGCCTGGATCGCGACGATCTGGACCGGGCGGCCGGTGTTCCGCACGCCGTTTCTCTACTTCGCCGGCTTCGTGCTGATGTTCACGGTGGGCGGCGTCTCGGGCGTGATGACGGCCGCCGTGCCGCTCGACTGGCAGCTGACCGACACCTACTTCGTGGTGGCGCACCTGCACTACGTGCTGCTCGGCATCAACGTGTTCCCGGTGCTGGGCGGCATCACCTACTGGTTCCCGAAGTTCACCGGCCGCCTGATGAACGAGCGATTCGGCCGCGCCACGTTCTGGGTGATCGCGATCGGCTTCAACCTCGGCTTCTTTCCGATGCACGTCTCCGGCTTGCTGGGCATGCCGCGCCGCATCTATACCTATCCCGCCGGGATGGGCTGGAACACCTCGAACCTGCTGTCGACGATCGGCGCGTTCGTGTTCGGCGCCGGCACCCTGATGTTCGTCGCCAACGCGCTGGTGAGCGCGCGGCGCGGCCGCCGCGCCGGCGCGAACCCGTGGCGCGCGCCCGGCCTCGAGTGGTCGGTGCCCTCGCCCGCGCCCGTCTACAACTTCGCGACGCTGCCGCTGATCGGCTCGCGCCATCCAATGTGGGAGCCGGCCGACGCGGCGCGACGCTCCAGCCTGCAGGTCGGCTATCGGCTCCACGAGGGCCGCGAGGCGCTGGCGGTCACGCCGCTGGCCGCGCGGCCGGACGCGATCCTGAAGATGCCCGCCGACAGTGCCGTGCCGTTCGTGCTGGCATCGCTGGCCACCCTGCTCGGCGCGGCCCTGCTGGTGCGCTCGCCCACGCTCGCGGCGCTGGCGGCGGCCGGCTGCGCCGCGGCGCTCGGGTTCTGGCTGTGGCCGCGCGACTCGCTCGGCCAGCGCGCGCGGGCGGGAGCGCCGGCGCGCCAGGCGGCACCGGAGTCGCGCGCCGCGGCGCGGCTGCCGCCCGCGTTCCCTGCGGGCGCCCCCGTGCCGTGCCAAACGGCGCTGCCGGTCGCCAGCGCCGGCGAGCACGCGAGCGGCTGGTGGGGCGTGGTCACGCTGATCGTCACCGAGGCCGGCCTGTTCGGCTATCTGCTGTTCTGCTATTTCTACCTGCAATCGCAGACCAGCGCCGTCTGGCCGCCGGAAGGCGCGCCGACCATCGCGCTACCGGCCATCAACACCGCGGTGCTGCTGTCGAGCAGCGGCTGCGTGTGGCTGGCCGAACGCGCCGTGCGCGCCGGCCGCCGCCGGCACGCGGTGACGATGCTGGTGCTCGCGCTCGCCCTCGGCACCGCGTTCGCGCTGGTGCAGCTGCACGAATGGCACGAGCGTGGCTACGGTCCCGCCACGCATCTGTACGGCAGCCTCTATTTCACGATCACCGGATTCCATCTGGCCCACCTCTTCGCCGGCCTGCTGATGCTGGCGCTGCTGGCCGTCTGCACCGGCCTGCGCGCGTTCGACGGCCACCGCCACGCCGCGCTGACGATCGGCGCGCTCTACTGGCATTTCGTCGACCTGGTCTGGCTGGTCATTTTCGCCGCCCTGACGCTCGCGCCCTGGTGGCAGAGGCACGCGGGATGAAGCCGTCCATCCGATGCCGTGCGCGGTGGCGGCGCTGGATGCCGGTGGCGGCCGGCCTGCTCGGCGCGCCCGCGCTCTGGAGCCTGCAGATGCTGGGCTCGCAGACGCTGGCCGCCACCGTCTGCGACGCGCACGGTCCGGGGCCGGCGCTCGCGCAGCGGCTGCCGTTCGGCGCCGCGCTGGCCGGGCTGGCCGCCGTCGCGTGGGTGCTGGCGCTCGGCTGCACCGCCTGGGTCGCGCGAGCGGTGTGGCGCGGCGAGCGCGACGGCAGCCGGCGGTTTCTCGCGCGATGCGGGCTGCTGGCCGCGCTCGGCTTCGTTGCCGGACTCGTATTTACCGGCATGGTGTCTCGCTTCGTTGCACCCTGCCTGCCATGGTGAGGCACACCCTACCCGGCACCGGGCCGCTGGCACGGATCGCGACCGCCTGGCTCGCGGCGGGCGCACTGTTCGGCTGCCATCAGCCGGCACCGCCCGCCGAGCCGGTCGAGCCGGCCGCTGCGAGCGCGCCGGCGGCCCTCATCGAGCGCGGCCGCTACCTGGCAACGGCGGCCGACTGCGCGGCCTGCCACGACGGCGCCGAGCACCAGCCGCTGGCCGGCGGCCTGCCCGTCAATTCCCCGTTCGGGCCGATCTACGCGCCCAACCTCACGCCCGACCCGGTGCACGGCATCGGCCGCTACACCTACGAGCAGTTCGATGCCGCGTTGCGACGCGGCGTGCGCGCGGACGGCGCGCGCCTCTATCCGGCCATGCCTTACGCGTCCTATGCCAAGCTCGACGACGCCGACACCCGGGCGCTGTACGCCTATCTGATGCACGGCGTGACGCCGTCGTCGAACGCGGTCCGCGCCACGCGGCTGCCGTTCCCGTTCGACCAGCGCTGGGGCCTGGCCGTCTGGAGCGCGCTGTTCGGCAATCACGCGCGGTTCGTGCCGTCGCCCGCGCACTCGGCCGCATGGAACCGCGGCGCCTATCTGGTGCAGGGTGCGGGCCATTGCGGCGCCTGCCATACGCCGCGCGGCCCGGCCTACAACGAGCGCGGCTACGACGAGCACAGCCGCGCCTATCTCACGGGCGGACTCAACGACCACTGGTTCGCGCCGAACCTGACGGGAGCGCCGCGCGACGGCCTCGGCCGCTGGTCGGCCGACGACATCGCGGGGTTCCTCGCGACGGGGCACGCTCGTGGCGGTGCCGCGTTCGGCGCGATGGCGCCGGTGGTGACCGACAGCACCTCACGCCTGACCGACGGCGATCGCCGGGCCATCGCGGTCTACCTGAAGTCGTTGCCTGCGCAACCGACTGCCGCGACCAACCCGTTCGGCATCGGCCTGCCTCGCGCGGTGCCCGCCGGCCCGGCCGGGGCCGGCGGCAGGCAACTGCCCGGCGCGGGCCTGTACGCGAGCTTCTGCGCGCGCTGCCACGGCACCGACGGCGGCGGTCGCGGCAGCCAGGTGCCGCCGCTGGCCGGCAACCCGGTCGTCGTCGCGGACGACGCGACCAGCGCGATACGCATCGTGGTCGAGGGCTACACCCCGCCGCCCGGCTCACCCGGCCCGGCGGCGGACTCGCGCGCGATGCCGGCGATGGCCGGCAAGCTCTCGTCGGACGAGATCGCCGAGGTGCTGAGCTTCGTGCGCGGGGCATGGGGGAATCGCGCCGCGCCGGTCGCCACGCGCGAGGTTCAGGCGCTGCGCGCGGCGATCCACCGCTGAAGGCACGCGCGGCTCATCCGGCCGCGCCGCCGGGCGGCTCGGCCGCGGCCGAGCTGGCATCGCGCGGCAGGCGTACCGTGAAGCGCGTGCCGCGCGCATCCGAGGCCACCTCGACCGTCCCGCCGTGCGCCGTCGAAATGCAGCGGCAGATATACAGCCCGAGCCCGATGCCCGCAGCGATGCCGGCGCGGCGCGGCACGGAATCGGCACGCGTGAGCGGATCGAACAGCGTGGGCAGCGCCTGCGCCGGGATCGGTTGGCCGGGATTCGACACCGTCAGCGTCACCCAGCCATCGCTGCCGCGTACCTCGACGCCGATCTCGCCGGTGCCGTAGCGGGCGGCATTGGACAGCAGATTGAACAGCAGCTGCCCGAGGCGCCCGCCATCCCAGGTTCCGCCCAGTTGCCCCGTGCAATTCAGGTCGATCACCGCCTCGGAAAACAGCTGGCGGATTTCGTCACACGCGTCGCGGCACAGGCGCCCCATGTCCTGCGGCGAGACGTCGATCGGCATCGCGTCGCCGAGCCGCGTGCGGGTGAAGATCAGCAGATCGTCGATCATCCGCTTGATGCGCAAGCCGCTGCGCTGCGCGTACACCGCCGCATGGCGGCTCGAGGGCACGAGCGTGTCGTCACGCAGCAGGATCTCGGCCGAAATGAGCACAACCCCGAGCGGCGAACGCAGGTCATGCGCGAGCGCGCCGGCGAACAGGTCGCGCATCCGCTCGGAACGCCGCGAGAACTGGCGCACCGACTCGGTGATGCCCTGATCGATCGCCTCGTTGAAGCGGATCATCTCCTGCAACGCCTGCGGCCCCGCCAGGGGCCCCGGCTCCCAGCGGCGCAGCACGCTCGCGCGCAGCGCGCGATATTCGGCGATCACTTCGTTGAGGTCGAAGCCCTGCGCGAGGCGGTCGTCGGCATGCAGCACCGAGACCGCATCGAGCGCCTGGTCGAGCTCGCGCTTGGCGCCGCGTGCCTTGTCTTCCTGTTGAGCGGCGGTCTGCGCCTTTCGCATGTTCGCCGCGACCTCGATCAGGATTCGCCGGGCCGAATCGCGCAATTCGGTGAACGAAAGACGGCTACGACCCTGGTGGAGACTGGCCGCATGCCGCGCCCAGTCGTCGATCAATGCTTCGATGTGCGTTTCTATGAAAGCTGACAGGCTCATACCGCTCTCTCGGTGCAAGCAGGTTCGAAACGGGCGTCCGGCCCGCGCTGAAGTCCCGGCCCGGTGCGCGGGCGTGGCCGCGCTGGGTCGAACCGGCGTGCAAACGGAGCCACGGCACGAACGCGCTCCGGCCGCCTCCCGTCCTCAAGGTTTATAGAACAATTTACGCCGCCTGCCAGCGCGCCGCGCGCGCCGCAATGCGCGCGCTCGCGCGGCCTTGCCGGCGCACGCGCCGAACCTGGCGGCCCGCGCGAGACTGCCGCCGTGCGCCAGGGGGAGCGCGGCGGCGATCGGACAGGGGTCGGTCAAGAACGAGGCGGAAAAGGCCGCGGCCCAGCTCCGATGAACGAGCTGAGCTGGGCGCGATAAGCGCGCCGGAACGGCATCAAAGGGCAGAGGCAGGCAAGGTCTCATACCGCGCGGGCCGGGTCCTGCTGCGCCCGCCGGGCGACGGTGTCGGGCCGGCCTGCTGGCCGCGCCGGACCTGCCCGGCAGCCACGCGGCTCGGGGCGCACGCTCCCGTTCAGCGGCGGCGCACGGCCGAGACGAATAGCGCCAGGCAGGCCGCCCAGCCCGCCACCGAGACGATTCGTGCCGCCATGACGGCGCCGGTCGCCACCTGATCGGCGCCGAAGCCGCGCACCGAGGCGATCGTCGCGATCAGAAAGCAGACCGCCGCCGCGCGCAGCCGCCCTCCGCCCTGCCGCTTCGCACCGCCGGCACGGGTCCGGGGCACGCCCGGTTCGCCTGTCATGGCCTCACGCCTGCGGCGCGAGCGCGGCGCACCGCCAGAGCGGGAGGGCCGTACCGGGCGGCGGGCCGTTGACGGGCAGCGACGGCACCCGCTGCGGGTCGCGCAACGGCTCGGGCGGCAGGTCGGGAAGCTCGTCCTGGCCGGGCAGATCGCCGGGGTCGGGGGTGGGCAGCGGGGGAATCTGGATTACTGCGGCTTGCCATGGCGTCATCTTTGCTCCTGTCGGGGGTGGCGTGATCGCTGCCCTTGCCGTCGCAAGGCCCATACCAGCGCACGGGGCGACCGACTCAGCGCGACCGGCTCAGCGCGGCCCGGCCGCGGGCTCCAGTTTCACCTTGATCCAGCCGGGCTCGCGCGTATCGAACATCCGATAGGCATCGATCGCGCTCATCAGCGGTTCGCGCTGCGTCAGCACCGACAGCGGATCGAAGGTGCCGCCCGCCACCAGTTCGACGAGCCGCGGCGCGATCGTGCGGTGATTGCAATTGCCCATCTTGAGCGTGAGGTTCCGGTTCATCGCCTCGCCGATCGGGAACACGCGCAACTGCGGCGGATACACGCCGATGATGCCGATCGTGCCCGCCTTCGCGACCATTCGAGTCGCCGCCGCCAGGGCCTGCGACGGCCCGTTGCCCGGGATCCAGTTGGCGCCGTCGGGACGGCGCTCGGGAGCCACGACCTCGAGCTCCGCGTCGAATGCGCCGGCTAGCGCGGGGTCCGCGGCAGCGGCCGGATAGCGCATCGCATCCACCCCCACCGCGTCGATCACGCGGTCCACGCCGATGCCGCCCGTGAGTCTGAGCACCGTCTCCACCGGATCGTCGCGATCGAAATCGATGCTTTCCGCGCCCTGCGCGCGCGCCATGTCGAGCCGCGAGGCGATGCGGTCGATCGCGATCACGCGCCCGGCGCCCTGCAGGCGCGCGCTCGCGATCGCGAACTGGCCGACCGGCCCGGCGCCGAGCACGGCCACCGTGTCGCCATTGCGTATCTCGGCGAGTTGCGCGCCGAACCAGGCGGTCGGGAAGATATCCGAGAGCAGGATGGCGCGATCGTCGTCGATCGCATCGGGCAGCCGGATCAGGCTGGCGTTGGCGTGCGGGATGCGTGCGTAATCGGCCTGCAGGCCGTCGAAGCTGCCGGCGGCTTTCGGCCCGCCGAAGAACGCCGTGCCGGCGCGCATGCCGCCGGGATGGGCCGTGTCGCACTGGGCGGTGTAGCCCGCGCGGCAGTAGGCGCAGGCGCCGCACGAGATCGTCGAGGGCACCAGCACGCGGTCGCCCGCGCGGAAGTTGCGCACGTCGCTGCCGACCGCCTCGACCACGCCCACCGCTTCGTGGCCGAGAATGGTCCCCTCGCGCATGCCGCCCAGGGTGCCGCGCACCATGTGCAGGTCTGTGCCGCAGATCGCGCTGGCGGTGATCCGCACGATCGCGTCGGTGGGCTGCCGGATGCCGGGGTCGGGAACGGTATCGAGCCGGATGTCGCCGATGCCGTGAAATACGATTGCCTTCATGCTCTCTCCCTTTCGCTGGTCGAAAATAGGCGCGTCATGCCGGGCGCCTTCGCCAGCATCAGGCAAGCGTCGTTCCAGCTGGGCAGAACACGGCGTCCCGCCGCGATGGGGGAGAGTCAGGCGGCGGAGCGCGCAGGGGGCGCGCCAGCGGCGCGCCGGGCAAGGCGCGGCGGCACAGCGATGCCGCGCCGCCGGCCTGGTCGCCAGTGGGATTTACAAAGCTTGCAGAAAGTCGCGGGCCGCGCCGGCACGTCGCGGCAAACCGGGCCGGCTCGCGCGGCGGCCCGGCGAGCGGGCCGCCTGGCCTGCTGCCGGCCTGCTGCTGGCCGGCAATCGGCGCGCCGTGCTCGGCGCGATGAGGGACACCGGCGCGCGTCGCGCGCGGTGCGCCGGAGCGCAGCGTCTACGCCGCCCCCGCGCGCGGAGCTTCGCTTTCCGCGCACGACGCAATCAGGTCCAGCAGGACGGACAGTTCGGAGGCCTTGCGGAAATAGCCGTCGAATCCGCTGGCCATGGCGTCCTCTCGTATGGCCGCCCACTCGTCGGAGGTGTAGGCGATCAGGATGGCGTCGCGCGTCGCGGCCAGCGCGCGTAGTTCCGTCGCGACGTCGAAGCCGCTCTTGCCCGGCATGTTGATGTCCAGCAGGACCACCGCCGGCGCGTGCCCCGTCGCGGCGTCGCCGGCGGCCAGCGCCGTGGTGACGTAGCGCGCCTCGTGTCCCACCACCGACAGGTACAGGGCGGTCGCCTCGGCGGCGTCGGCGTGATCGTCGACCACGAGCACCCGAAGCGCCCGATCGCCGGCGCGCCGGAACGTTCTTGACGAACAGCGTGTGGCGTTAGTGGTGTTCATACCATCCCTTCCTTCGTTGCATGCGTCCCATCATGCCGCCGAGCCGCACGGAAAGCGTGCCGAGACTGTGTATTGTGATGGCCGAAGTATGACCGGCGGCGGATGCCAGGGCGGCTGCGCGCGAGCGGCGCCGGCTCCGGCCCAGCCTGCGGCGCAGCGAGCGTGCCAGCCTTGCCGCCCCGGCAAACCGGCATGCCCGGCCGCTCCCGTGGGCCGGCGCACCAATTCGCGAGGCGATGCGTCTTTGCGACGAATCCCGCCGATCAGTCGATGGCCGGCCGTCGCCCCCCTCATCCGAAAATGGCGCAGGCTGCGGAAGACGCGGTCGTTTGGCGGCACTGCGCCGGCACGGCGGCAGCGGCGGGCCGAACCGGCCGCCTCGCCGCGACCGGGTCGTGCGGGACCGGCGGGCACGATTTCACCCGCCGGGGCGGGTCGCTTCGCCCCCATCCGGGCAGCCGCTCGCCCAAGCCGCCCCGAGCACACGGGAAACCTCCGTGGCCCCGGTTTGGCATATAAATTGCGAAAACTTTCACGGGCCGATTTCGCGAAAATCGATTTTCTCGCTCCGTGAATCGCGCGCTATATTCAAATCATTGTTTGCCGCGATAGGGAGCACGGGCGAAATCCGCCCCCATGATTAAATCAAGTCAATATTTCACTTAATAATCGACAGAGATAACCATGAAACTCATGAAATCGGCCATGGCGGCCATGACTTTACGCGGCGCGGCGGCGCGCCGTCGCGATGATCGGCACCGGCTCGCGAGCGGGCGCGGCGAGCCGAGACCGCCCGTTCCTGCCATGCCTGAATCGCGCCGCCGTGCCGCGGCCACGCGGGCCAAGGCCGCCCGCATGGCCGCCGTGGCCGGCGTGCTGGTCGGCAACGCGGCCTTCGTGGCGCCCGCCTTTTCGCAGGCCCCGGCCTGCGCCGTGTCGGCGCACGGCCGCTCGGTCACCTTGCGGGCGAAGGGCGTCAACGGCGAGCCGTTCTCGGTCGCGCGGGGCTACCATCTGTCGGTCCGGGTCAACGGCGGCGAGCCGGCCAGCGTGCTGGTGGACACCGGCTCGAACGCGCTGGTGGTTCCCGCCTGGCGCGTCAAGGGCTTCCCCGCCGACCCGGAGCACGACAGCAGCGGCCTGGTGATCTCGGGCAAGCTGCCCTACCACTACTCGAGCAGCGGCAATGCCTACTTCGGCTACCTGATCCAGGCTCCGGTCACGGTGCAGGGGGACCAGGACACCTCGCTCGAGGCCGAGAACGTGCAGGTGCTCGCCATCACCGAAGTCTGCGGCTCGCACGCGAGCTGCCAGCCCGCCACGCCCGCCAACAGCCGCACCCTGGGCATGATGGGCGTGGGCTTCCAGCCGACGCCGACGCTGCGGGTCAATACCGCCGGCGGCACCACGCCGGCCACTCGCACCAACGTCTTCGAGCAAGTGCCGCGCGTGCAAACGCAGGGCTGGATCTTCGAGCCCGACGGCCGCATCGTGGTCGGCCTCAACGCCGACACGACCAAGGAATTCACGCATTGGGCACCGATGCTTGCCGATCGCCAGGGCGGACTCTCGCCCGAAGGCTGCGTGATCGTGAAGGAGCCGGGCCAGCCGGCGTCGCAGCCGCGGTGCGGCACCATGCTGCTGGATACCGGCATGTCCACCATGAACCTGTGGGCCTATCGCGGCGACGCGGGGCAGGCGCCGCTGTGCCCGCCGAAGCCGGCCGGCGCGGGCAAGAAGTCCGGCTTCAACGGCGCGACCTTCCCGGCCAACACGCTGATCACGCTCACCTCGCCGGGCCAGGCGCTGACTGTCGACTATCAATTCAATACCAGCGCGCCACGGCAGGCGGGCACGCCGACGCAGACCTACTGCACCAACGTCGAGGGCAGCTCGCCCACCGAGAACGCATTCTTCAACACCGGGCGCATGCCGCTCGAACGCTACGGCTTCGCCCGCAACCAGAGCTGCGCAACGTTCGCCTACCGGCGCGCGCAATAAGCAGGCTTCACGCAAACGGGCACCAAGGGCGGCGCGGCGCTGCCCTTCGCCGCGGCCAACGCCCGCCCGGCCCGCGTTCGCGTAGTCAGCGCATGCCGCCCGCGGCCATCAGATGCTCGCCCGACAGCCAGCGCGCGTCGTCCGAGGCGAGGAACACGGCGATGTCGGCAATGTCTTGCGGCGTTCCGGCGCGGCCCAGCGGCGTCTTGGCAACGAATTCCTTCTCCATGTCCGAGCCGGTGATGCCGGCCGTCAAGGTGCCTTCCGTGGTCACGTAGCCAGGGTTGATCGCGTTCACGCGGATCTTGCGCGGCGCCAGCTCCAGCGCCAGCACGTTCGTGATCGCGTCCACCGCGCCCTTGGTGCCGGTATAGATCGCGCTCATCGGCGGGGTGATGCGCGTGACGGTCGAGCTGATGTTGATGATGCTGGCGCCCTCCTTCAGATGCGGCACGGCGGCCTGGCTGACCAGCAGCAGGCCGAGCACGTTGGTGTCGAACTGGCGGTGAAATTCCTGCGCCGTGATCGCCTCGAGCGGCGAAAACGCGTACACGCCGGAATTGTTGACGACGATATCGAGGCCGCCGAAGCGGTCGATCGCGGTCTTCACGAGGCCGGCCGCCTGATCGGCATCGGCCACGTTTCCGCCGGCCGCCACCGCCCGGCCGCCGGCGCTTTCGATCTCGGCCACCACGTTCTGCGCACCCTGCTTGCTGCTCGCGTACGTGACCACCACGGCGGCGCCCTGGGCGGCCAGCGCCTTGGCGATGGCCGCGCCGATGCCCTTCGATGCGCCCGTGACAAGCGCGACCTTTCCTTCGAGTTTGCTCATGGATTCCTCCAGTTCGTTGGGAGACCCGTCGGGTCCCGATGTCCGTAATCGACCTGACTACTATAGGGAGGCCAACGCAAACGAAAAAGCGGCGCGTCCTGAATAAAGAAGCGGGATTTACCGAATAATGGCGTCGCGCGGCCGACGGCTCGACGGCAGGGGTGCCGGGCCTGGCGGCATGCCCGCGCGCTGCCCGGTGCATCCGGTGCATCCGGTGCGTCCGGGTCGTGCGGCCGGCGGCCGGCATTGGGCGAGCCCGACGCCGCATTCCGTGCAGCACGGCGCGCCGCGCGTTTCTGTCGTTATCCTCAATAAATCCGCAAACGAATTCGGCCGCCGGTCGAATCCGGTGCGGCGCCACGTGACAGGCAATGGAAAGCAAGCCCGCCGCATCGCTGCGGCGGGCACGGGCTCAGTTGATGACGGTCACCTGAAGCGGCGTTTCGGCGGGCAGGACGAACGTGTCGACACGACCGGCGCGAAGCGCGATGAGCAGATGCCGATATTCGGAGATCCGGGCCTGCTTCGTGGACGACAGCGCCGTGTCGTCTTCGGTCAGTTTGTTGATTTCAGCGATCACCATCGAAATGGCACTGCGGCGGGCGACAAAGAAGTGGCTCATGACCCCTCCAAACGATACAGCGGGGCGTGTCGGCGCGAGCCCATGCTTCGCGCCAGGAAGCGCGCATGATACTGCATGTGCTGTCGGCGCGTGCGGCGCGGCTTCCCGGCGAGGCCGACAGCGCCCTCGGGCCGGCACCGCCGGCTTCTTCGGATGCGATGTCCGGCCACCTCCCGCCACCATGAGCACCGGCCATGACACGGCTATGTCACGATTGCCGGTTTCGTATCGGCCGCGATCTCGTCGAGCTGTCCTTTCAGAAAGCGGGGGTTCGGAAAGCGATACGTAAAATCGAAATCACGATGTCAGCCCCGACGGCCGAGCGGTTCCCCGATACAGGCGAATCACGTGGTCCGGCGCTGGTCCGCTTCATGCCGGCGCAGGCGGTGCAGGCCTCGGGCGCGCCAAGCGATGCGTCGCCGGCAATCAAGCTCGCGGCCCACGGCGGATCCTCGCTTTCGAGGCAACGCGCGGCCTGGAATGCGGCGAGCGATATTCGCGCCGGCCGGAACAATCGCGACAATTACCGACATATCAAAATCGATAATCGATTCATCCAAATTCCAATAAAAATAAATCTTCATATCTTTCAAACGGACGTGATACGCTGCCCACACCGCGCGCCGGCCGCATTGAAAATGAAACGCTTGCTGCAGCGGCACCGCGCGACAAAATCGGCCCAATGCGCCACGGCCCAGATAATAAAAACAAGAGATTCACTGCCTTGCCCACTATGACTCGCACCCGGTCCGGGCACGCTGAAGGCCCGGAATACTGACGTGAAAAAGCGCCGGCAATTTCGCGCTTTTCAAACACCGAGGAGTTCATATGTCAACGCTTCGCAAACGCCGCCTGACGCTCACCGCCATGGCGCTCGCCTCGATCACGGCCGCGCTGGGCGCATGCGGCGACGGCGACGGCGGCCCGGCCGCCGGCGCCGTCTTCAAGCAGGCCGCCGCCGGCCGGTTCGCCACCTCGAACACGCCGAACTTCGGCCCGAACGTGGTGGTGTTCGACCCGGGCATGTCGAGCGCATCGATCCAGTCCCGGCTCGACAATGCCTTCAATTCGCAGTTGCTCAGCCCCACCGCGCAATTCGGCTCGCAGCGCTACGCGTTCCTGTTCAAGCCGGGCAGCTACAGCAACATCAACGCGAACGTCGGCTTCTACACCTCGATCGCCGGCCTCGGACGCAACCCGGACGACACCGGGATCAGCGGCAGCATCAACGTGGACAGCGGCTGGAACTACGGCGACCAGGCGAACGCCACGCAGAACTTCTGGCGCTCGGTGGAAAACCTCGCGGTCACGCCGAATGGCGGCACCGATCGCTGGGCGGTCTCGCAGGCGGCACCGATGCGCCGCGTCCATATCCGCGGCAACCTGACGCTCGGCCCGTCGAACCAGGGCGACGGCCGAGGCTACTCGAGCGGCGGCTTCATCGCCGACAGCAAGATCGACGGCACGGTGTCGTCGGGCTCGCAGCAGCAGTGGTACACGCGCGACAGCACGATCGGCGGCTGGACCAACGGAGTCTGGAACATGGTGTTCTCGGGCGTGAGCGGCGCCCCGGCGCAGTCGTTCCCGGCCACCTGGAACGCCGCGCCGCCCTACACCACGCTCGCCACCACGCCGGTCTCGCGTGAAAAGCCGTATCTCTACATCGACGGCGCGGGCAACTACAACGTATTCCTGCCCTCGCTGCGCACCAACGCCAGCGCCATCACGTGGGGCGCGGGGCCCACGCCGGGCACCTCGATTCCGATGAGCCGGTTCTATGTCGCGCAGCCGACCGACACGGCGGCCACGCTCAACGCGGCGCTGCAGCAGGGCCTGAACCTGTTCTTCACCCCCGGCACCTACCACCTGAGCCAGGCCATCGCGATCACGCGCGCCGGCACGGTGGTGCTCGGCATCGGCTTCCCGACGCTGACGCCCGACAACGGCAGCAACGCAATGACGGTGGCCGACGTCAACGGCGTCAGGATCGCCGGCCTGCTGTTCGACGCGGGCACGGTCAACAGCGGCGCGCTGCTGACGGTGGGCACGGCCGGCTCGGCGGCCAGCCACGCGAGCGATCCGGTCAGCGTGCAGGACGTGTACTTCCGCATCGGCGGCGCGCAGGCCGGCAAGGCCACCAACAGCCTGGTGGTGAACGCCAACGACACGCTGATCGACCACATCTGGGCATGGCGCGCCGATCACGGCTCGGCGCCCACCGGCTGGACCGTCAACACGGCCGACACCGGCCTCGTCGTGAACGGTGCGAACGTGCTCGCCACGGGCCTCTTCGTCGAGCACTACCAGAAGTACAACGTGCTGTGGAACGGCCAGAACGGCAGGACCATCTTCTTCCAGAACGAGCTGCCGTATGACGTGCCGAACCAGGCGTCGTGGCTCAGCCCGGCCGGCAACGGCTACGCGGCCTACAAGGTGGCGGACGGCGTGACGAGCCACCAGACCTGGGGCATGGGCAGCTACTGCTTCTTCAACGTCAATCCGTCGGTCAACGCGCTGCATGGCTTCGAGGTGCCGCAGACCGCCGGCGTGAGGCTGCACGACACGCTCACCGTGTCGCTCGGCGGGGTCGGCAGCATCACCCATGTCGTCAACAACGCGGGCGCGCAGGCGGCCGGCGCCTCGACGATTCCGGTGAACCTGGTCAGCTATCCGTGACGGCGGCCGCCGCGCCGGGCGCGTCCTCGTGCTAGGCTGCCTCGACACCGCATCGAGGTACGCCATGGACACCCCGCGATACGAGATTTTCGAGGAAGACAACGGCCGCTGGTACTGGCAGCTGCAAGCCGCCGAAGGCGCGACGGGCAGCCCGCGCGCCCTGTATTCGCCGCTCGGCTTTGCGACGCGCGACGAAGCCGAGCGGAACCTGCACCTGTTCGACACCAGTCCCACCGACGCGCACGGCCGCAAGCTGCTGCCGCAAGCGACGCTCGACGGCCTGGTCCGGCTCGCCGCGGACGGCTGCCCCGACTGCATGGGCGTCGAAATTGCTCCGGTGCAGCGGCAGGCGCCGGACCACGGCGGCTGCAACTGGACATGGCACCCCACGGGCAGCACCGCCGGCTGCGCCGACTGCCTGCGCGAGGCCGTCCAGGCGCTGCGCGCGGTCTGCAACCTTTCCGATCCGGCCTGATCGCGCGGCGCGCCGCCGCCCGCAGCTCCGCCGCCCGGTCCGCCCGCCGGCACGCTTGCCAAGCCGTTGCTACAATCGGCGCGCTCCGTCGTGCGCCGCTCGGCCGGCCGCTCCGCTCCCGGCCCGCAGCCGGCGCACTGCATCAGGTTCCCCATTTCAAGGCAGTCGATTCCATGACCAAACGAGCATTGATCATCGGCGCGACCGGCATCGTCGGCCGCAATCTCGCTGACCATCTGGCCGGGCTCGGCGACTGGGAAGTCACCGGCCTGTCGCGCGGGCGCACGGCGATGCCCGCGCGCGTCGAGGCGCTGACGGCGGACCTGCGCTCGCCCGATGCGGTGGCCGGCGCCCTGCGCGGGCGCGCGTTCAGCCACGTGTTTTTCACCGCCTGGGCACGCCAGCCGACCGAGGCCGAGAACATCCGCGTCAACGGCGCGATGGTGCGCAACGTGCTCGATGCGCTCGGCCCGGGCGGCCAGCTCGAGCACGCGGCGCTCGTCACCGGCCTGAAGCACTATCTCGGGCCGTTCGAAGCCTACGCCCAGGGCGCCGTGCCGCTCACGCCGTTTCGCGAGGAGCAGGGGCGCCAGCCGGTCGACAACTTCTATTACGAGCAGGAGGATCGCCTGTTCGAGGCCGCCCGGCGCCACGGCTTCGGCTGGAGCGTGCATCGTCCGCACACGATCATCGGCTTCGCGCTCGGCAACGCCATGAACATGGGCGTGACGCTCGCCGTCTACGCGACGCTCTGCCGGGCGAGCGGGCAGCCGTTCGTGTTTCCCGGCTCGCCCGCGCAATGGAACGGCCTGACCGACATGACCGACGCGCGCCTGCTGGCGCGCCATCTCGAATGGGCGGCGACCTCGCCGAGCGCGCGCGACGAGGCCTTCAACGTCGTCAACGGCGACGTGTTCCGCTGGAAGTGGATGTGGCAGCGCATCGCCGATTATTTCGGCATCGAGGCCGCGCCGTTCGACGGCCAGGCGCGTCCGCTGGAAGGCCGCATGCAGCAGGCCGGCGCGCAATGGCGGTAGATCGCCGCGCGCGCGGCGCTGGCCGAGCCCGACCTCGAGCGGCTGGTCTCGTGGTGGCATACCGACGCCGATCTCGGGCGCCCGATGGAAGTGCTGACCGACATGAGCAAGAGCCGCAAGGCCGGCTTCCTCGATTACCAGAGCACCGTCGACGCGTTCTACGCGCTGTTCGATCGCCTCAAGGCCGAGCGGGTCATTCCGTCCTGAGCGGCACCCGCGCCGATCAGGCGCGGCGGCGCGCACGGCGCATGACACGGCGGCGCGCGCGGGCCGCCCCCGGTCGGCGCCGAAGGCCCGCTTGCCGGCCGGGTCGCGCTTCGCATGGCACGACATCGCTTCCCGTCGCGGGCACGGCACGGCGCCGGGCGTGCTTCACTCTAGCCGGAACCGCCGCCGGCCCTCGCATGCCGGCGCGCCCGAGAGACCCGACGCTTTCAGAAGGAGTCCGGATGCCGCCCGTGAACCGCCTGCGGACGCGCCCGCCGTCGACAGTCACGCGTGAGCCGACCGGCACGACGCCTTCCACGCCGCCGCGCCATGCGCCGGCGGCGCCGACCTCGATCCGCCATGCCGGCGACCCGCTCACGGCGCTGGCTCACCTGACGCGGCACGGCGGCCCGCCATCGCCGGCCGCACCGCAGCGGGGCAGCCCCGCGGGCGCCGGCACGCCGCCCGACCGGCCGGCCGGCGGCCGGCTTGCCGCGACGCGGCCGGCCGGATCCGGCATCGCGCCCCGCCCCGCCGCCGCGTCCGACGCCGGCGAGGCAGTGCTGGCCGACGACGAGTCCGTCCATGCGGCGGGCCGCCATGCGCATGGCGCGCCGACCGCGCGCCTGCTCGCGCCGCCCGCCGCCGCGCGGCTGCCGTTGCGCACGCGCCGGCGCCGCCATGATCCGAACGAGATTTTTTGCGACGAAGACGAGGACGAGGATCGCGCCTGGCAATGGCAGCCATCCGAGTTCGAATTCAATGCATTCTCGAAAGACCTGCTCGGCGCCTCGGGCACGGTTCACCTGTCGGCCGGCAGCGAGGCCCTGCTGCCCAACTCGGCCGCGTACCGGCCGGGCGAGACTGCGGCACGCCCGGCCGGGCCGGCCGGCGCGCGCGCCGCCGCCGACGCGGCCGGCCAGGGCGCGCCAAGCGAGCCAAGCGAGCCCGGCGAGATCCGCAGCGTCGACGACCTGAAGCGCTTCGTCATGGAAACGGGCCGCGCCGGCGTTTCCGTCGAACTGGGCCATTCGACCGTGTCGCCGCACCACGAGATGCTGTACGGCTATCACGGCCTCGTCTATCACGGCGCCGCGCACTCGCCGCGCGAGATCCGCGCGGCGGGCGGCCTCTTCAGCGGCAAGCCGCTCGACGTCGACGCGCACCTGCTCGAGGCACAGGGCCTCGCGGACCCGAAAGGCGCGACGGGCGAGGCCGGCATCTCCACCTCGAAGCTCGCCGCGGGGGCGCTGGCCCGCGCGGCCGCCGCCGCGTCCGGCAGCGGCCGCGCCTATGTCTACGTGATCGACACGCGCCGGTTCGATGCCGCCGATCACGCCTACGACCTCACCCGAATCCTCGTCGAGGCCGGCCATCTGCCGGCCGGCCAGGACCCCGACGGCCATGACGATCCGACGGGGGCCGAGGTCAACGCGACCCACATCGCCGATGCGGCGATCGTGGGCTGGGTCGCGCTCGACGACGTCCGGGCCATCGCCGAGCGGATCAGCCAGGCCACGCCGCAGGCGCGTGCGCGCCTGCTCGGCGAGCTGGTTCGCGACAACGCGGCGCGCGTGCAGCTGAACGACGGCCGCGCCACGATGGACGACTGATGCGGTGCGCCCGCAGCGGCGCGTCGAGACTGCAACGATTCGTTACAGCGGCGCCGATCCCTGCCCCGCGCGCCGTGCTCGCGCGCTGCGGCCGCAAGCGGCGTACCCGCCTGCAGGCAGCGCACGCGAGCCCCGCTCGTGAATTGACCCGGCGCCTGCGAGCCGGCGCTGCCTGGACGTTTTTGTCAAATTCTTGCAGGATGCGGCGAATGAAACACGACGTATCTTTTCGTTACAAATTACGACGAGGGCAAATTTACCGAGACGGGATACTGCGGAAACAGCACGCATCTGTCACCGAGTCAGCATCCATCACGAGGCGAGAACCGATGAAAGTCGCCATTCTCGGCGGTCCGGCGAATCAAACGAAGCAGCTTGAACTGTGGTTGAAAAGCGGCGGGCATCAGCCCGAATTCTTCAAGACCGGCAACGCCTTTTTCAACGCGCTCAGGCGCAGCGGCTACGATCTGCTGATGGTCGACGTCGCCCTGCCCGACCTGTCCGGCATCGACCTGATCGCCTGGGCGCGCCACCATTTCGAATGGCATGTGCCGGTCATCGCGATGACGGCGCGCGAGGCATGGCACCTGGCTGGCGACGCGCTGAAAGCCGGTGCCGACGATTATCTGCTCAGGCCGGTTCGCGAAGCCGAGATTCAGTCGCGTATCAACACGGTCACGCTGCGGCAGGCGCAGCAGCCCGGCGACGTGATCGAGATCGGCGATTATTCGATCGATACCAAGAGCACCAGGATCATCCTGAACGGCGAGCCGATCAATCTGACTCGCAAGGAATTCGAGCTGGCCGCGTATTTCTTCCGGCATCCCGATCAGCTGATTTCGCATGACACGCTGCTCGGCCGGATCTGGAAACTGCAGAGCGATATCGATACGCGCACGGTGGCCACCCACGTCAGCCGGATTCGCAAGAAACTGCGGCTGGACGGCTCGCACGGCTGCGAGATCCTGTCGCTCTACGGCTATGGTTATCGCTGCCTGATCGACCGGCCGGCCGAGGCGCCCGCCGCCGCCGCGAACGACCGCGCGTTCGCGCCGCCCGCCGCCGAGACGGGCGTGCCCCCGATCGAGCTGAGCCAGGCAGCATCGCATCCGGACGCTCCCGCAGCCGGCGGCCCGCTCGCAACGCCGGCGATGTCGGCGGCCGAGACGGACGCCATGGCGGGCGCCGCCGAGACGTGGCGCGACGGGGTGCGGCCCGTCGATCGCTATGTCGCGAACCTGTTGAAGGAGCGGCAGGATTTCGAGGAGCAGATCCGCCGGCTGCGCGATGCGTTCTGCGAGGCCACGCTCGAGCTGCGCGCGCTGAAGCGCCAGGGCCCGCGCCGGCATCACGAGATCGCAGCGCTCGCCGACTACAGCGAGGACCTCGCCTGAGCCCCGGCCCCGGGTCCGGGGCCGAACCGAAAAGCTTTGCCCGCGGCCCGGCACACGCGGCCGCAGCGGCCGCAGCGGCCGGCACGGCACGCCGAACGACGACGCGGCTGGCCCGACACGGATCACGCAGGCCGCGCCGTGCCGGTCGCCGCCGTCGCGCCTACTTCTTGTCCGGGTCTTCGGGCGGCGTCGGCTGCTTGAACGGGAACGAGCTGAACATCGATTTCGCCTGGCTCTGCATCTGCTCCTGCATCTGCACGAACATGTTCTTCGACTGTTCGATGTAGCTCGTCATCATGCCCTGCATCATCGGCGCCTGCATGTTCATGAACTGCGACCAGACCTCGGGATTCATCGCGTTGTTGGTGTCGTAGAGGTTCTTCGACTGGTCGGTGAGCTTGTGCTGGATGTCGATGAAGGCCTGGATGTTCTTCTCCAGGTAGGTGCCCATCATGCCCTGCATCGCATGGCCGTAGAAGCGGATGATCTGCGAAAGCATCGACGACGAGAACATCGGCACGCCGCCGCTCTCCTCCTCGAGAATGATCTGCAGCAGGATGCTGCGCGTCAGGTCCTCGCTGCTCTTGGCGTCGACGACCTTGAAATCCTCCTGCTCGAGCACGAGCTGTTTGACGTCGGTGAGCGTGATGTACGTGCTCGTTTCGGTGTCGTACAGCCGGCGATTCGGATATTTCTTGATGAGTCGTTCGGCAGTCTTCTTTGTAGTAGTCATATAACACCTTGTGGGCGCCGCTGCGGCGCGATGACGGCGCTCGCCGGCGCGACGGCGCGGGCCGGGCAAAGCGCGTTCGGAATCCGTCGGGCCCGCGCGCGGCGGCCCCACCCGGCCGGCCGCGCGCGGGCCCGGCCCCTCAGCCCATGTGCAGGCCGCCGTTCAGCGAGAAGTCGGCACCGGTGGCGAAGCCGGATTCATCCGAGGCGAGCCACGACACGATCGAGGCGATCTCGTCGGGGGAGCCGAGGCGGCGCACCGGGATCGTCGCGACGATCTTCTCGAGCACGTCGGGGCGGATCGCCTTGACCATGTCGGTGCCGATATAGCCCGGCGAGACGGTGTTGACCGTCACGCCCTTGGTGGCCACTTCCTGCGCCAGCGACATCGTGAAGCCATGGATGCCGGCCTTGGCGGTCGAGTAGTTGGTCTGGCCGAACTGCCCCTTCTGGCCGTTCACCGACGAAATATTGATGATGCGGCCCCAGCCCCGCTCGACCATGCCGTCGATCACCTGCTTGGTCACGTTGAAGAGGCTGGTCAGGTTGGTGTCGATGACGGCCTGCCAGTCCTCCAGCGTCATCTTGCGGAACACCACGTCGCGCGTGATGCCCGCGTTGTTGACGAGCACGTCGACCTCGCCCACCTCGGCCTTGACCTTGTCGAAGGCCAGCTTGGTCGACTCCCAGTCGCCGACGTTGCCCTCGGAAGCGTAGAAATCGAAACCCAGCGCCTTCTGATCCTCGAGCCACTTCACCCGGCGCGGCGAGTTCGGCCCGCAGCCGGCCACCACCTGGAAGCCGGCCTTGTGCAGGCGCTGGCAGATGCCCGTGCCGATGCCGCCCATGCCGCCGGTTACGTAAGCAATTCGCTGAGTCATACAGAACACTCCATTTATCGTTGTCGAAGCGCCGGACGGCGCTTGCGTCTGTCTCTTTCGCCTCGTTGCCCGGTGCCGCCCACCGCGCCGGGCAGCACGTCAGGGGCGCTCGACCGCCAGCGCGACCCCCATCCCGCCGCCGATACAGAGCGAGGCGAGACCGCGCTTCGCGTCACGCTTTTGCATCTCGTGCAGCAGCGTGACGAGAATCCGGCAGCCGGACGCGCCGATCGGATGGCCGATCGCGATCGCGCCACCGTTGACGTTCACCTTCGAGGTGTCCCAGCCCATCTGCTGATGCACGGCCAGCGCCTGTGCCGCGAATGCCTCGTTGATCTCCATCAGGTCGAGATCGTCGACCGACCAGCCCGCGCGTTCCAGGCAGCGGCGCGAGGCCGGCACCGGGCCCATGCCCATCACCTTCGGATCGACGCCGGCGCTCGCGTAGGCCTTGATACGCGCGAGCGGCGTGAGGCCGAGCGCTTTGGCCTTCTGCGCCGACATCACCAGCACCGCGGCCGCGCCGTCGTTGATGCCCGAGGCGTTGGCGGCCGTCACCGTGCCCTCCTTCGTGAAGGCGGGCTTGAGGCCCGCCAGCGACTCGGCCGTCACGCCGTGGCGCACGAACTCGTCGGTGGCGAAGCGCAGCGGCTCGCCCTTGCGCTGCGGGATCTCGATCGGCACGATCTCGTCGTCGAAACGGCCCGACTTCTGGGCGGCCTCGGCCTTGTTCTGCGACTGCGCGGCGAACGCGTCCTGCGCCTCGCGCGTGATGCCATATTCCTTCGCGACGTTCTCGGCCGTGATGCCCATGTGGTACTGGTTGTAGACGTCCCACAGGCCGTCCACGATCATCGTGTCGACCAGCTTCGCGTCGCCCATCCGGAAGCCGTCGCGCGAGCCCGGCAGCACGTGCGGCGCCGCGCTCATGTTTTCCTGGCCGCCCGCGATCACGATCTCGGCATCGCCGGCGATGATCGCGTTGGCCGCCAGCATCACGGCCTTCAGGCCCGAGCCGCAGACCTTGTTGATGGTCATCGCCGGCACGGCCGTGGGCAGGCCGGCCTTGATCACCGACTGACGCGCCGGGTTCTGGCCGGAGCCGGCCGCCAGCACCTGCCCGAGGATCACTTCGCTGATCTGGTCGGGCGCCACGCCGCCGCGCTCCAGCACCGCGCGGATCACGGCCGCGCCGAGTTCGGGCGCCGCGATCTTCGCCAGCGACCCACCGAACTTGCCGACCGCGGTACGCGCGGCCGATACGATCACTACCTCAGTCATGTCCTTGTCCTCCAGGCCGGCAAGCGCGACCCGCTCAGTTGAAAAATCCCCGGAAGCAGTCGGCGAGCGTGCGCCGCCCGCCGCCATCCGTCAATGTCCCGCGCACCGCGTCAACTGCGTTCCAGCACGTAGCGGCCCGGCGCCGCTTCGATCACCGGAAACCGCGCCGAGCCGAGCGCGGCGCGCGGCTTGGTCTTGCGGCCGCCGTATTGGTCGAGCCAGTCGATCCATTCGGGCCACCAGCTGCCCGGATGCTCGGTGGCCGCCTCGAGCCAGTCCTGCGCATGCTCGGGCAGCTCCTTCGCGTCGGGCGAGTCGAAGGTCCAGTAGCTGCGCTTGTTCTTCGCGGGCGGATTGATCACGCCGGCGATGTGCCCCGAGGCGCCCAGCACGAAGCGCAGCGGCCCGGTCAGCAGCGAGGTGGAGGCGTAGGCGGTCTGCCACGGCACGATGTGATCGTCGCGCGAGCCGTAGATGAAGGTCGGCACGTCGATCCGCGCGAGGTCCACGGGCTCGCCGCAGACCGTCAGCGCATCGGGCTCGCGCAGCCGGTTTTCGAGATAGGTATGGCGCAGATACCACGCGTACATCGGCCCCGGCAGGTTGGTCGAGTCGCTGTTCCAGTACAGCAGATCGAACGGCGCCGGCGTGCGGCCCTTCAGATAATTGTCGACCACGTAGTTCCAGACCAGATCGTTCGGCCGCAGGAACGAGAACGTGTTCGCGAACTCGACGCCGTGCATGAGCCCGGGCGCTGCGCCGTTCTTGCCGCCGATGGTCTGCTCGCGCATCTGCACGTGCGCCTCGTCGACGAACACGTCGAGCACGCCGGTGTCGCTGAAGTCGAGCATCGCGGTGAGCAGCGTCATCGAGGCGACCGGGTGCTGGCCGCGCGCGGCCAGCACCGCGAGCGCGGTGGCCAGCATGGTGCCGCCGACGCAGAAGCCGAGCGCGTTGACCTGCTCGCGCGCGCTGATCTGCTGCACGGCGTCGAGCGCGGCCAGCACGCCGTCGTTCATGTAGTCGTCCCAGGTCGCGCCGGCGATCGATGCGTCCGCGTTGCGCCACGAAATCAGGAACACCTGGTGGCCGCTCGCGAGCGCATGCGCGACGA
Organism: Burkholderia glumae LMG 2196 = ATCC 33617; assembly: GCF_000960995.1. Classification (NCBI taxonomy): domain Bacteria; kingdom Pseudomonadati; phylum Pseudomonadota; class Betaproteobacteria; order Burkholderiales; family Burkholderiaceae; genus Burkholderia; species Burkholderia glumae. The sequence continues at coordinate 2,671,110 of NZ_CP009435.1, read as the reverse complement.
GCGAATTCTCGGGCTGCAGATCGAGGATGTAGAACTTGTTGATGCAGGGCGGCACGATCAGCAACGGCCGCTCGTAGACGCTCGGCGTGACCGGTTTGTACTGGATCAGTTGCATCAGCGCGTTCTCGAACACCACCGCGCCCTCGGTGTTCGCGAGATTTTTGCCGACCACGAACTGCGATTCGTCGGTTTGCGAGATCTTGCCGCGCTGCAGATCGGCGAGCAGGTTGCTCAGGCCCTGCCGCAGGCTTTCGCCCTGCGTCTCGAGCAGGTTCTTCTGCGCTTCCGGATTGAGCGCGAGGAAGTTGCTCGGCGCGGTCGCGGCGGTCCATTGCTGCACCGCGAAACGAATTCGCTCGCGCGTTTTCGGGTCGGTCTCGACCGCGTCGGCGAGCGCATGCAGATAGCGCGCGTTGAGCAGATACCAGGCCGCCGTGAACGCATGCGCGGGCGAGGCCTTCCAGGCCTCGGCGCTGAACCGGCGGTCCTTCAGTTCGGGGGCGACCAGCTCGGCCGAGGTGGCCTGCCGGAACAGCTCCGCGCTCTCGCGCGCATAGTCGGCCTGCAGCTGCCGCAGCTTCTCCGGCGGCACCGCCGCAACCGGCAGCGCCATGCCGGCGAGCGGCGCCGCGCCGCCCTGGCCGAACAGGCCGGCGAACGGCAGGCCCGCACCGCCAGCGGCCGGCCACTCGCGCCGGGCCGGCATCGTGAAGGGAAAGGCGAACGCCGCGGACATGTCCGGCCGCGGCTGCGCCTGCTGCGCGGCCGCGCGCAGCGGCTCGGCGAGGCGGCTCCAGGCATCGAGCCACGCGCCGAACATCTGCTGCATCGGCTGGGACGCATCGGCCGCCTGGCGCCCCGGGGTGAAGTCCGCTTGTGAGGAAGTCGACGAATTTTTCGGTGCTGTCATACCTGCGTTACCGGTGATTCCTGGCGGAGCGTCTGGACATCCTGCGTCGGCCTCCGCGAGACCGCGCGACACGCTCGGCATCACGCGCTAGAGGACGGCCTCCAGATTCTGCCGCAGTGCAGTAGTTTTATCATTATCGTTTTCCCCATGTGAAGCGGCAGGCGAAAACGCTCGCGCTCGCGACCGTGCGGCAATAGGTCGCGATTTGGGTCGTCTCCATTGGCGGGACACGACGCTCGGACAAATTGGAGCGAATATGGACCCATCGGGTTCCGCAGCCGAAATCATGTCACGCGCCGCAGCAAATATACCCTCGCATTTCTGCCTGGACGGGCAAGAAATACCCGTCCAGGCCGACAGGTTTCGCCGCGCTGCGCATCGGTTCGGATCACCCTCCGCAACGAATCCCGCCGCCATCCAGCAATCCGCAACGGCGCGTCATGCTATTCGCCTCAGGCATCGATCCAGATCATCGCGGCCATCCGGCCCGTCACGCGATCGCGGCGATACGAGTAATAGCGCTCGCGCTCGGTGACGGTGCAAGCGCCGCCGCCCGCCACCTCCGTGATGCCGAGCCGCGCCGCGCGCAGTCGCGCGAGCGCGTAGAGATCGGCGTGGTATTTGCCGGGTGAACCGTCGACGGCGACGAACGCGCGCGCGCTCGCCTCGCGCTCGGCGCTCGTCGCGGCCTCGGCGAACGCGGTCCGCACGTCGGCGCCGACCTCGAACGCGGCCGGCCCGATCGCCGGCCCCAGGTAGGCCCGCAGCCGGCTCGTCTCGACACCGGCCAGCGCCGCCACCTGGCACGCCGCGGCCTCGAGGATGCCGGCCGCCAGGCCGCGCCAGCCCGCGTGCGCGGCCCCGACCGCGCGGCCGTCCGGATCGCACAGCAGCACCGGCAGGCAGTCGGCCACCATCACCACGCAGACCGCGCCCGGCAGGTCGGTCACGCTCGCGTCGGCGCGCACCCCGGCCGCGGCCGGGTCGGCGGTCGGATCGTCTGCGCGGGCCAGCACCGCGTCGGCGCGCACGACCTCGGTGCCGTGCACCTGTTCCAGCCAGGCGGCGCGCGGCTGGCCCGTCAACGCCAGCAGGCGCGCGCGGTTGGCCTCGACGGCGGCCGGCTCGTCACCGGTGTGACGGCCGAGATTCAGGCCCCCCGGCGCGTCGCCGCCGGCGGCCGACCAGCGGCCGTAGGGAGCAGCGCTGAGGCCGCCGTTGCGGGTCGACACCAGCGCGCGCACGCGCGGCGCCACGCGCCAGTCGGGCCGCAGGCAATCGTTCCAGCTCAGCTCGGGAAACAGGGAGCTCGCCATTCAGTCCTCGTCGTGATCGTCGTGCGGCATCTCGTCGTAGAAGATCTCGCCGTCGTAATCGTCATCGTCGTAATCGTCGCCATCGAAGCCGGCCTCCTCGGCGCCGAAGCCGAGCGCGGCCGCGAGTGCGGCGATGTCGTCCGGCACCGCGCAGCGCCACTGCATGCTGCGGCCCGTGACCGGATGTACGAGCCCGAGCCGCCAGGCGTGCAGCGCCTGGCGCGCGAACCCGTCCGGCAGCGCGGCCACCGAGCGCTTGCCGCGCGCCCTGCCGTAGACGGGGTCGCCGAGCAGCGGATGGCCGAGGTGCGCGCAATGGACGCGGATCTGGTGGGTGCGGCCGGTCTCGAGATCGCATTGGATCGCCGAGACGGGCTGGTTCTGCCACAGCACCGAGTCGACGGTGCGGAAGTGAGTGCGCGCCGGCTTGCCCGAGGCGCCCGTCACGACGGCCATGCGCGTGCGCTCGCGCGGATCGCGGCCGATCGGCGCGTCGATGGTGCCGCTGGCCGGCGTGCGTCCCCACACCAGCGCGAAGTAGCGGCGCTTCACGGTGCGTGCCTGCAGCTGCCGCACCAGGTCGGTCTGTGCAGCGAGCGTGCGCGCCACCACCATCAGCCCCGAGGTTTCCTTGTCGAGCCGATGCACGATGCCGGCTCGCGGCAGGCCCGCGGCCGCCTCGCCATAGCGGTGCAGCAGGCCATTGAGCAGCGTGCCGTTCCAGTTGCCGGCGGCCGGATGCACGACGAGGCCGGCCGGCTTGTCGATCACCACCAGCGCCTCGTCCTCGTAGACGATCGCGAGCGGCACCGGCTCGGGCGTGAAGGCGAGCTGCTCGGGCAGCAGGTCGGGCACCAGCTCGATCGTCGCGCCGAGCGGCACCGGCTGACGGACCTTGGCGGGCTCGCCGTCCACGCGCACGCGCTGCGCCTCGATCCAGCTTTGCAGCCGGCTGCGCGAGAACTCCGGAAACAATTGCGCGAGCGCCTTGTCGAGCCGTTCGCCGGCCAGCGCGGGCGGCACGGCGACGAGGCGCGGCGCCGCGTCGGCGGCGGTGTCGGAGGCCGGCGCGGCAAGCGTATCGCCGGACAGGTCATCGTCGAGCGAATCAGTCCCCGATGCGTCGGGCGGGGTGGAGCTTGGGCTATAATCTGCGCTATTTGCCGTGCCCGGCCGGGCACGGAACGAACTTGAACGGGTCATTTAGACTGGGTCACCGAGACTGAAAGCTAGGACATGCGAGCCCTATTCACCATGATGAATTCGACCAAACGTGTGGCAAAACCGCTAGCCGCGTGGGCTACGCTGGCTGCAGCCGCCGCACTGATCGCCGGTTGCCACGGCTTGCCGCAGAAAACCGACGAAACGGCGACCTGGTCGAACAACAAATTATACTCAGAGGCTCAGGATGCCCTGACCGGCCGCGATTGGGGCAAGTGCGCGAAGTATTTCGAGGCGCTGCAAGGTCGCGACCCGTTCGGCCATTTCGCCCAGCAGGCGCAGATCAACGTCGCGTACTGCAACTGGAAGGACAACGAACTGACGGCGGCCGACCAGGCCGTCGACCGCTTCATCCAGCTGCATCCGGATCACCCCGATATCGCCTATGCGTACTACCTGAAGGGGATGATCCACTTCAACGACGATCTCGGCCTGTTCGGGCGCTTCTCGGGCCAGGACATGAGCGAGCGCGATCCGCAGGCGCTGCGCGAGTCGTATGACGCGTTCAAGATCGTGGTCGACCGCTATCCGAAGAGCAAGTACGCGCCGGACGCGGCCGCGCGGATGCGCTACATCGTCAACGCGCTCGCCTCGCACGAGGTCCATGCGGCCGACTACTACTACCGCCGCGGCGCCTACGTGGCCGCCATCAACCGCGCGCAGCTCGCGATCACGCAGTACAAGAACGCGCCGGCGATCGAGGACGCGCTGCACATCATGATGCTGTCGTACACGCGCCTGAACCAGCCGCAGCTCGCCGACGACACCAAGCGCGTGCTGGCCGCGACCTTCCCGGACAGCCCCTACATCACGGGCCACCCGCGCTCGGGCGCGCGGAAGCGGGCCTGGTGGCAGTTCTGACGGCATGATGCCGTCACGGCGCGAAGGCGGCACCGCCGCGCGCCCTGCCCGCCGCGTCGGGCGCATCAAAAAACCGGCCTCGGCCGGTTTTTTTACTGGGCTTTTGCTGGGCGTCACGCCAAGCCGCTCGCGCCGTCAGGCACGGATTCCGCGCCCACCCTCCTCGAAGAACTCGCGCACCACCTCGATCTCGCGCGTGCGCTTGAACGGCGGCAGGCTCTGCCAGATGCGGCGCCCGTATGGCTTGTCGACGAGCCGCGTGTCGCAGATCATCAGCACGCCGCGATCGGTTTCGGCGCGGATCAGCCGGCCCGCGCCCTGCTTCAGCGTAATCACGGCCTGCGGCAGCTGGTGGACCGCGAACGGACTCAAGCCCTTCCTGGTCAGCGCGTCGAGCCGAGCCGCCAGCACCGGATCGTCGGGCGGCGCGAACGGCAGCTTGTCGATCACGACCAGCGACAGCGCATCGCCGCGCACGTCGACGCCTTCCCAGAAGCTCTGGCTGCCGACCAGGATCGCGTTGCCGTAGGCGCGGAAGCGGTCGAGCAGCTCGGTGCGGCTCGCGTCGCCCTGCACCAGCAGCGGCAGGTTCCAGCCGCGCGCCTCGATCGTCTCGCGCAGCTTCGCGGCGATCCGATCGACCGCGCGCAACGTGGTGCAGAGCATGAACACGCCGCCGCCCGAGGCCTCGATGGCCGGCAGCGCCGCCTCGAACACCGCGTCGGTGAAGGCTGGCGACGACGGTTGCGGCAGGCCGCGCGGCACGTAGAGCAAGCCCTGCTCGGGATAGTCGAAGGGGCTCGGCAGCGTCATCGAGCGGCGCGAGCTGAGGCCCATCTGCGCCGCGTAATGGCTGAAGTCGCCGCGCACCGACAGCGTCGCCGACGTGAAGATCCAAGCACGCGGCACGCCGGCGCGCTGCTTCGCGAAGATCGGCGCGACCGACAGCGGCGTCTCGTGCAACTGCACGGTCTGCGAGAACACCTCGACCCAGCGCACCTTCTCGCCCGGATCGTCCTGCGGTTTCGCGGCGGCCTCGCCCTCGGGCGCCGCTGTCGCCTCCCTGGCCGCCTGCGCCGCAGCCGCCTCCGGTGCGACCCAGCCGGCCAGGATGCCCTGCAGTTCGCGCGCGCGACGCAGGCACGCGCCGATCGACTCGGCCCGCTCCGACTGGCCGGCCAGCGCCGTGGCGAGCGCGTCGAGCGCCGCGTCGACGTCGTCGAGCGCACCGAACAGCGGATGATCGTCGCCGAGCTGCGCGAGCGACATTCGCACGATGCCGCTGTCCGCGAACGCGAGCCGCACGTCGCGCGCGGCACGTTCGAGCGCGCCGCCGAGCTTGACCCATTCCACTGCATCGCGCGCATGCGCGAGCCCTTCCACGACGGCGTCGCGCGCGAGCTCGAGAATCTGCGTGGTCGAGAGCGTCTCGCCGAAGAACAGCGTGGCCGTCTCCGGCAGCTGGTGCGCCTCGTCGAAGATGATGGTGTTCGCGCTCGGCAGCAGTTCGGCCATGCCGGTGTCGCGCAACATGATGTCGGCGAAGAACAGATGGTGGTTGACCACCACCACGTCGGCCTGCTGCGCCTCGCGGCGCGCCTGCATCACGAAGCATTCCTTGTAGTGCGGGCACTCCTGGCCCAGACAGTTGTCGCGCGTCGAGGTGACCATCGACCAGACCGGCGAGGTTTCCGGCACGCTCGCCAATTCGGCCTTGTCGCCGCTGCGCGTGATCTTCGCGAAGCGGACGATTTCCTGCAGGTAGGCCGTGTCCTGCCGCGTCGGCAGGCGGCCGTTGTCGGCCGTGCGCTGCAGGTAGTAGTGGCAGAGGTAGTTGGCGCGCCCCTTCAGCATCGCGACCGTGACGGGCACGGCCAGCGCATCGCGCACGGTCGGCACGTCGCGCTGGAACAGCTGGTCCTGCAGGTGCTTGGTGCCGGTCGAGACGATCACCTTGCCGCCCCACAGCATGGCCGGCACCAGATAGGCGTAGGTCTTGCCGGTGCCGGTGCCGGCCTCGACGATCAGCGTGTTGTCGGCGCCGTCGTCGGCCTCGGCGCCAGCGGCCGGGCCGCGCGCGTCCTCGCCGGCCGCGGCGTCGCCCTGCAGCTTGCGTGCCGGGCGCTTGCGGCTGTCGAACATCTCCGGCTCGGGCAGCTTGCGCGCGGACGCCTCCATCGCGGCCGCGACGGCACGCGCCATGTCGATCTGGGAGGCGCGCGGACGGTAGCCGTCGAGCGCGCGCGAGAACAGGCCACCTTCACCGAAGATCGCGTCGAGTTCGGCCACGCGCTTGCGGCTCGGCATCGCCAGGCCGTTCGGCGCGGACGTGCGCGACGCCGCGGCGGACGGTTCGTCGCGCCGCGCGTCGGCGGTGGCTTCTAACGAAGAATTCAAGGCAAGCGGTTCCTATGTCCGGTGCCCGACCCGGCCCCGGCGCCTGCCAGGCCCGCGATCAGGCGTGCTGATCCGGTTCGAGCTGCGACTGCAGCATGATGATTTTGTCCTTGGCCAGCAGCTTTTCCTTCTTCAGCCGATGAAGTGCCAGGTCGTCGATGTCGGATCGGCCTTCCTTCTGCTCGATCTCGCGGGCCAGCTGACTGTGCTGCTCCTGCAAGGACACCAGCCGGTTGCGCAGGTCCTGCCTCAGATCCGCTTGACGGGTTTGCATGCTCGCCTCCTTCAAAAGAACCGGCGCGACGCAAACGGCCTGCAATTACCGTTCACGATTTGCCGGGATTGCTGTTGGAACGAAATCCCCCCCTCGCGTCTGGCGTGACGACGTACGCGGCACACCCTACTGCTGTTGTTGCTGTTGCTGCTTTCGCCGGGCCTTCTCGGCCGCCTGGCGCTGGCGCTCGGCCACCTCGGCCTGATGCTGCGCGGCCTCGCGCTGCTTGTCCTCGTAGCGCGCAACGTTCTGCACACGCTCCTGCGCCTTCTCGGCCGCCTGCGCACGCGCCTGGGCAAGCTTGCGCTGGAAATCGGCCTGCTTCTGATCGTAGGCCTGCTGATTCGCCGCGCGCTGCGGCCCCTCGGCTCCGCGCTGCGCCTGCTTCAGCGCGTTCTGGCGCTGCTTGTCCTCGTATGCCGCCGCGTTCGCGGCGTCGGTGGCCGCGCGCTGCGGCGCCTCGGCCTGCTGCTGCGCCGCCTTCAGCGCGAGTTGCTCGTCGCGGCGCTTGGCGCGCACCGCGCGCTGCTCGTCGTCGAGCGCGAGCTGCTGCTGGCTGATGCTCGAACGCTCCACGCGCATCGCCTCGCGTGCCTTGGTCAGACAGGCGTTGACGAAGAACCGGCTGTAGCAATCGTGTTCGGCCACGGCATAACGATAATTGTTTTCCGCCGTGCGTTGATTGAGCACTTTTTGGCGGACATCGAAATCGTGATCCTGCGCCGCATCGGCGGCGGCCGCCGTCGCCGATGCGGGCGCAGGCGTCTGCGCGGCGGCCACGGACGACACGGCGCCGAGCACGAGAGCCAGCGCGGCAGCAGTTGAACGGGAGATGGGCAACGTCATAGGAAAGCAGCGGGACATGGGGCAAATTCTAACACCGCGTGACGGCCGTCGCGGCGGAGGCGCCCCGCATTTATGGCAAAATGCCCCGCTCCATTCACCCGCCCGGCCCGGTTCGCCGGCCACGGGCGTTCCAGCCGGCCGTAGACGCACTCACACCCCATGACGGAAACCGTAGCACTCAAGATCGTTCAGCGCATCGCCACCGAACTCGCGGTCCAGCCGCGTCAGGTCGCGGCAGCCGTGCAACTTCTCGACGAAGGCGCCACCGTTCCGTTCATCGCCCGCTACCGCAAGGAGGTGACGGGCAACCTGGACGACACGCAACTGCGCCAACTCGAAGAGCGCCTGCTGTACCTGCGTGAGCTCGAGGATCGCCGCGCGACGATCCTCGCGAGCATCGAGGAACAGGGCAAGCTGAGCGACGAACTGCGCGCGGCCATCGAGACCGCCGACAGCAAGCAGGTGCTCGAGGACCTGTACCTGCCCTACAAGCCGAAGCGCCGCACGCGCGCCCAGATCGCCCGCGAGGCCGGCCTCGAGCCGCTCGCGCAGGCACTGCTCGCCAACCCGCTGCTCGACCCGCAGACCGAGGCCGCCGCCTACGTGAATGCCGAGCGGGGCGTGGCCGACCTGAAGGCGGCGCTGGACGGCGCGCGCGACATCCTCTCCGAGCAGTTCGGCGAGACGGCCGAGCTGCTCGGCAGGCTGCGCGATTACCTGCACGGTCAGGGCGTCGTGTCGTCGGCCGTGATCGAGGGCAAGGAAGGCGAGGAAGGCGAGAAGTTCCGCGACTATTACGACTACTCGGAAACGCTGAAGACGGTGCCCTCGCACCGCGCGCTCGCGCTGTTCCGCGGCCGCAACGCCGGCGTGCTGACCGTCAAGCTCGGCCTCGGCGAGGAGCTCGACGCGCAGGTCCCGCATCCGGGCGAGGCGATGATCGCGCGCCATTTCGGCATCGCGAACCAGGGCCGGCCGGCCGACAAATGGCTGTCCGACGTCTGCCGCTGGTGCTGGCGCGTGAAGGTGCAGCCGCACCTGGAAACCGAATTGCTCACGCAGTTGCGCGAGGACGCCGAGAGCGAGGCGATTCGCGTGTTCGCGCGCAATCTGAAGGATCTGCTGCTGGCCGCGCCGGCCGGCCCGAAAGCCGTGATCGGTCTCGACCCCGGCCTGCGCACCGGCGTGAAGGTGGCGGTGGTCGATCGCACCGGCAAGGTGCTCGTCACCGATACGATCTACCCGCACGAGCCGCGCCGCGACTGGGACGGCTCGCTCGCCAAGCTCGCGCGCATCGCCGCGCAAACGCAGGCGGAGCTGATCAGCATCGGCAACGGCACGGCCTCGCGCGAGACCGACCGGCTCGCGAGCGAACTGATCGCGAAGCACCCCGAACTGAAGCTGCAGAAGATCGTCGTGTCGGAAGCCGGCGCCTCGGTCTATTCGGCCTCGGAGCTGGCCGCCAAGGAGTTCCCCGAGCTCGACGTGTCGCTGCGCGGCGCGGTGTCGATCGCACGGCGCCTGCAGGACCCGCTCGCCGAGCTGGTCAAGATCGAGCCGAAGGCGATCGGCGTCGGCCAGTACCAGCACGACGTGAACCAGCGCGAGCTGGCGCGTTCACTCGACGCGGTGGTCGAGGACTGCGTGAACGCGGTCGGAGTGGACGCGAACACGGCCTCGGCGCCGCTGCTCGCGCGCGTGTCGGGCCTGAACGCCACGCTCGCGCGCAACATCGTCGACTACCGCGACGCGAACGGCCCGTTCCCGTCGCGCGAGCACCTGCGCCGCGTGCCGCGCCTCGGCGACAAGACCTTTGAGCAGGCGGCCGGCTTCCTGCGCATCAACGGCGGCGAGAATCCGCTCGACCGCTCCTCGGTGCACCCGGAAGCCTATCCCGTCGTCGAGCGGATGCTCGCGAAGCTCAGCAAGCGCATCGACGACGTGCTCGGCAACCGCGACGCGCTGGCCGGCCTCTCGCCGGCCGAATTCGTCGATGACCGCTTCGGCCTGCCCACCGTGCGCGACATCCTCGCCGAACTCGAGAAGCCGGGCCGCGATCCGCGCCCCGAATTCAAGACCGCGACGTTCCGCGAGGGCGTCGAGAAGGTCTCCGACCTGCTGCCGGGAATGGTGCTGGAAGGCGTCGTGACCAACGTGGCCGCGTTCGGCGCCTTCGTCGACATCGGCGTCCACCAGGACGGCCTAGTCCACGTCTCGGCGATGTCGACCAAATTCATCAAGGACCCGCACGAGGTGGTGAAGGCCGGCCAGGTGGTCAAGGTCAAGGTGCTCGAGGTCGACGTCAAGCGCCAGCGGATCGCGTTGACGATGCGCCTCGCCGACGAGGCGGGCGCCGCCGGCCCGGGCCGCGCCCCGGGTTCGGGCGCCGATCGCGGCGCGCCGCGCGGCGGCGCCGGCCGGCCGCAGCGTTCGCGTGAGCCGGAACCGGCCGGCGCGATGGCCGCTGCGTTCGCCAAGCTCAAGCGCTGACGGCGGCAGGCCGCAACGGTACGGATAGCGGGCCCGGCCTCGCTCGAGGCGGGCCTGTCTCTGGCGGATCGCCCGCACTGACTGGGGCGCGCGTCCATGAAAAAAGCCGCGCGACGCGCGGCTTCTGTCCGCCGCCGGGCCTCACCCGCGGCGCATGCCGGCACCGGCCTCAGATCTCGATCTTGGTGCCCAGCTCGACCACGCGGTTGGCCGGAATCGCGAAGAAGTCGGTCGGCTTCGCGGCGTTCTGATGCATCCACGCGAACACGCGCTCGCGCCAGATCGACATGCCGGGCAGATGGGTCGGCACCACCGTCTCGCGCGCGAGGAAGAACGACGTGTCCATCAGCTCGAACGACATGTCGTGCTTGCGGCCGATGTACTCGAGCACGGCCTTCACGTCGGGCGTCTCGTTGAAACCGTACTCGGCGCGCACGATGTAGAGGCCGCCGCCCGCCTCGCGCACGCTCACACGCTCGTCGTCGCGCACGTAGGGGATGTCGCGCGTGACGAAGGTCAGGAACAGCGTGCGCTCGTGCAGCACCTTGTTGTGCTTGAGGTTGTGCAGCAGGCCGACCGGCACCAGCCGGTCGTTGCCGGTCAGATAGATGGCGGTGCCCGAGACGCGATGCGGCGGATGCGCGAGCAGCCCCTGCAGGAACGGCATCAGCGGAATGCCGTCGGCCGCGGTGCGCTCCTTCACGATGTGGCGGCCCTTGAACCAGGTGGTCAGCAGGAAGAACAGCAGCGCGCCGATGCCGAGCGGCAGCCAGCCGCCCTGCGCGACCTTCAGCAGGTTCGCGCCGAAGAAGCCGAGGTCGATGACCAGGAACACGCCGATGATGAGCCCGACCAGCAGCCGGTTCCACTTCCAGACGTTGACCATCACGACGCAGGCCAGCACCGTGGTGATCACCATCGTCGCCGTCACGGCGATGCCGTAGGCGGCCGCGAGATTGTCGGAGGACCGGAAGCCGATCACGATGCAGAGGATCACGAACAGCAGCAGCCAGTTGACCACCGGCACGTAGATCTGTCCGATCGCGAGATCGGAGGTGTGCAGCACCTTCATGCGCGGCACGTAGCCGAGCTGGATCGCCTGGCTCGTCAGCGAATACGCGCCCGAGATCACCGCCTGCGAGGCGATCACGGTGGCCACCGTCGACAGGATCACGAGCGGCAGCAGCGCCCACTCGGGTGCGAGCAGGAAGAACGGGTTTTCGATCGCCTTCGGGTTCTGCATCAGCAGCGCGCCCTGGCCGAAGTAGTTCAGCACCAGCGACGGGATCACCAGCACATAACCGGCGAGCCGGATCGGGCGGGCGCCGAAGTGGCCCATGTCGGCATACAGCGCTTCCGCGCCGGTCAGCACGAGCACCACCGAGCCGAGCACCACGTAGGCCTGCAGCACGTGGGCGGCCATGAACGAGAAGGCGTAGTACGGATTGATCGCGGCGATCACGAGCGGCATGCGCGCGATGTGGTAGATGCCGAGCGCGGCCAGCGTCAGGAACCAGATCACCATGATCGGGCCGAACAGCTTGCCCACCATCGAGGTGCCGTGGCGCTGGATCCAGAACAGCGCGACCAGGATCAACACCGTGATCGGCAGCACCAGGTGCGTGAGCTGGGGCGTGGCGATCTCGAGGCCCTCGACGGCCGACATGACCGAGATGGCCGGCGTGATCACGGCGTCGCCATAGAACATGCAGGCGCCGAAAATGCCGAGCGCCATCAGGATGCGCGTCAGATGCCGGCGCGACTCCACCGAGCGCAGCGACAGCGCCATCAGCGCGAGCACGCCGCCCTCGCCGTTGTTGTCGGCGCGCATCACGAACATCAGATACTTGACGCCGACCACCAGCATGATCGCCCAGAAAAGCAGCGAGATCACGCCGAGGATCGAGCCTTGGGTGAGCGGAATGCCGTGGGCGGGACTGAACGCCTCTTTTAGCGAATACAGCGGGCTGGTGCCGATGTCGCCGAACACCACGCCGATCGCCGCGACGGCGAGAGCCTGCAGGGAGGTATGGCGCGTGTTCGAGTGGTTCGTGTCGGTCATGGGAAGCGTAACGTTCCGTTCTGGGGTCGGAAAAACGAGCGCTATTCTAACTGGCCCCGCGATCATGCCATCCGGCGGTGTTGCCGTCATGCCACGCGGCGCGGCCAGTGTAGCATGCGGCCCCGTTTAGGCCAGCCGCTTGCGCGCGGCGGCCGCAAATGCGATCGGCGCCCGCGGGCGCCGATGTCAGTGGCTGGCCGGTGGGGCGCGCCGTCTTACTGCGCCGCCTCGTCGTTGCGCTGGGCGTGGCCGCGCTTGGTCCAGGCCGTCAGGTTGTGCGGCCGCAGCGTGTCCCACTCCTCGAACGGCTGATGGATCCACGGGTTCGTCGCCAGATACTGGACGTGGTAGTCGGGCTTCACCTTCGAACACGCCTTGTACCAGAGCACGGCCGAGCGCACCGCCGTGACGGACGGATAGCGCTCCTTCAGGTGCTGCTGCACGCGTGCGAGCGTGACGCCCGAATCGACCAGATCATCGACGAGCAGCACGTTGCCGGAAAGGTTGCCGCGCGTCATCGTGATGTACTGCGCGATGTCGAGCTCGCCCTGCTCCGTGCCGGCCGCCTCGCGGTACGAGCTGGTCGCGAGGATCGCGAGCGGCAGATCGTAAATTCGCGACAGTTGGTCGCCCACGCGCAGGCCGCCGCGCGCGAGACACAGGATCTGGTCGAACTTCCAGCCCGATTCATGCACCGCTAGCGCGAGCAGCTCGACGAGCCGATGATATTCGTCCCAGCCGACCCAGAGGTTCTTGTCGTCGTTGCGCGGATCGGCCATCGCGATCGGCGCGCCGTGATTGGTTTGCGTCATCGTGCAATCAGACCTTGAACGGATGGCGCAGCAGGATCGTTTCGTCGCGATCGGGGCCGGTCGACACCATGTCGATCGGCACGCCGGCCACTTCCTGCACGCGCGTCAGGTAAGCCTGCGCGTTGGCCGGCAGCGCCTCCCACGAATCGATGCCCACCGTGCTTTCCTTCCAGCCGCCAAACGTTTCGTAGACCGGCTCACAGCGTGCGACGTCGGCCGCGCCGCGCGGCAGCAGGTCCACGTCCTTGCCGTCGATCTTGTAGCCGACGCAGAGCTGGACTTCGTCGAGGCCGTCGAGCACATCGAGCTTGGTCATGCAGAGGCCCGATACGCCGTTGATCTGGATCGAACGGCGCAGCGCAGCCGCGTCGAGCCAGCCGGTGCGGCGCGGGCGGCCCGTGACCGAACCGAACTCCTTGCCGACGTTGGCCAGCGTGACGCCGACCGGGCTCTGGCGCGCGGGATTGTCCGCGTCGTACAGTTCGCTCGGGAACGGGCCAGCGCCGACGCGCGTGCAGTAGGCCTTGGTGATGCCGAGGATGTAGTTGAGCTTCTGCGGGCCGATGCCGGCACCCGACGTGGCCGCGCCGGCCACGCAGTTGCTCGACGTGACGAACGGATAGGTGCCGTGGTCGATGTCGAGCAGCGTACCCTGCGCGCCTTCGAACAGCAGGTTCTGGCCGGCGTTGTTCGCGTCGTACAGGCGCCGCGAGACGTCCGTGACCATCGGCTTGAGACGATCGACGTAACCGAGCATGGTGTCGAGCGTCGCCTGGAAATCGACAGCCGCGCCGCCGAGATACTGGGTCAGCACGAAGTTGTGGAAATCGAGATTGTCGCGCAGACGGTCGGCGAAGGTCTTCGCGTCGAACAGGTCCTGCACGCGCAGCGCGCGGCGGCCCACCTTGTCCTCGTAGGCCGGGCCGATGCCGCGGCCCGTGGTGCCGATCTTGTCGGCGCCGCGGCGCGCCTCGCGCGCCTGGTCGATCGCGACGTGGTACGGCAGGATCAGCGTGGCGGCCTCGGAAATGAACAGCCGCGACTGGACGTCGAGCCCGGCTTCCTCGAGTTCGCCGATTTCCTTGAACAGCGCCTCGGGCGACAGCACGACGCCGTTGCCGATGTAGCAGGCCACGCCCGCGCGCATGATGCCGGAAGGAATGAGGCGCAAGATGGTTTTCTTGCCGCCGATGATGAGCGTGTGCCCGGCGTTGTGACCGCCTTGGAAACGAACGACGCCTTGCGCGTGGTCCGTCAGCCAGTCGACGATCTTGCCCTTGCCTTCATCTCCCCACTGGGTTCCCACGACGACGACATTGCGCCCGGGAGTCACATTCACTGCGCTGGCAGACATGTTGATTCGTTAGCTGGTTAAAAACGTATTCTACATAGGTTCGGCGCGGGTTCCGAATTTTTCCGTTTCGCTTCAACGGCTTCGCGCCGACGACAAGGCACCGGGAAGCGTCGCGCGGCCCGGCGCGCCGACACGCTTCAGCGCGTCTCGACCACCCACGCGTCGCCGCGTTCGACGAGCGCGCGATCGCAGGCGAATTCGTCGAGCACGTGGTCATGCCCCGGCAGCGCCTGGATCACGACCTCGCCCGCATCGCGCAGCGCGGCCACCGCCGCGCGCAACGCGTCGTCCTGGCGCCACGGCGCGAGGATCGCGGTGCCGCGCGCCTCGACCGGCGAAATCCGCGCGATCTCGCGCAGGTCGAGCGAGAAGCCCGTGGCCGGCCGCGCGCGCCCGTAGGCCTGGCCCACGTGATCGTAGCGGCCGCCGTTGGCGACCGCGTTCGGCACGCCGTCCACGTAGGCCGAGAACATCGCGCCGCTGTGATAGGCGTAACCGCGCAGGTCCGCCAGATCGATCGACACGTCGGCGCCACGCGCATGCGCGGCGAGCTGCGCGAGATCGTCGAGCGCGCGTGCGATCTCGGGCAGCGCCGGCAGCACGCGGCGGGCCTCGCCGAGCACGGCGGCATCGCCGTACAGATGCGGCAGCGCGCGCAGCGCGGCGCGCGTGTCCGGTCCCAGATCGTCGGTCAATTCGTTCAGCAGCGGCACGTCCTTGCTGGCGAGCGCGTCGTAGAGCGCCTCGCCGCGCGCGGCGGCCACCGCGTCGCGCCGAAACAGCGCGCCGAGCACGGCGGCGTGGCACAGATCGAGGCGCACCTTGCCGAGCCCGGCGAGCCGCAGCGCGTCGAGCATCAACTGCTGCACCTCGAGATCGGCCTCGAGGCCGGCGTGGCCATAGAGCTCGGCGCCGATCTGGATCTGCTCGCGCGTCGCGTGCAGGCCGCGCGGGCGCGTATGCAGCACGTTGCCGGCATAGCAGAGGCGCGTCACGCCCTGGCGGTTCAGCAGGTGCGCGTCGATGCGCGCCACCTGTGGCGTGATGTCGGCGCGCAGGCCGAGCGTGCGGCCCGAGAGCTGGTCGACGAGGTTGAAGGTGCGCAGGCGCAGATCGCTGCCGCCGCTCGTCAGCAGCGACTCGAGATACTCGAGCAGCGGCGGCATCACCATTTCGTAGCCATACGAACGGAAGCGATCGAGCAGCCTGCGGCGCAGCTCCTCGATCTTGCGCGCTTCCGAAGGCAATACATCGGCGATATTCTCGGGAAGTAACCAGGTCGACATCGTGACGGTCCTACGACAAAAAACAGCGGCGCGCGGACGCGCACCGGATTGGAATCGGATGGGTCGGACACCCGCACGGCATCCGGCGCCGCGAGGCACCGGCCCAGGCAAATCGAGATAAACGGAGCCGCTCGGCGCGGATTGCGGGCCGGGTCGGCGGCCGGCACATCAGGTCGCGAAGACGAGCAGCACCAGGCCGAGCACCATCACGATCAGGCCGCCGATCCGGATATGATGCGGCGGCCGCTCCGCTATTCTACGAAACGCGTCGCGCCAGGCGACCGGAAACACGAACGGGAACGCCCCTTCGACGATCAGCATCAGCGCGAGAGCGAGCAACAGCGAACCGGCCAGATCCATGCGGTATCGACGGCGCCGCGCGCGGCGGCGCCCCTTGTACGTCAGTGTTTGCGGGAAGCGGACGCCGGCGCGGCGGCCGTGCCGCCCGTCGGGCCGCGCATGAAGCGGAAGAATTCGCTGTCCGGATCGACGACGATCACGTCGTTGGCGTGGAACGTGTTCCGGTACGCCTGCAGGCTCGCGTAGAACTGGTAGAACTGCGGATCGCGGCCGAACGCGTCACCGGCGATCTGAGCGGCCTTGGCGTCGCCCTCGCCCTTGATCGTCTGTGCCGACTGATAGGCGTCCGCGAGAATCTGCTGCTGCTGGCGCGCCGCCTCGGCCTTGATGCGTTCGGCGGCCGCCGCCCCCTCGGCGCGCTCGGCGTCGGCGCGCTCGCGCTCGAGCGCCGCCATGCGGCGATAGGCGGCCTCGGTCGCGGCGGCCGGCAGGTCGATGCGCAGCAGCGCGACGTCGACGATCTCGACGCCATAGGGCGTGGCCGCCGCCTGCAGCGTGCGCTTCGCGTCGTTGGCGATGGCCTGCTGCGCGCCGATCGCCTCGGCCAGCGTACGGCTCGCGAACGACTGCGCGAGCGCGTCCTTCAGCGAGCTCAGCAGCGGATCGAGCGCATCGCGCACGCCGCCCTCGGTCTTCTCGTAATACTTCAGCGGATCGGCGATCCGGTAGCGCACGGTCGGGCTGACCAGCAGGTCCTGCTTGTCGGAGGTCGTGCAACTCTGCGGATCGGCCCAGTCGAGCGTCTGGATCCGCGTGTCGACCATCACCGCGGTCTGCAGCGGCGGCGGCAGTTTCGCGTGCAGGCCGGGACCGAACACGGTCGGCTCGCCGTCACCGCGCGCGGAGACGATCGCGGCATGGCTCGGATCGACGACGAACACGGTGGACGACGCGACGAACGCGACGATGACGAGCGCAATGACGAGCGCAACGATTCGATTCATGTCTGGCGTTCCCCGTTACTGCAGATCGTCTTCGCGCGAGCGGCTGCGCAGCGCGTCGCGCGAGCGCAGCGCCTCGTTGCCCGGCGCATCGCTGGCGGCACTGGCCGGGCTCGCGGCCGTTGCGGCCGACGAACCGGCCGAAGCCGCGGGCGGATTCGAGCCGGACGCCTGGGCGTTACCGCCGGCCGCGCCGTTCATGTCGGCGCCGTTCGCCGGCGCCGCGCCGGCCGGCGCGGTCGAACTCGCGGCGGCGTCGGCCGCGTGCTGGCGCTGCTGCTCGACGATCTTGTCGAGCGGCAGGTAGACCACGCTGTTGCCGGCCTTGCTGCCGACGTAGACCTTGATCGCCTTCGAGTAGATTTCCTGCATGGTGTCGAGATACATGCGCTCGCGCACGACGGCAGGCGCCTTCTCGTACTGCGCGTAGACCTGCTTGTAGCGGTCCGCGTCACCCTGCGCCTGCGTGACGACGCGGTCCGCGTAGGCCTTCGCGTCTTCGATCAGCTTGGCCGCATCGCCGCGCGCGCGCGGCAGCAAGCCGTCGGCGTAGGCCTGCGCGGCGTTCTTGGCCGCCTCGCCCTGCTGGCGCGCCTTGGCCACTTCGTCGGTGGCGGCCTGCACCTGCTCGGGCAGCTGCGCGGCCTGGATCACGACGTTGGTCACCACGAGGCCGGTCTGGTCGCGGTCGAGATCGTGCTGGATCGCCTGCATCAGCGCATCGCGCAGCGCGTCGCGATCCGAGTCGATCACGTCGCTCGCCGCCTGCGCGCCGACGATGCGGCGAATCGCAGCCTGCGCGGACTGGCGCACGGTGAGTTCGGGATCGACGGTGCGGAACAGATAGTCGGTGGCGGAGCGAATCCGGTACTGGACGATGAAGCGCACATCGACGATGTCGCCGTCGCGCGTGAGCATCGAGGCGTCCTTCACGTTCGCGGGGCGCACCACGTTGTTACGGCCGATCTCGGTGGCGTGCATCTGAGAGGTGTCGACCACTTCGTGCGATTCGAACGGATAGGGCAGGCGCCAATGCACGCCTTGATCCACCGTGCCGCGATATTCGCCGAACTGCAGCACGACGCCCGTCTGGCCGTCCGGCACGATGAAGATGCCGCTGCCCGCGTACACCGCGACCAGCACGCCGATGACGATGCCCACGCCGACCCGCGCGGCGCGCCCATTGTCGGGGCGCAGGCCGCGATTGCCGCCGCCACCGCCCTTGCCGCCGAACAGGCCGGACAGACGGCGGTTGAAGTTGCGCCACATTTCATCGAGGTCGGGCGGACCGTCGCCGTCGGACTGCGGGCGCTTCGGTTCGTTGCCGCGGGGCTTGTCGTCATTGCCGCCGCCGCGACCCCAGCGAGGGTCGTTGATCGACAGCATCGGACGCTTGCGCAGCCAGGTACTCCGCTCGTTGTAATCGTTCACCTGAGTTTGTTCACCAGATTGGGCGTCGACTGTCCGGCCAGCGGCCGGCTAGTGCCCGTGTTCGGAAACCGTGTGGTCGTCGCGCGGTTCGGCCAGCCCGCCGTCGCGCGTCGGCTCGGGCAGCGACACCGCGCCGGAGAGCTGCTGGTCGCTGGTCGCGATTTCGGCAATGGCGCTGCGCAGCGCATCGAGCCCCTGGCCGCTGCGCGCGCTCAAAAAGACGCGCGAAATATTACCATACTCGTCACGCTCGACCGCATCGCCGCGGGCCGCGAGTTCCGGCACCGCATCGATCTTGTTGAAGACGAGCACCTGCCGGATCGCGTCCGCGCCGATCTCGTGCAACACGTCGTTGACCTGCTCGATCTGCTCGAGCCGCACCGCGCTAGACGCATCGACCACGTGCAGCAGCAGATCCGCGTGGATCGTCTCCTCGAGCGTCGCACGGAACGCGGCGACGAGCTGGTGAGGCAGTTCGCGGATGAAGCCGACCGTGTCGGACACCACGATCTGGCCCACCTCGTCGCCGAGATAGACGCGCCGTGAAGTCGTGTCGAGCGTCGCGAACAGCTGGTCGGCCGCATAGGCCTGCGCCTTCGTCAGCGCGTTGAACAGCGTCGATTTGCCCGCGTTCGTATAGCCGACCAGCGACACCGACATCGTGCGGTTGCGTTCGCGCTGGCGACGCTGCGTGTTGTGCTGGCGGCGCAGCTTGTCGAGCCGCGACTTCAGCATCTTGATGCGCTCGCCGATCAGCCGGCGGTCGGTCTCGAGCTGCGTCTCGCCGGGGCCGCGCAGGCCGATCCCGCCCTTCTGGCGTTCGAGGTGGGTCCAGGCGCGGATCAGCCGCGTCGACAGGTACTGCAGCTGCGCGAGCTCCACCTGCAGCTTGCCTTCGTGGCTGCGCGCGCGCTGCGCGAAGATGTCGAGGATCAGGCTGGTGCGATCGACCACGCGCCGGTTCAGCGTGCGCTCCAGATTGCGCTGCTGCGCGGGCGCGAGCGGATGATTGAAGATGACGATGTCGATCTCGTTCGCGTCGCAGGCGAGGCGCAGTTCCTCGGCCTTGCCGCTGCCGATGAACATCGCGGCGTCGGGGCTCGAACGTCGTCCGGTGAGGGTGACTGCGGGATGGGCGCCCGCGCTGGAAGCAAGCAGGCTGAGTTCTTCGAGACTGGCTTCGAAATCGGTCTTGCCGAAATCGATGCCCACTAATGCGGCGTTGGTCAAATTGGCGGGTGTCAAGATAAGGCGGCTGGCGTGGATCGCCGGCGGCGACGGGCGCCAGCCGCGGCAATCGGGTTAGGAGGACGCGCCTTCCGCATCCGGGTGGAAATTCACCGGGCGGGCCGGCACGACCGTGGAGATGGCGTGCTTGTAGACCATCTGGGTAACCGTGTTCCGGAGCAACACGACGTACTGGTCGAACGATTCGATGTTCCCTTGCAGCTTGATGCCGTTGACGAGGTAGATCGACACCGGCACGTGTTCCTTACGCAGTGCGTTCAAAAACGGGTCTTGTAACAATTGCCCTTTGTTGCTCATGGCGTACTCCATCTTTTTTTGCAGGTTGAACTAGATTGTCGGCGAAGAAAAAGAGATCCGCCGTCAATCGCTACACTATAGCCGATTTTGCCAGCCGCCTTCGCTGGCCGGCGGTTCGGCTCATTCCCCGCGACCCTTGTCCGTATAAGGGTTCGTGGTGGACCGGAACTCTATCCGCAATGGAGTGCCGGTCAGCGCGAAAGTTTCCCGGAAGCGGTTCTCGAGGTAGCGTTTATAGGTGTCCGTCACGGCATCGAGCGCATTGCCGTGAATCACGATAATCGGCGGATTCTGGCCGCCCTGATGCGCGTAGCGCAGCTTCGGCCGCACCGGCCCGCGGCGGCGCGGCTGCTGGAATTCGACGGCTTCGATCAGCGCGCGCGTAAGCTTCGGCGTCGGCAGCTTCTTCATCGCGGCGGCGTAGGCGTCGTCGACCGAGCGCAGCAGCGGGCCGATGCCGGTCTTCTCGGCAGCCGAAATGAAGTGGAATTTGGCAAACTCGAGGAATTTGAGCTTGCGCGTCAGATCGGCCTTGGTGCGCTCGCGCGCGTGCGAATCGAGTCCGTCCCACTTGTTCACGCCCACCACCAGCGCGCGGCCCTGCTCGACCACGAAGCCGGCGATGTGCGCGTCCTGGTCGGAGATGTCCTGCTGCGCATCGAGCAGCAGAATCACGACGTTCGCGTCCGAGATCGATTGCAGCGTCTTCACCACCGAGAACTTCTCGATCGCTTCGAACACCTTGCCGCGCCGGCGCAGGCCGGCCGTGTCGATCAGCGTATAGGGCTTGCCGTTGCGCTCGAAATCGACGTAGATCGAATCGCGCGTCGTGCCGGGCATGTCGAATGCGATCACGCGATCCTCGCCGATCAGCGTATTGACGAGCGTCGATTTACCGACGTTCGGACGCCCGACGATCGCGATCTTCACGCCGCGCGACTGGGCCGCGTCCTCGCTCTCCTCGGGCTGGCCCGCGTAGGCGACTTCGAGCGCCTCGTTGATCATGTCGGTCACGCCGTCGCCGTGCGCGGCCGAGATCGCGCGCGGATCGCCGAGGCCGAGTTCGTAGAAATCGGCCGCGACTGCCGTGTATTTCATCCCCTCGGCCTTGTTGACGACGAGGAAGATGGGCCGGCCGGTCTTGCGCAGGTAGTCGGCGATCGACTTGTCCTGGGGCGCGAGCCCGTTGCGGCCGTCGACGATGAACACCACGACGTCGGCCTCTTCCACGGCCTGCCGCGTCTGGCGCGCCATCTCGTGCAGGATGCCGTCCTTCGCGACCGGCTCGAAGCCGCCCGTGTCGACGACGAGGTAGGGACGCGCGCCGGTGCGCCCCTCGCCGTAGTGGCGATCGCGGGTCAAGCCCGGCAGGTCGGCGACCAGCGCGTCGCGCGAGCGCGTGAGCCGGTTGAACAGCGTGGATTTCCCCACATTGGGGCGCCCGACGAGGGCAATGACCGGTTTCATCTGATGTCGTCTACGGTATTACGCAGGAGCGGGAGGCCTGCCGCACGAAACCTCGCTGCGACAGGCGGCTGCGTTGAATGAAAATTAGCACGAATTCCGCGCCGCGACGGGCGCTCGGCGCACGTATCGTGCGCCTCGTGAATGCGGCATGCCGCCAAGGCGGCGCGCCGGACCCGCCCGCTCGGGGGCGCCGGCGGCAAGCGCCGCATGAAAAAAGCAGGCGCGGCCCGCACCGCCGGTGCCGGGCCGCGCCCTTCCTGCCGATCGGTCAGCGCGGGCGGAAGCCGTACACCTCGCCGTCGTGCGTCTGCACGACGAGCGTGTCGCCGGCCAGCACCGGCGCGGCCGTGATCGCGCTGCCGTCCGTCTTCATGCGCGCGACGAACGAGCCGTCATCACGCGACAGGAAGTGGACGAAACCCTTGTAGTCGCCCATCACGACCGCGTGGCCGAGCAGATAGGGCACGCCGACATCGCGACTCTTGAGCTTGTCGTTGCGCCAGAGCTGGTTGCCGTTCGCGACGTCGTAGGCGGTGACCACCGACCAGTCGTCGCCGCCCGTCACCACGGTGTCGTCCTGCGCGATGCCGCTGCGGCTCGAGAACGGCTTCTCCCAGACCGGACGGCCCGAATTCGCGTCGAAACAGCCAATCTGCCCCTGGAACGTGACCGCGCAGGTTTCCGCACCGACCAGCGTCGGCGGCCCGCTCACGTCGTTGATCCGCTCGACTTCGGTCACGCCCTTCGGATACGACACGGGCGTCTGCCAGTACGGCTCACCCGTCTGAAGATTGATCGCGACCAGGCCGCCACCCTGGAAACCGGCCAGCACCGCCGCATCGCCCGCAAACGTCATGCCGGCCGACACGCGCAGGTTCAGCGGCACCGCGCGGCTGCGGTAGATCCACTTCTGCTCGCCCGTCTGCGCGGCGAACGCGATCACCTGGCCATCGATCGTGCGCACGATCACGAGACCGTTGCCGACCAGCGGCGGCGAGAAGATCTCGCCCTGCACGGTCGTCGTCCAGAGCTGCTTGCCGTCCGCGCCGAGCACGAACACGCCGCCCTTGAGCGCACCGACCGCAGTCAGGTTGCCGTCGCTGCCGACGCCGGCCGACAGGTCCGAGTGCAGCTTCGTACGCCACACCGTCTGGCCCGTCTTCGCGTCGATCTTCTCGACCGAGCCGTTCGCCGCGGCGACGAACACCGCGTCGCCGACCGCGATCGGCGAGAACAAATAGCGACCGCCCTTGCCGACGCTCGTCTTCCACGCCTGCTGCACATTCAGCACTGGCTTGATCTCGGTGAGCGGCGTCGGCACGCGGCGCGCGTCCTTCGTGGACGAGCACGCCGCCAGCGCGAGGACGGCGACCGCGCAGGCAATCGGAGCAGCGTTACGTTTCAGCAAATTCATCGGTGAGCGAAGCTAATAAGGTTGGGGAACGCGAGCGCGGCGGCTCAGCTGCCGAGCGCGTCGAGCTTGAACTGCACGAGCCGGCGCGCCGACGCGTCTTCCTTCGGCAGCGCATCGAGCGCGAGCTGGTAGGCGGCGCGCGCGTCGCCGCGCTTGCCCTGCGCGGCGAGCAGATCGCCGCGGCGGTCGGCAACGAGGCCCTTGAAACCGTCGTCCGGCGTGCCGCTCAGCAGCGCGAGGCCCGCGTCGTAGGCCTTCTCCTCGAGCAGCAGCGAGGCCAGGCGCAACTTCGCGATCTGCTTGTAGGCATCGTCCTGCGCGTGATCGATCGTCCACTGCAGCTGCGCCTTCGCGCCGGCCGTGTCGCCCGCCATGTACAGCGCTTTCGCGGCCGCGAGCGCCGTCATCTGCGCATAGGCGGTGCGGCCGTACTTGTCCTCCATGTCGGACGCGGCGCGCGCGATCTTCGCCTTGTCGCCGGAGCTGACGGCCTGCTGCACGGCCTCGTACAACCCAGAGGCCTGGGCCGCCTGATGGCGCTGCCAATAGTTCCAGCCGTTCCAGGCGGCTGCCACGACGAGCACGGCGGTCAGGATCCAGGTCGTCAGGTCGCCCCAGCGGGCCCACCATGCTTTTACGCTTTCAATCGATTCTTGTTCGTCGTGATAGCTCATCGGCTAGCGATTCCTTACTGTCCAGCTTGTTGTCGAGCGCCGGGCGCCGACATCAGTCGTCGCCGTCTTCGGCGGATGCAACCATCGCATTGATTAGAAATTCGGTCAAGTTCTCGACCGTTACCGTCTGCTGCTCGCTCTTTTCGCCGTCGGCGCCCGCACCGCGCAGCGCCTTCACGCCGACCGTGCCGTTCGCCACCTCGTCCTCGCCGAGGATCACGGCATAAGCGGCGCCGCTCGCGTCCGCGCGCTTCATCTGCGACTTGAAGCTCGCGCTCGCGCCATCCGCGCTGCAGTGGAAGATCACATCGAGACCGGTGTCGCGCAGACGTTCGCCGATGATGAACGCCTGCTCGCGCGCGGCCTCGCCCTGATGGACGATGTAGACATCGACACCGTCCTGCTCCGGCACGAGTTGCTCTTCCTTCAGCAGCTCGAGAATCCGCTCGATGCCCATCGCCCAGCCGCAGGCCGCCGTCGGCTTGCCGCCGAGCTGCTCGATCAGCGGGTCGTAACGGCCGCCGGCCGCCACGGTGCCCTGCGCGCCGAGCTTGTCGGTCACCCATTCGAACACGGTCAGATTGTAGTAATCGAGGCCGCGCACGAGCCGCGGATTGATCGTAAACGGCACGTTGTTGGCCTTCAGCAGGCGCTGCAGGCCCTCGAAGTGCGCGCGCGACGTGTCGCCGAGGAAATCGATCAGCTTCGGCGCGTTCTGGGCAATCTCCTGCAGGGCCGGATTCTTGGTGTCGAGCACGCGCAGCGGATTGGTATACAGACGGCGCTTCGCGTCCTCGTCGAGCTGGTCGGCGAACTGCTCGAGGTACTTGATCAGTTCGACGCGGTGCGCGGCGCGCTCTTCGGCCAGGCCGAGCGAGTTGATCTCGAGCTTGATGCCGGTGAGGCCGAGGTCGTCCCACAGCCGCTGGCACATCATGATGATTTCCGCGTCCGCGTCGGGACCGGCGAAACCGAGCGCCTCGACGCCGACCTGGTGAAACTGGCGGTAGCGGCCGCGCTGCGGACGCTCGTGACGGAACATCGGGCCGATGTACCAGAGTCGCTTCGGGCCGTCGTACAACAGGTTGTGCTCGATCGAGGCGCGCACCACGGCTGCGGTGTTTTCCGGGCGCATCGTCAGGTTCTCGCCGTTCAGCGAATCGGTGAAGCTGTACATCTCCTTTTCGACGATGTCGGTCACTTCACCGATGCCGCGCGTAAACAACTGCGTATGCTCGACGATGGGCGTGCGGATGTTCTGGTAGCCGTAGGCGCGCAGCAGTGACTTGGCAGTCGCCTCGAAGAATTCCCACAAAGCGGCATCCTGCGGGAGGATGTCGTTCATGCCTTTCACGCCTGTCAGCTTTTCGAGCTTTCGCTTGGTTTCGATCATCGGATTTCGGTTGATTTATTGCTCGGCCGTTGCCTGACCGTAGTTACGGGCGACGTAGTCGCTCACGATCTGCTGGAATTCCTCGGCGATGCGTTCGCCGCGCAGCGTCCTGACCTTTTCGCCGTCGATGAAGACCGGCGCGGCCGGGTTTTCACCCGAGCCGGGCAGGCTGATGCCAATGTTCGCGTGCTTCGACTCGCCCGGGCCGTTGACGATGCAGCCCATCACGGCGACGTTCATCTTCTCGACGCCCGGGTAAGTCTTGCGCCATTGCGGCATCTGCTCGCGCAGATAGGTCTGGATCTGCATCGCGAGCTCCTGGAACAGCGTGCTCGTCGTCCGGCCGCAGCCGGGGCAGGCGATCACCATCGGTGCGAACGAGCGCAGGCCCATCGTCTGCAGGATTTCCTGGCCGACCACGACCTCGCCGGTACGCGGCGCACCCGGCTCGGGTGTCAGCGAGATGCGAATCGTGTCGCCGATGCCTTCCTGCAGCAGCACGCCGAGCGCCGCCGTCGACGCGACGATGCCCTTCGAGCCCATGCCCGCCTCGGTCAGCCCCAGATGCAACGCGAACCCGCAGCGGCGCGCGAGTTCCCGGTAAACGGCGATCAGATCCTGCACGCCGCTGACCTTGCACGACAGAATGATGCGATCGCGCCCGAGGCCCACGTCCACCGCGCGCTCGGCCGAGCCGATCGCCGACTGGATCAGTGCCTCGTACATCACGCTCTGCGCGTCCCACGGCGTGCTGCGCGCGGCATTCTCGTCCATCATGCGCGCCAGCAGATCCTGGTCGAGACTGCCCCAGTTCACGCCGATCCGCACCGGCTTGTCGTACTTCGCGGCCAGTTCGATCATCTGTGCGAATTGCGTATCGCGCTTCGCACCCTGGCCGACGTTGCCCGGATTGATCCGATACTTCGACAGCGATTCCGCGCAACCGGGATAGTCGCGCAGCAGCAGATGGCCGTTGTAATGGAAGTCGCCGACGAGCGGCACCGCGACACCCATACGGTCGAGCTGCTCGCGGATTGCGGGAACCGCTGCGGCTGCCTCCGGAGTATTAACCGTAATACGCACCAATTCGGAGCCCGCGTTCGCCAGATCCTTGATCTGTATCGCAGTCCCGATCGCATCGGCGGTGTCGGTGTTCGTCATCGACTGCACGCGCACGGGTGCGTCGCCGCCGATCGTCACCAGATTCCCGCCCCACCGGACATCCACCGCGTGCGAACGGCGGCGCGGCAGGGAGCCGCCGAACACCGGTTCGGTTGAACAAATCTGACTGCTGCGTGGGGATTGAGCTTCGGATTGCATCGTTGGATCCATTTGCGCCGGAAGCGCCACCCGCGGGCGGCGCACGAATTGAAAAAGCGCCGTGCCCGGTCAGCCGCGGCGCTTGTCGTCAGGGCAGCGCGAAGCGCGCGACGTTACCCCGACCTGCCGAATATTTTGCCGGATCCACGGTTTTTCCGTCGAACGTGATCGACTCGAGGCCGGCCCGGTTGCCGATCGTCACGCGCAAGGGCGTCTCGCCCGCGATCTGGCGCGTCTCGCCCGCTTTCACGAGCGCCGACAAGAGTTCCTTGCCGCTCTTGTCGCGCACGCTGACCCAGCAGTCGGCCTTGACCGTGATGCCGAGCACCGATTGCCCCGCGGCCGCGACCACGCTCGCGCCGTCGGCCGACGCCGCCGCGCCCGGCGCGGCGTCGCTCGCCGGCGCAGCCTGGGCCGGCGCCGCGCCGGCCTCGCTGGCCGCCGGGCTCGCGGCGGGGCTGGAGGCGACGTCGCCCACCACGGCCGAACCACCGGGCGCGATTGCGGCGCTCTCGGAAGCCACCGTCGAATCGGCCCCCGAAGCCGGTTGCGAAGCCGAGCCCGCCACGCCGGCGTTCGACTTGAATTTCGCGAGCCAGTTCGCCGAATCACCGCCCGAATGCCACATGGCCGCCGCGATCACCACCACCACCACGGCCAACACGCCCCACAACCACGAGCGGCGGTGCGTCGGCGCACCGAGCGGGATCGACACGCGGCCGCGCGGCAAGTCGGTGCCGGAGGAGGCCGGCATCGACAGATCGACTTCCGGAACGCCCTTCTCGCGCCGCAACGCCTGCGCGAACGGCTCCGGATCGACCCCGAGCATCTTCGCGTAGCTGCGCACGACGCCGACCGCGAACGTCGAGCCCGGCATCTGGCTGATGTCGCCGGCTTCCAGCGCGCGCAGCTTCGGCGCCGCCACCTTCAGGCGCGACGACACGTCGGCCACCGACCAACCCTTTGCTTCCCGAAGCTGCGCGAGGCGTGCGCCCACGGCCACCAACGATTCCAACCCCGCCGATACCGGCTTCTGCTCGGCATTCGTCTCTGCGCCTCTTGGCGGTTGCGGCTCGCTCATCCTAATCCTCGCGTCGATTCTTCTTCACTTGTGCAACGGCGCCGGAACATGGCCCGGCGCCGCAGCACAACCGTTAAACAGGGGCGGCCCGACCCGCCCCGGATCGCTTGTCGCGTCTACCCACTACCCGCCCGGACCTCCCCGTCAGACGGCCCGGACTTCGATCACCTTCCCGCTTCCCGTGCGCTGCTGTAGGCGCGTGCGGTCCTTCACGGCGCCGGCGAGCTGGCCGCAGGCCGCATCGATGTCGTCGCCGCGCGTCTTGCGCACCGTCGTCACGACGCCCGCCTCGATCAGGATCTGCGAGAACTGCTTGATGCGCTCGTTCTTCGAGCGCAGCAGCCCCGACTCGGGGAACGGATTGAACGGGATCAGGTTGAACTTGCACGGCACGTCGCGCGTCACGGCGAGCAGCTCGCGCGCATGCGCGTCGGTGTCGTTGATGCCGTCGAGCATGCAGTATTCGAATGTGATGAAATCCCGCGGCGCGACGGCCAGGTAGCGCTGACACGCCGCCATCAGCTCACGCAGCGGGTACTTCTTGTTGAGTGGCACGAGCATGTCGCGCAGCGCATCGTTCGGTGCGTGCAGCGACACCGCCAGCGCGACCGGCAGTTCCGCGCCGAGGCGGTCCATCATCGGCACGACGCCGGAAGTCGACAGCGTCACGCGGCGCCGCGACAGCCCGTAGGCGTTGTCGTCGAGCATCAGCCGCATGGCCGGCACCACCGCGCTGTAATTGAGAAGCGGCTCGCCCATGCCCATCATCACGACGTTCGTGACGACGCGCTCGGCCTTGCCGTTCGGCCCGGGCGCGCGCCCGAGCGATTCGCGCAACGCGAATTCGGCCATCCGCAACTGCCCAACGATTTCAGCCGTGGACAGGTTGCGCGAAAAACCCTGCTTGCCCGTCGAACAGAACCGGCAGTTGACCGCGCATCCGGCCTGCGAGGACACGCACAGCGTGCCGCGCGTCTCCTCCGGAATGAAGACGGTCTCGACCGCGTTGCCGTTGCCCACGTCGATCAGCCACTTGCGCGTGCCGTCCGACGAGACATGGTCGCTCGCGATCTCGGGCATGCCGATCACGGCACGCCCTTTCAACTTTTCCCGCAACGACTTCGCGAGATCGGTCATGCCGTCGAAATCGGCGGCATTGTATTGATGGATCCAGCGCTGCAATTGCTTGGCGCGAAACGGCTTCTCGCCGAGGCTGCCGCAATACGCGACGAGACCTTCGGCGTCGAAGTCGAGGAGATTGACGGGAGTATCGCTCGTCATGGTGCCCTGCCTTGCCGCACGCGCCGGACCCGCTACCCGCTTAGCGCGAGTAGACGTTCAGACCTGCGAAGAAGAAGCCGATTTCGACGGCCGCCGTTTCCGGCGCGTCCGAACCGTGAACCGCATTGGCATCGATGCTGTCGGCGAAGTCGGCGCGAATCGTGCCGGCTTCGGCCTTCTTCGGGTCGGTCGCGCCCATCAGGTCGCGGTTCTTCTGGATCGCGTTTTCGCCTTCCAGAACCTGGATCATCACCGGGCCCGAGATCATGAAGTCGACCAGATCCTTGAAGAACGGACGAGCCGCGTGAACCGCGTAGAACTGCTCCGCTTCACCGCGCGACAGATGCGCCATACGAGCCGCGACGACCTTCAGGCCAGCGCCTTCGAAACGGCTGTAGATCTGACCGATCACGTTCTTTGCCACTGCGTCCGGCTTGATGATCGACAGGGTGCGCTCGATTGCCATAAAAACTCCAAGAAATTAAGAAGTTACGTTTTCAAATGAATCCGTTATTGTAGCACGTTCCCGTGTATCATTGCGATCGAACCCTTACATCTCGGAAAGGTGAAAACCGGGTATGCTGATGATTGCGCGTCGTGCCTGCATCGGCTGGCGAACGATTGTCGGCCCCACTTGAAACCTTGGGGCGGCAAACCGATCTGATGTAGTGCGGCGTCCGGATTGCTGCAGCGCATCGCGATGCGTCCGGTTTCCGATCGCTGTCACGTTCCATGCTA
This sequence comes from Burkholderia glumae LMG 2196 = ATCC 33617, assembly GCF_000960995.1. Taxonomy (NCBI): domain Bacteria; kingdom Pseudomonadati; phylum Pseudomonadota; class Betaproteobacteria; order Burkholderiales; family Burkholderiaceae; genus Burkholderia; species Burkholderia glumae. Next base: position 2,641,636 of record NZ_CP009435.1, on the reverse strand, counting down.
GGAGAAACCATGAACGACTATCCGTACAACTTCGGCCGCGGCGGCGCGCTGACGGCCGAAACCCGCAACCGCGTGCTGCGGAACACTTACTGGCTGCTCGCGCTCTCGATGATTCCGACCGTGCTCGGCGCGTGGGCCGGGGTCGCGACGGGTTTCTCGCTGTTCGCCGCGACGAGCCCGATGATGAGCCTGCTCGCGTTCTTCGCGATCGCGTTCGGCTTCATGTTCGCGATCGAGCGCACCAAGAACAGCAGCGCCGGCGTGTTCGTGCTGCTCGGCTTCACGTTCTTCATGGGCCTGATGCTGTCGCGGCTGCTGAGCTTCATTCTCGGCTTTTCGAACGGCCCGTCGCTGATCATGCTCGCGTTCGGCGGCACCGGCGTGATCTTCGCGGCGATGGCCACCATCGCCACGGTCAGCAAGCGTGATTTCTCGGGGCTCGGCAAGTGGCTGTTCGTCGGCGTGATCGTGCTGCTGCTGGCGATGGTCGCGAACATGTTCCTGCATCTGCCGGCGCTGATGCTCACCGTGTCGGTGCTGGCGATCGTGATCTTCTCGGCCTACATGCTATTCGACGTGCAGCGCGTCGTGAACGGCGGCGAGACGAACTACATCACCGCCACGCTCGCGATCTATCTCGACCTGTACAACGTGTTCACGAACCTGCTCGCGCTGCTCGGCATTTTCGGCGGCAACCGTAACTGAACGAGGCGAGTCGGGAGGTCATCACTCCCCGGATTCGCCACGAAAAACCGGCCCGATGATCGGGCCGGTTTTTTTATGAGCGCTCGCTCGGCGCGGCGCGGACGGCGATCCGGCCGCTCAATCGCGTTCGAACACCGCGATCGATTCGACGTGCGACGTATTCGGGAACATGTTCACCACGCCCGCGCCGCGCAGCCGATAGCCGGCCTCGTGAACCAGCAGGCCCGCGTCACGCGCGAGCGTCGCGGGATTGCACGACACGTAGACGATCCGCTGCGGCAGCGGGCCGTCGCCGCTCTGCGCGATTTCCGCGAGCGCCTTCGACACCGCGAGCGCGCCTTCACGCGGCGGATCGACGAGGAACTTATCGAACCCGCCAAGCGCACGCAGATCGTCGGCCGTGACCTCGAACAAGTTTCGGCAGGCGAACGAGGTATGCGCATCGACGCCGTTTGCCTTCGCGTTCTCGAGCGCGCGCGTGGTCAGCACCTCGCTGCCCTCGATGCCGACCACCTCGCGCGACAGCCGCGCAAGCGGCAGCGTGAAATTGCCGATCCCGCAGAACAGGTCCAGCACGCGGTCGCCGCGCCGCGGCGCGAGCAGGCGCAGCGCGCGGCCCACCAGCACGCGATTGATCTGGTGATTGACCTGAGTGAAGTCGGTCGGCTTGAACGGCATGCGGATATTGAATTCCGGCAGCGTGTAGTCGAGCGACCGGTCGAGCGGGTAGAACGGGAATACCGAGTCCGGGCCCTTCGGCTGCAGCCAGAACTGCACCTGATGCGCATCGGCGAAGGCGCGCAGCAGCGCTTCGTCGGCGGCATTGATCGGCTCGAGCACGCGCAGCACGAGCGCCGTCACGCTCGACCCGACCGCGAGCTCGATCTGCGGCATCCGATCCCGGATCGACAGCCCCGCAACGAGTTCGCGCAGCGGCACGAGCATGGCGGACACGTGCGGCGGCAGCACCTCGCAGCTCGTCATGTCGGCCACGTAGCTGCTCTTCTTCTCGTGGAAACCCACCAGCACGCCGCCCTTCTTCGCGACGTCGCGCACGGTCAGCCGCGCGCGATAGCGGTAGCCCCAGGCCGGGCCGTGGATCGGCGAGAACATCGTCTGCGCGCGCAGCTTCGACAAATGCCAGAGATTGTCCTCAAGCACGCGCTGCTTGATCGCCACTTGGGCACGCACGTCGAGATGCTGCATCGAGCAGCCGCCGCAGGTGCCGAAGAATTCGCATTTCGGCTGCGCGCGCATCACGCTCGGGCGCAGAATATCGACCACCGTGGCCTGCTCGTAGCTGGGCTTGCGGCGATAGCTCGAATAGGTGACGCGCTCGCCCGGCAGCGCGCCCTCGACGAAAATCACCTTGCCGAACTCGCCGTCCTCGTTCACGAGGCGGCCGACGCCGCGTGCATCCATGTCGAGCGATTCGATCTCGATGGGCGCACTGACGTGCGCGACGGGCGCGTTGCGGGATTTGCGCGCGGGAGTGGGGACGGCTTCGGACACCAGCTTTTCCTGACGATCGTTTGGGGGAAGGCGAGATTGTAGACGAATGAACGTGCGCCATCGGAGATTGATATGCGCTTGATCGACTGGAACATCCAATGGGGTCGGGACGCGAGCGGCCGGGTCGAGCTGGCACGCACCGTCGCGCAAGCCCGCGCCCTCGCCGATTTCGACGTGTGGTGCGTGCAGGAGCTCACGCGCGGCTTCGCTGCCCTGCCCGGCGGCCCCGGGCCGGACCAGTTCGCCGAGCTGGCCGCGCTGCTGCCGGGCTACACGGTGATCGAGGCGATCGCGGTGGATCTGCCGCCCGCCGCTGGCGGCGTCGCGCGGCGCCAGTTCGGCAACGCGATCGCGACGCGGCTGCCGGTCGGACGCGTGCTGCGCCACATGCTGCCCTGGCCGGCCGAGGCCGGCACGCCGTCGATGCCGCGCATCGCGCTCGAGGTCAACCTATGCGGCGCCGGCGGGCCGCTGCGGATCGTCACGACGCATCTGGAGTTCTACTCGGCCGCACAGCGCCTCGCGCAGGTCGACGCGCTGCGCGAGCAGCATCGCGAAGCGGCCGGCCACGCGCACCGCCCGGCACCGGCGGAAACGCCCGACGGGCCGTTCGCGGGATCGGCGCGCGCGCTCGACGCGATCGTCTGCGGCGACTTCAACAGCGCCTATCGGGACGACGCCTATCGGCGGATCACCGCCCCGATCGCCGGGGCGCCGGATCTCGTCGACGCCTGGGTGCAGGCGCACCCGGGCCAGACGCCGCCGCCCACGGCGGGCGTCTACGATACGGAGCAGTGGCAGGACGGCGCGATGACCTGCGATTTCGTGTTCGTGACCGACACGCTCGCAAAGCGGATCGTGCGCTGCGAGATCGACGGCGCGACGCGGGCCTCCGATCACCAGCCGATCCTGCTCGAACTGCGCGACTGACCAGGGCGCTGCCGCGCGGTTCACGCCGGGCCGGCGCGCGGGCGGCCCGGACAAACGCGCTGCCGCCTACTTGGGGAACGCCGCCAGGTACTGGGCCCAATGCGGCGCCGGCTCGGCCGCGAGCGCCTCCTTCACGAGCCGGATCTCGTCGGCATACTCGGGGGGCGTGAGCCCGCCGCGCATCATCTGAAAGCGGCAGTACAGCAGGTAGGTATTGACGACGTCGGTCTCGCAATAATGACGGATGTCGTCGATCTGGCCGTCGCGATAAGCCTCCCATACCTGGCCGCCGTCCATCCCGAGCTTGCCCGGAAAGCCGCACAGCCTGGCCATTGCATCGAGCGGGGCGCTCGCGCGCGGCTGGTAGAGCGCGAGCAGGTCCATCAGGTCGGTATGCCGGCTGTGATAGCGCGACAGGTAGTTGTTCCACTTGAACTCGCGATCGTCCTCGCCCATGTCCCAGTAGCGCGGCGCCGCGATGCCGTGCACCAGCGCGCGGTAGTGAAGCACCGGCAGGTCGAAGCCGCCGCCGTTCCACGAGACGAGTTGCGGCGTGTATTTCTCGATGGTGCGGTAGAACGACTGGATCAGCGCGGCCTCGCCGTCCTGCGCGGTGCCGAGCGAGCGGACGCGGAACCCGCCCTTGTCGCGGAACACGCAGGAAATCGCCGCAACGCGCTGCAGATGATGCGGCAGGAAATCGCTGCCGGTCTTCTCGCGGCGCGCATCGAATGCATGCTCGGCCACTTCCGCGTCGGAGAGGTCGGACGGCAGGTCTTCAAGACGGCGGATGCCGTCGACATCGGGAATCGTCTCGATGTCAAATACCAGAATCGGAGTCATCAATCGGTTACAGAACGGCGTCCTTGCGAACGCCATTGGAGGCGAAGAACCGCTTCAGGCGTACCAGCGCTTCCTGCTGGATCTGCCGGACGCGCTCGCGGGTCAGGCCCATCTCGTCGGCCAGTTCCTCGAGCGTCGCGGGTTCGATGTGGTTGAGCCCGAAGCGTCGCTCGATCACGTGGCGATGCTTGTCGGACAGCCGCGACAGCCAGGCGCGCGTCAGCGTTTCGAGCTCGCGGTGCTGGACCTCCGCGTCGGGCGACTGGCTCTGGTCGTCGGGCAGCAGATCGAGCAGGCTGCTCGCCGGATCGAGGTCGAGTGGCGCGTCGAGCGAGGCGGTATGCTCGTTGAGCGCAAGGATGTCGGTCACCTCCTCGGCCGTCTTGCCGGTGAGGTAGGCGATATCGTCGATGCCGGCTTCGCGGCGCTCGGCGGCCTCGCCCGTCGACATCGAATTCTTTTCCAGATGACGCTTGGCACGCAGCACCTGGTTCAGTTCGCGGATCACGTGCACCGGCAGCCGCACGGTGCGCGCCTGGTTCATGATCGCGCGCTCGATGCTCTGCCGGATCCACCAAGTGGCATAGGTCGAAAAGCGGAAGCCGCGCGTGGGATCGAATTTCTCGATCGCATGCATCAGGCCGAGGTTGCCTTCCTCGATCAGGTCGAGCAGGGGCACGCCACGATTCAGATAGCCCTTTGCGATACTGACCACGAGCCGCAGATTGCGCTCGATCATCACCTGCCGCGCCTCGAACTCGCCCGCCTTCGCGAGCCGCGAATATCGCTGCTCCTCCTCGACGGTCAGGAGCGGCTTGACGCTGATGCGGTTCAGATAGTGCTGGATCGTGTCGGCGGTCAGTTCCGCCTGCAGCACCGCGCGGAAATCGTCGGGCTCGGGCGCGCTCTCGCTGCCGCCCCGCCCTTCGCGCTCGCCGTCGGACTCCTCCGCATCGGATTCACGCGCCTCGTACTCACGCTCGCTCTCGGCGGTGTCGTCATCGTCGTCCTTCGAAGCGCCAGCGCGCCCCATCGATGCTTGCGTGGCACGACTGATCTTCTCAGATTCGGCTTGCGGCTCGTGGCGCTTCGATTTCGGCATGGTCGTCTCGTCTATTGAGGCGGCAGATACTTCAGCGGATCGACAGGTTTGCCCTGCCGGCGGACCTCGAAATGCAACATCACGCGGTCGGAGTCGCTATTGCCCATCTCGGCGATCTTCTGGCCTTTCGTGACGGAATCCCCCTCTTTTACCATCAAAGCGCGGTTGTGTGCATACGCAGTGAGATAGGTTGCGTCGTGCTTGACGATAATGAGGTTGCCGTAACCGCGCAGACCGTTGCCGGCGTAGACCACGCGGCCATCGGCGGCGGCCTTCACGGGCGTGCCGGCCGCCCCGCCGATATTGATGCCCTTGTTCCTCGAATCGTCGAACGTGTTGAGGATCGGGCCGCGCACCGGCCATGCGAACGTCACGCTGCTCGGGCCGGCAGCCTTGTCGTTCGCGACCGGTGCCGGCGCCGGCGCCGCGGCGGGCGCCGCCGTGCCGGCACCGGTGCTCGCGCCGTTGGCACCGTAGATCGGCGGCATCGCGGGACCGCTCGACAGCGGCGGCACCGCCCCCGGCTGCACCGAGGCGGTCGCGCCGTTCGGCGGCGCCACGCGCAGCAGCTGATCGACCTCGATCTGGTTCGGGTTCGCGAGATTGTTCCACGCGGCGATGTCGCGGTAGTTCTGGCCGTTCTCGAGAGCGATGCGATACAGCGTGTCGCCCGGTTTCACCCGGTAATAGCCGGGCGGCGGCGGGCCGAGCGGTACGGGCGCCGCCGCCGGCGCGGCGGGCGCCGAGGCGGTGGTGCCGAGCGCGCCGGAGCGGTCAACGACGGGCGCCTGATCGAGTCGCGACGCGCAGGCGGCGACGAGCAGGAGTGCAGCTGCACAAATCGCGCGCTGGCCGATTCGCTGGCCGTATGTCAGCGGAATAGTCGATCGATTGTTTTGCATCGCGCGCAACATAATCATCTGTGTCAAATCACTCCGGATTTTAAGGGGACAAAGAAAACGCGATCAAGCCGGGACTCCCGCCATTGCGTCGGCCCGACCCGCTCGACGAGCGTCAGCACCTGCGAGTCGCCGCTCTGCGCGCCTACCGGCGCGACGAGCCGCCCGCCCACGGCCAGTTGTTCGACAAGCGCCTGCGGCACGTCGAGCCCCGCCGCGGCGATCACGATCGCATCGAACGGCGCGGCCGACGGCAGGCCGAGGCGGCCGTCGCCGTAATGCAGCCGGATGTTCGGAACGCGCAACGGCCGGAGGTTGCGTTTCGCGCGCTCGAACAATGGCTTGACACGCTCGATCGAATAAACATCCCGCGCGAGATGGCTCAGCACGGCCGCCTGATAGCCACAGCCGGTGCCGATCTCGAGCACGCGCTCGGGCGAGCGGCCCGCCAGCGCGAGCTCGATCATGCGGGCCACCACCGACGGTTTCGAAATGGTCTGCTGATGGCCGATCGGCAGCGCCGCGTCCTCGTAGGCCTGGGCGGCGAGGCCCGGATCCACGAACAGGTGGCGCGGCACGGCCGCTATCGCGCCGAGCACGCGCGTATCGGTCACCCCATTGGCGCGCAGACGTTCGACCATGCGCTCGCGGACCCGTTCCGACGTCAGCGCGAGCGCGGGTTTGCCCGCCGGACCCGCGGCGCCGGCGGGGCCGTGCGCGGCCGCGCGCGCGAGCCCGGCCGGCCGCGCCGGCGAGCCCGCGACCGAGGCGCCGAGCGTCGGCCGCGCGGGCGAAGTCGGATGGCGCTCGGTGGTGCGGGCGGCGGCCTTGCGCGGCGCGCGTTTGAGATCCTCGAGCGCAAGCGGGAACCGCTTGGCGCGCTCGCCGCTCATGAAGCGTCGCTCCGCGCACGCGCCCAGTCGCGCGTCGCCGCCAGTTTCTGCGTATCGGTGAGATCGAGCTGCAAGGGCGTGATCGACACGTAGCCGTTCGCCGTGGCATGGAAATCGGTGCCGTCGCTCGCGTCGAGCGCGGCGCCCGCCGCGCCGATCCAGTAGATCGGCTCGCCGCGCGGATTGGTCTGGCGGATCACCGGTTGCGACGGATGGCGCTTGCCGAGCCGCGTGACCTGCCAGCCCTTGATCGCGGCGTAGGGCAGGTTCGGAATGTTGACGTTCAGGAACGGCTGGCCCGGCATCGGCTGCGCGATGAAATGCCGGACGATGTCGGCGGCCACGCGGGCGGCCGACTCGAGTTCCACCCAGTCCTTGTCGACGAGCGAAAACGCGATTGCCGGGATGCCGAACATGATGCCTTCGGTGGCGGCGGCGACGGTGCCGGAATAGAGCGTGTCGTCGCCCATGTTCTGGCCGTTGTTGATTCCCGACACGACGAGGTCGGGCCGCTCGTCGAGCATGCCCGTCAGCGCCAGGTGGACCGAATCGGTCGGCGTGCCGTTCACGTAGTGGAAGCCGCTCGCTGCCGAGCGGTGCAGCGACAGCGGCCGCGAGAGCGTCAGGGAATTGGATGCCCCGCTGCAGTTCTGCTCGGGCGCCATCACGGTCACGTCGGCAAACGGCCGCAGCGCCTCGTAGAGCGCGGCGAGGCCGGGCGCCAGATAACCGTCGTCGTTGCTGAGTAGGATTCGCATTCGGCGATTGTAACCGAGGAAAGATGGCGCGCGAACGACAGTCCGGGCGCCTCCGGTGCCGCCGCCGCGCTCAGATCACGCGCCTGTCCCGCAGCGCCGCGATCGCCCGCGAGTCGTAGCCGAGCGCACCCAGCACCTCGTCGGTGTGCTCGCCGAGTTCGGGACCAAGCCAGCGCGTCTGGCCCGGCGTGTCCAACAGCTTCGGCGTGACCGCGGGCAGCGCGATCTGCTGCCCGTCGGGCAGCCGGAACTGCCCGATCATCTGGCGCGCGACGAACTGCGGATCGGTGAACATGTCGGCGACGCTGTAGATGCGCCCGGCAGGCACGTCGGCCGCGTTCAGCACCGCGAGCGCGGCCTCGATGGTGCGCGGCGCGAGCCAAGCGGCGATCGCCGCATCGATCTCGGCGGTGCGCGGCACGCGGCCGTCGTTGTGCGCGAGCGCGGGGTCGTCGGCCAGGTCGGGACGCTCGATCGCCTGCATCAGACGCTTGAAGATCGGGTCGCTGTTGCCGCCGATCACGATGCTGCCGTCCGCGCATGCATAGGTGTTCGACGGCACGATGCCGGGCAGCGACGCGCCGGTGCGCTCGCGCACCATGCCGTATACGCCGTACTCGGGCACCACGCTTTCCATCATGTTGAACACGGCCTCGTAGAGCGCGACGTCGACCACCTGCCCCTTGCCGCCGTTCACGTTGCGGTGGTGCAGCGCCATCATCGCGCCGATCACGCCATGCAGCGCCGCGATCGAATCGCCGATCGAGATGCCGATGCGCGGCGGCGGCAGCTCGGGGTAGCCGGTGATGTGGCGCAGCCCGCCCATCGCTTCGGCGATCGCACCGAAACCGGGCCGGTCGCGGTACGGGCCGCTCTGACCATAGCCGGACAGCCGCACCATGACGAGGCCGGGATTGCCGGCCGACAACACGTCGTAGCCGAGGCCGAGCTTTTCGAGCAGGCCGGGCCGGAAATTCTCGATCACGATGTCGGCCTCGGCGGCGAGCTGCTGCGCGATGCGCCGGCCCTCGTCGGTCTTCAGGTTCAGCGTGACCGACTTCTTGTTGCGCGCCTGCACCGACCACCAGAGCGACGTGCCGCCCGCCTCCGGGTAGAGCTTGCGCCACTTGCGCAGCGGGTCGCCGCCGTTCGGGTCCTCGATCTTGATCACTTCGGCACCGAACTCGGCGAACAGGCGCGCCGCGAACGGCCCCGCGATCAGCGTGCCGAATTCGAGCACCTTGACGCCCGCGAGCGGGCCCGGTTTTGCGCTCATCTGCTGGGTCTCTCCGGAGCGGCGCGCGAACGCGGCCGTGTTGCGATCACATCGTGCGGCGGTCGAGCATCGCGCGCGCGATGGTGCCCGCGTCGACGTATTCGAGCTCACCGCCCACCGGTACGCCGCGCGCGAGCCGCGTGACCGACAGGCCGCGCGCCTTCAGCGTCTGGCCGAGATAATGGGCGGTCGCCTCGCCCTCGTTGGTGAAGTTGGTCGCAAGCACGACCTCCTTCACGATGCCGTCCGAGGCACGCCGCACGAGCCGGTCGAAATGGATTTCCTTCGGGCCGATGCCGTCGAGCGGACTCAGCCGCCCCATCAGCACGAAATAGAGCCCGCGGTAAGTCAGCGTCTGCTCCAACATGATCTGGTCGGCCGGCGTCTCGACCACGCACAGCAGGCTCGGATCACGCTCGGTGTCGCTGCAGACCTCGCAGATCTGCGCCTCGGTGAAGGTGTTGCACTTCTCGCAATGCTGCAGATGCTGGGTGGCGAACAGCAGCGACTGCCCGAGCCGCTCGGCGCCCTCCCGATCGTGCTGCATCAGGTGGTAGGCCATCCGCTGCGCGGATTTCGGACCCACGCCGGGCAGCACGCGCAGTGCTTCGACGAGGGCGGACAGGGCGGACGGCTGCTTCATGCGGAAACGGCGTGCGAGTCGGGGGTCGGCTTCGGCGCCGCGTCAGAACGGCAGCTTGAAGCCCGGGGGCAGCGGCAGCCCGGAAGTCATGCCGCTCATCTTTTCCTGCGAGGTGGCTTCCGCCTTGCGCACCGCATCGTTGAAGGCCGCCGCCACCAGATCCTCGAGCATGTCCTTGTCGTCCGCGAGCAGGCTCGGGTCGATCGCCACGCGCCGCACTTCGTTCTTGCAGGTCATCGTCACCTTCACGAGCCCCGCGCCCGACTGGCCTTCGACTTCGATGAGGGCGAGCTGCTCCTGCATCTTCTTCATGTTTTCCTGCATCTGCTGAGCCTGCTTCATCAGCCCGGCGAGTTGGCCTTTCATCATGGACGTGCTCCTTGGTGTTCGTGTGAGACCGGCGCGATCTTAGCGCCGGTTCCGGAATTAGGGAATGGGATGCGCGCGCCGCACGCTCAATGCAGCGTGGGCGCGCCGCACTGCCCGGCCGGCCCGGCCGCTGCGGCGTCGCTCGCGACGGGCCGCACCGAGCCCTCGACGATACGCGCGCCGAAGTCGCGAATCAGTTGCTGGACGAACGGATCGGCGCCGATCTCCTGCTCGGCCTCGCGCTGGCGCTTCGCGCGCTCGACCGCATCGAGCGCGGCCGCCGTGCGCCGCGCGGGACCGACCTCGACGGCCACCTCGACCGGCTTGCCGAGCGCCTCGGCAAGCGCCGTCTTCAGCTTCACCACCTGCGCCGCGTCGGCATACTGCGGCACCGGCACGGCCAGCTTCAGCACGCCGCCCTGAGCGGAAATCAGTTCGCTGTTGAACGCGAGCTGGTAAGCGACGCCCTTGAGCGTCAGGGTCGCGGCCAGTTGCGGCCATTCGCCGGCATAGCCGATCGCGTCGAGCGCGATGGCGGGCGGCAGCGGTCGGGTGTCAGCCGGTGCGGGCGCCGGCTGCGGCGCGACGCGCACGTCGTCGGGACTGCTGTCGAAGACGGGAAGGTAGCCGTCGTCGGGCGGTGGCCCGTAGTGGTCGTCGGCCGAGATCGGCAGGTAATCGTCGGGCGGCATGTCATCCCACGGCGGCGGCGCCGACGGATCGGCCGCGGCGGCGGGACGGGACGGCTGCGCCGTGCGCGGGCGCGGGGTCGGCACGTTCACGCGCGGCGCGGCGGACTTGGCCGCCGGCGCCGGCTTGGCGGCCGAGGCTGCGCGGCCGCGATCGGACGAGACGCGCATGCCGGCGTTGCGCAGTACGTCGAGCGCGGCGGCGGCGCCCCCGCCGCGCAGCGCGTCGGAACGTTCGCCCGGCGCGGCAACCGGCGCGGCCGGAGGCCGGACCGCGGCAGGCTCGACCCGATCGGGACGCGGCGCGGCGGCAAGCGGCGCGGCGTCAGCCGACGGCGGAGATGCTTGCGGCAAGGCGGCGGGCAAGGACGAGACGTCTTCGGCAAACGCGGCTTCGGCCGCAGACTCGGCCATCGGCGGCGTGTCGGCGCGCAGCGACGGCTCGAGCATGGCCGCCGGTTCAGCGGGCGGCGTCGGCCCGGCGCCGAGCGCGACATCGGATGATTCGAGCTGCGAGGCAAGCGGCGACTCGGCAGGCTCGTCCGCGAGGTCCGGCGCCGATTCGCGCGGCGCGACAGCGGCCGCCTCGTCCGATTCGGCGGGCCTCGCTTGCTCGGCGCGCACCGGCAACTCGGCCGGCCGCTTCGCTGTCGCGACATCGCGGGCCGCCGCTGGCGGCACCGCGCGCGGTGCGGCGACGGCCGCGGGCGGCGGCTCGGCCGCAGCCTGCGCCACCGGGGCGGGCGCGGGCCTTGCAGACGCCGCGGCGGCCACGGGTGGCATCGCATGCGCTGCGGCATCGCGCGCGCCGGCTCCGGCCGGCGCCACCGGCGCGGCCGCGCGACGGCCGCCGGCGGCCACGGCAGGCGCCGCGCCAGGCACTGGCGCGCCGCCGCTCGCGGCTGGCGCGAACGCCAGCATCCGCAGCAGCGTCATCGTGAAACCCGCATATTCGTCGGGCGCGAGGCCGAGTTCGCCCCGGCCGACCGTCGCGATCTGGTAATAGAGTTGCACCTGCTCCGGGCTCAGCGCCTCGGCGAAGCGGCGCAGGTCGGCCGCCTCGGGCCACTCGTCGAGCACCGAGGCCGGTGCGAACTGCGCCCAGGCGATGCGGTGCAGCAGGCCGGCCAGATCCTGCAGCGCGGTCGAGAACGACAGGCTGCGCAAGGCCATCTCGTCGGCGATCGCGAGGATTTCGGGGCCGTCGGACGAGGCGATCGCGTCGAGCAACCGGACCATGTAGGTCTGGTCCAGCGCGCCGAGCATTCCCGACACGGCCGCCTCGGTCACCTCGTTGGCCGAATAGGCGATCGCCTGATCGGTCAACGACAGCGCATCGCGCATGCTGCCCTGTGCCGCGCGCGCGAGCAGCCGCAGCGCCTGTGGCTCGAACGCGACGCGCTCCTCGCCCAGAATGCGCTCGAGATGCATCACGATATGGCCGGCCGGCATCTGCTTCAGATTGAACTGCAGGCAGCGCGACAGGACGGTGACGGGAATCTTCTGCGGATCGGTGGTGGCAAGGATGAACTTGACGTGCGGCGGCGGCTCTTCCAGCGTCTTCAACATCGCGTTGAAGGCGTGGTTCGTCAGCATGTGGACTTCGTCGATCATGTAGACCTTGAAGCGCGCGTCCACGGGCGCGTACACGGCGCGCTCGAGCAGCGCGGCCATTTCGTCGACACCGCGATTGCTCGCCGCATCCATTTCGACATAGTCGACGAAACGGCCCTCGTCGATCTCACGGCAGGCACGGCATACGCCGCACGGCTGCGAGGTGACGCCCGTCTCGCAATTGAGCGCCTTGGCGAAGATCCGGGACAGCGTGGTCTTGCCGACGCCGCGCGTGCCCGTAAACAAATAGGCGTGATGCAAACGCCCGCCGTCGAGCGCGTGCGTGAGCGCCCTGACGACGTGCTCCTGGCCGACGAGCGAAGCGAAATCCTTCGGACGCCACTTGCGTGCGAGAACTTGATAGGTCATCGGGAAATTGTATCAGTAACGCCGGTCGCCGCCGACAGCCGGACGCGCGGCGCGAGCCGGCCGGGGCCGTCGTTCATGCGCAGGATGCGTGAGGTCATGCGGCGCGGCAAGGACCGCGCAGGTGCCGGAGGCTGCAGAAAAATCGGCTGCGCGATCGGGCCGCTGCCATGACCGAGCCGCGCGGCAAGGCGCAACCCGAACAGGCCAACGCGAATCGGCTGAACGAGCGAAGCAAGAAGGGGGGAGAAGGTGACGAGCCCGACCCTCGGCACTGGTGGAAAACGGCTGTGGCTGCTTCGTTCCCGACCTGACCAGGTTCACCGGCCCACCATGCGAGGAGGCCCGTCACGGCGAATTCTAACATCGCTTCGTCGCGAACGCGACCGATTTATCGCACGGCGGCCGCGGCGACGCCGCCGGACGGAGCACAGGACGGAACGCGTCGCGGCAGGCGCGGCGAGGAATCGGAGCCATGCGCCATCATGAGGCACCCTCGACGACACGGCGGCATGCCTTGTGCCGGACCGGCCAGCCTTGCATTCGCGGGCGCCATCCCCATGTTCTTGCCATCGCTCGCAGCGGCCCGAACCCCCTACTCGCGAAGCGGATACTATCGCCGCCAACGGCGCATAGCGATTTAGGCTAATATGACGCCCGAGTGACCCGCGAGCCACGGTTTTCAGCGCTTCATGGCCGCCGTTCCCTGCGGGGCGGACCTGCCTGAACCGGCGGCCGGCGCACCTGACCGGCACCCGCAGGCAGTCCCCGAAACGAATGAGGTATTGACCAAATGAGCGAACAGATCAAACACATCAGCGACACGTCGTTCGAACAGGACGTCGTACGATCCGACAAGCCCGTGCTGCTCGATTTCTGGGCCGAATGGTGCGGCCCCTGCAAGATGATCGCCCCGATCCTCGACGAAATCTCGAAGGAATACGGCGACAAGCTGACGATCGCAAAGATCAACGTCGACGACAACACGGCGACGCCGGCGCGTTACGGTGTGCGCGGCATCCCGACGCTGATTCTGTTCAAGAACGGCGTGCTCGCCGCACAAAAGGTCGGCGCCCTGTCCAAATCGCAATTGACCGCGTTTCTCGACAGCCACCTGTAATAAGCGATTATCTCCGCCACGCGCCTGTTGCCGGCTGGCAACAGGCGCGTGGTGCAGCCGATGTGCGGCAAAGCAAGGCCGAATCGGCGTGTGCTAGAATTTAATTAGACGTCGCCATCCGACGCAAAAGTCTCAGAGCGTTTCCGCTCGCCCTCCTCCCTATTTCTTTCGTCGCATCTCTCCTCCCTGGCGGGTTCTCCGTATGCATTTATCCGAGCTCAAGTCTCTGCACGTGTCCGAATTGATCGAAATGGCCAACGGCCTGGAGATCGAAAACGCGAACCGCCTGCGCAAGCAGGAGCTGATGTTCGCCATTCTAAAAAAGCGCGCCAAGACGGGAGAGACGATCTTCGGCGACGGCACGCTCGAAGTCCTGCCGGACGGCTTCGGTTTCCTGCGCTCGCCCGAAATGTCGTATCTCGCGAGCACGGACGACATCTATATCAGCCCGTCGCAGATCCGCCGCTTCAACCTGCATACCGGCGACACGATCGAAGGTGAGGTCCGCACGCCGAAGGACGGCGAGCGCTACTTCGCACTGGTCAAGGTCGACAAAGTCAACGGGCAGCCGCCCGAGGCCTCGAAACACAAGATCATGTTCGAGAACCTCACGCCGCTGCACCCGAACAAGCCGCTTTCGCTCGAACGCGAAATGCGCGGCGAGGAAAACGTGACGGGCCGCATCATCGACATGATCGCGCCGATCGGCAAGGGCCAGCGCGGCCTGCTGGTCGCCTCGCCGAAGTCGGGCAAGACCGTGATGCTCCAGCACATCGCGCACGCGATCAAGCAGAACCACCCGGACGTGATTCTGTTCGTGCTGCTGATCGACGAGCGTCCGGAAGAAGTGACGGAAATGCAGCGCTCGGTGGCGGGCGAAGTGATCGCCTCGACCTTCGACGAACCGGCCACGCGCCACGTGCAGGTCGCCGAAATGGTGATCGAGAAGGCCAAGCGCCTGGTGGAAATGAAGCACGACGTGGTGATCCTGCTCGACTCGATCACGCGTCTCGCGCGCGCCTACAACACCGTGATCCCGGCCTCGGGCAAGGTGCTCACGGGCGGCGTCGACGCCAACGCCCTGCAGCGCCCGAAGCGCTTCTTCGGCGCGGCGCGCAACATCGAGGAAGGCGGCTCGCTGACCATCATCGGTACCGCGCTGATCGAAACCGGCAGCCGCATGGACGACGTGATCTACGAAGAGTTCAAGGGCACCGGCAACATGGAAGTCCACCTGGAACGCCGTCTCGCGGAAAAGCGCGTCTACCCGTCGATCAACCTGAACAAGTCGGGCACGCGCCGCGAGGAAATGCTGATCAAGGCCGACATCCTTCAGAAGATCTGGGTGCTGCGCAAGTTCATCCACGACATGGACGAAGTCGAGGCGATGGAATTCCTGCTCGACAAGATTCGCCAGACCAAGAGCAATTCCGAGTTCTTCGACCTGATGCGCCGCGGCGGCTGAGCCCGCGCCAGGCCGGCACGAGTCGCGCAACGCAGCAGGAAAGCCGCCAGAAGCCGCCCGCCGGGCGGCTTTTTCATGCCCGAATCTGTACGTGTACGTGTACGTACACGTTGATTTATAATCGCCGGCATTCCGTCATTCTCGGCGCGCCATCGCGCCCAGAGCCTCATGACCCGCCTTGCCGCCCCCTGCCTGCTGACCGTGCGCGACGCCGCCGACCGTCTCGGCGTCACGCCGCGCACGCTGAAATACTATGAGGAACGGGGACTGGTCACGCCGCTGCGCAGCGAGG
This sequence comes from Burkholderia glumae LMG 2196 = ATCC 33617, assembly GCF_000960995.1. NCBI lineage: Bacteria > Pseudomonadati > Pseudomonadota > Betaproteobacteria > Burkholderiales > Burkholderiaceae > Burkholderia > Burkholderia glumae. The sequence continues at coordinate 2,626,160 of NZ_CP009435.1, read as the reverse complement.
GCCGCTACCGGCTCTACGCCGAGGCCGACCTCGAGCGTTTCGCGAGGATACTGCGGCTGCGCGCGCTCGGCTTCTCGCTGCACGGCATCACGGAGATGCTGAAGCGGCCGAGCGAGGCGACGGGCGACGGGCAGCGGCGCTTCTCGGACGCTTCGCTGCGCGAGATCCATGCGAATCTCGCGCAGCAGGTGGCGACGCTCGACGAACGGATCGCCGCCGCGCGCCGCGAGCTGCACGAGGTCGAGACGATCCGTGCCGAACTGCTGCACGACATCGACTACGTCGAGCGACGCCTGGCCGGCGAAGATCCCGATACGCTGATCGCGCGCCGCCAGGCGGCCGCGAAGCAGGGCCGCGGCCGCAGGTCACGGCCATGAGCAGCCTCCTCTCCGCCCGGTCGCCGCACGGCAGTCTCGCCGCACCGTGCGGCGGGCTGTTTCGCTGGGCGCTGGCGGTCGTCACCGGCCTCGACTATTTCGACAACGCGCTGTTCTCGTTCTTCGCCAGCTACATCGCCGGCGGGATCAACGCCTCGCCCGACGAACTCGTCTGGGCGTCGAGCGCCTATGCGATCACGGCGGTGCTCGGCATCCTGCAGCAGCAATGGTGGATCGACCGCGTCGGCCATCGGCGCTACGTGAGCGGCTGCCTGCTGCTCTACGCGCTCGGCGCGAGCGCCGCGGCGCTGGCCGACACCTCGCTCGAACTCGCGTTCGCTCGGGGCTTCCAGGGCTACTTCATCGGCCCGATGATGGGTGCCTGCCGCATCCTGATCCAAATCACCTACCCGCCGCAGGAGCGCGCGCCGGCATTGCGCGCGTTCCTCGTCATGCTGCTGCTCGGCACCTCGCTCGCGCCGATCGTCGGCGGCGAACTGATCGCGCGCTTCACTTGGCGCGCCGTGTTCGCCTGCACGGTGCCGATGGCGCTCGCGAGCTCCGCGCTGGCCTACGCCACGCTGCCCGATGCCGGCCATGCGCCGCCCGCCGAGCGCACCCCGAGCCAGATCTGGCCCTACGTGATCTTCGCCTTCGCGCAGGGCTCGCTGCAGATCGTGATGCAGCAGGTGCGCTACCAGCTGTTCCTGTCGTCGCCTTTGCTGATCCTGCTGACGTTGGCCGGCTTCGCGGCGCTGGCGCTGTTCGCGCGCCACCAATGGAGCCAGCCTGCGCCGCTGGTGCGCATGTCGGCGCTGCGGCTGCGCACGTTCCAGGTCGGCCTGCTGCTCTACGTGCTCTATTACTACATCACCACCTCGTTCAGCTATCTGACCTCGCGCCTTCTCGAGGCGGGGCTCGACTACCCCGTCGAGAACGCCGGGCGGCTGACGGGCGCCACCTCGCTGATCGCGTCCGCCGCGCTGTTCGTCTACCTGCGCTACGCGAAGCACGTCACGCACAAGAAATGGTTCATCGTGCCGGGCTTCGCGCTCGCGGCCGGCGCCGCGCTCGCGATGGCGCGGCTGTCGCCCGGCGTCGGCGAGGCCGAGCTGATCGTGCCGCTGCTGATGCGCGGCCTGTTGCTGCTGTTCATCGTGATGCCGGTCGCGAACCTGACGTTTCGTGCATTCCCGATCGACGACTACACGCACAGCTACCGCCTGAAGAACATCGTGCGGCAACTGACGCTGTCGTTCGCGACCTCCTCGGTGATCATCATCGAGCAGCATCGCGACGCGCTGCACCGCGCACGGCTTTTCGAGCAGGCGAGCGTGTTCAACCCCACGTTCGCGCAGACCGTCGACGCGCTGGCGCGCGGCTACGCCGGCGCCGGTCAGGCGGCGGGCGACGCGCACGCGCTCGCGCTGGCGTCGGTCAGCGCAACGATCGGGCGCCAGGCCGCGTTCCTGACTTCGCTGGACGGCTTCCTGTTCATCGCCGGCGTCGCGCTCTGCGGCGGCCTGTTCGCCGCCTGGCAAAAATCCATCGATTGAGGTACCGTGCGCTGTCTCGTCACACCCCTCCCGCATCGATGCTCTCCCGACTCACCCGGTGGCTCGACGCCCGCCGCCGCGACCGCGCGCTGCGCGCGTTCCCGATTCCCGACGCGCTGTGGGACGCCACGCTCGCCAAGCTGCCGTTTCTCGCGGCGCGGCCCGCGGCCGAACTGGCCCGGCTGCGCGAGATGACCAGTTGCCTGCTCGCCGAAAAATCGTTCTCGACCACCCACGGCCTCGAACTGACCGATGCCATGACGGTCAACATCGCCGCGCAGGCCTGCCTGCCGGTGCTGAACCTCGGGCTCGACCTCTATCGCGGCTGGAGCGGCGTGGTCGTCTATCCGGGTGAATTTTTGATTCCCCACACCGTCGAGGACGAGGCCGGCGTGGTACACGAGTTCACCCAGGACGCGGTGGGCCAGGCCCTGCCGGGCGGCGGTCCGGTGATCCTGTCGTGGGAGGACGTGCAGATGGCCGACGGCCGCGACGTGTACAACGTCGTGATCCACGAGTTCGCGCACAAGATCGACATGGTCAACGGCGAGGCGGACGGCCATCCCCCGCTGTTCCGCCGGCTGCACGCGCCGCACCTGGACGCGACGCGCTGGGCGGACGTGTTCGATCACGCCTATGACCGCTTCTGCGACCGCGTCGACGCGGTGCCGGATCGCGCCTGGGCGCGCTTCGAACGCACCTCGCTGATCGAACCCTACGCGGCCAATCACCCGTCCGAATTCTTCGCGATCTGCAGCGAGGCGCTGTTCGTGCGCCCCGGCCCGTTCGAAGCCGAGTTTCCGGAGCTTTACCGGCTGCTCGCGCACTATTATCGGCAGGATCCGGCCGGCACCGGCGCGCTGGAGGCGCTGCCCGCCCGCTGAACCGGATGGGACGTGCAAAAAATCGTCAAGCAACTGATTTTCTGGCATAATCGTCGTTTTTCGACCTAAGGCAAGTGGCTCGCAACGGCGCAGCGTCCGGTTCGACGGATTCGCGCGGCGGGTTGGCTACCGCTCCATTACAGGAAACATCATGAAACCGGGCATCCATCCGAATTACCGCGAAGTCGTCTTCCAGGACATGTCGAACGGCTTCAAGTTCATCACGCGCTCGACCATCCAGACGCGCGAAACGATCGAACTCGACGGCAAGACCTACCCGCTCGCCAAGATCGAAGTGTCGTCGGAGTCGCACTCGTTCTACACGGGCCAGCAGAAGATCATGGACACGGCCGGCCGTGTCGAGAAGTTCAAGAACAAGTTCGGCGCGCGCGCCAACGGCAAGGCGGCGTAAGCTCGCCGCGCGATACCGGCGGCGGCATCGCCGGTTCGAACCAAAAGGGCAGCCCAGGCTGCCCTTTTTTCGTCTGCGCGCTTGCGGCACCGCCCGCGCGCAGCGTCTACAATGCCGGATGCTCGCAAGTCGGCCGTGCCAGCCGACGCCGGCCAAGCGCCTCCTCATAACAAGTCAGTCATCTGCATGAAGCCCGTCGTTCGCCTTACCGCCTCCGCCACGCGCGCGTTGCCGCGCTGGCTGCTGCTCACGCTCTGCCTCGTCTACGCGGCGTTCGGCCTGTTCGGGCGCGATCCGTGGAAGAACGAGGACGCCGCGGGCTTCGGCGTGATGTGGACCATGGCGGGCGGCTCCGCGCACGACTGGCTGCTGCCGAACCTGGTCGGCAAGTTCGTCACCTCCGACGGTCCGCTCGGCTACTGGCTCGGCGCGCTCGGCATCCGCGCGTTCGGCGCGTGGTTCGACGCGAGCAATGCGTCACGCCTCGCCACCTGCGTGCTGTTCTGCGTGGCCTGCGCGTTCGTCTGGTCCACCGCCTACCTGCTCGGCCGCCGCGCGGAGGTGCAGCCGTTCAAGTACGCGTTCGGCGGCGAGCCGGAGCCGCGCGACTACGGCCGCACGCTCGCCGACGGCGCGCTGCTGGTGCTGCTCGCCTGCTTCGGCCTGGCCGAGCGCGGCCACGAAACCACGCCGCAGCTTGCGCAGTTCGCCTCGATCGCGATGCTGGTCTACGGTTTGGTGCGGATCACCGACAAGCCGCTGCACGGCGCCGCCTGGTGGGGCGCGGCGGTCGGCCTGTTGCTGCTGTCGGGCAATCCGGTGCTGACGGGCGCGCTGGTGCTCGGCACCGCGGTGCTGATCGCCGTCACGCCCGAGGTGCGCCATCGCCACCTGGCGCTCGTCGGCCTGCCGATCGCGATCGTGCTGTTCGCGCTGTGGCCCGCGGCGGCGCTGACGCTCTACCCCGGCGACGCGTCCTGGTTCCTCGATCAGTGGATGCACGGCAGCCTGATGCGCTTCTCGGGACCGCCCACGGCCGTGCTCAAGTATGCGGCGAAGAATCTGCCGCTGTTCACCTGGCCTGCCTGGCCGCTCGCGATCTGGGCGTGGATCAGTTGGAAGGGCTGGCGCCGCCGGCCGCACATCGCGATTCCGCTCGCCGTCGCCGCGCCGCTCGTCGCGCTCGTGATCCTGCAGAGCCAGCAGACCAATCGCGTCTACATGCTGCTGCTGCCGCCGCTCGCGGTGCTCGCGAGCTTCGCGCTGCCCACGCTCAAGCGCGGCGCGATCAACGCGATCGACTGGTTCGCCGTATTGAGCTTCACGATCCTCGGCAGCTTCGTCTGGCTGGTCTGGCTCGCCTCGATCACGGGCTTTCCGCATCCGCTCGCGCGCAACCTGGGCCGCCTCGTGCCCGGCTACGTGCCGCATTTCAACGCGCTCGCGTTCGCCTGCGCGCTGATCGCCACGGCCTGCTGGTTCATGCTGGTGCGCTGGCGCATCTCGCGGCAGCCGAAGGTGCTGTGGCGCAGCGTGGTGCTGTCGGGCGCGGGCACCACGCTGATGTGGGTGCTGCTGATGACGCTGTGGCTGCCGTTCGTGAACTACAGCCGCACCTATCGCGACGTCGCGATGCAGATCGCCGCGCACCTGCCGGCCGACTACGAATGCATCTCGCCGGTGCGGCTCGGCGATGCGCAGATCGCGACCTTCGCCTATTTCGGCAAGATGCACTTCTCGTTCACCGACGACTGCGACTTGATCCTGCGCCAGGATGCCGCCGACTACGGCGATCCGAGCTCGATGTCCCAATACGTCTGGCGGCTGGTCTGGGAGGGCCGCCGCGCGGCCGACCGCGACGAGCGCTTCCGCCTCTACGAGCGGATCGAGCGGCCCCGCTCGCCGCTACGACGCCATCCACGCGGCGCGCGCGGCTGACCATGCTCGCCGACGTCCGCCGCATCGCCGGCCTCGCCTGGCCGGTGCTGGTCGGCCAGCTCGCCATCATCGCGTTCGGCGTGATCGACACCGCGATGGTGGGACGCTACTCGGCGCTCGATCTGGCCGCGCTCGGGCTCGGCTCGTCGATCTACGTGTCGGTGTTCATCGGGCTGACCGGCATCCTCTCGGCGCTGCAGCCCATCGCGGGCCAGCTCTACGGCGCACGCCGCTTCCAGGAAATCGGCGAGGAAGTGCGCCAGGCGATGTGGTTGGCCCTGATGCTCGCCGTGCCGGGCTTCCTGCTGCTGCACTTCCCGGAGCTGATACTGCGCGCCGCGCACGCGCCGCCGCAACTGCACGACCGCACCGTCGACTACCTGCGCATCCTCGCGTTCGGGCTGCCCGCGAGCCTGATGTTCCGCATCTACAACGCGCTGACCAACGCCGCCGGCAAGCCGCGGCTCGCGATGATCCTGCAGCTCGGCGCGCTCGCGCTGAAGATCCCGCTCAACGTCTGGTTCATCTTCGGCGGGCTCGGCGTGCCGGCGCTCGGCGGCCCCGGCTGCGGGCTGGCCAGCACGCTGATCAACTGGGCACTCGCGCTGATCGGCTTCACGCTGGTTGCGCGGCTCGACGTGTTCGCCCCGCTGGGCATCTTCGCGCGCTTTTGCACGCCAACCTGGGAACGCCAGAAGGCGCTGCTCAAGCTCGGGCTGCCGATGGGCCTGTCGTACCTGATCGAGGTCACGTCGTACACGTTCATGGCGCTGTTCATCTCGCACTTCGGCACCACCGTGCTGGCCGGCCATCAGATCGCCGGCAACGTCGGCGCGGTGCTGTACATGACGCCGCTGTCGATCGGCATCGCGGCCTCGACGCTGGTTGCGCGCGCGCTCGGCGCCGGCCGCCCCGACGAGGCGCGGCTGCTGGCGCGGCATGGCGTGAGCTTCGCGGCGCTCACCGCGCTCGGCTATGCCTGCGTGGTGCTTGCGCTGCGCCACTGGATCATCGGCGCCTACACGCCGAACCCGGCCGTGGTCGCGGCCGCGCTGCCGCTCGTGACGATCGTCGCCTTCTACCACTGCGTGGATGCCGTCCAGGTCACCACCGCGTTCGTGCTGCGCGCCTACAAGGTCGCGGTCGTGCCGACCGTGATCTACGCCGTCGCGCTGTGGGGCGTCGGCGTGGGCGGCGGCTATCTGCTCGGCTTCGACATCGGCGGCTGGGCGCCGGCCGCGTTCACCGGCGCACGCGGCTTCTGGTTCGCGAACTTCGCGAGCCTGCTGATCGCGGGCGCGGCGCTCGTCGTCTATCTGAACCACATCAGCCGGCGCTGGCTGCACCGCGCGCCCTAGGCCGAGCGCCCGCGCCCCGGCGCCTCAGCCGTCGAGGAACGCGTCGATCAGCCGGTTGACGTCGCCGGCCGCCGCGCCGGGGGCGTCTCGCCGAGCGGGTCGCGCGACAGACGTTTTGCGAGGATCTGTCCTACCGGCTCGGCGGAGCCCAGTTCACGCTGCCGCCGCTGCGCGAGCGCGCGGATCTGGGCGATCCGATCCGCACCGTGTTCGCCGGCGAGGCGCAGGCCGCGGGCCATCTGATGACGCTCGATCCGGCGCTGGCCGAGGCGCTCGGCCGCTTGGCCTGGCCGGGCAACCTGCGACAGCTGCGGCACACGCTGCGCCATGCCTGCGCCGTCTGCGACGGCACGCGCGTGGGGCTGCGCCATCTGCCGGCCGATCTCGCTGCCGCGCTGGTGCCGCCGGCCGGCGACGCACGCCATGGCGCGGACGACGAACGCGCGCGCATCGTCGCCGTGCTGAACGCGCATCGCTGGCACCCGAACGCGGCCGCCGCGGCGCTCGGCATCTCGCGCGCGACGCTCTATCGACGGATCGCCCGGCTCGGCATCGTGCCCCCCATCGCCGCTGACGCGCCGCGCGACGGGCGCTGGTGCCGCGCCCCCGCACGCCCGGCGAAGCCGCCCGTCGATCCGCCGCTGCCGCGGGCGCGACGCGGCCACCGGGGCGGCATGCGCACGCCTTGCCGACGCCGCCCTTGCTGCCCCGGCCCCGGGCCATCGGGCGTCAAACATCGTCAAAACCGCCATCCCCGGCCGCGTCCCCCCTTTACAGCCGGCGCCCCAATGCGCAACACTGCCCGCGCCGTCTCGAAAATAGCAGGCCCGGGTGCCAGGCCGGATTGCGACCTGACGGCAGCCCGCCTTGCGTGATCGTCGGCGCGTTCCAACAGCGGTTCGACCGCTCAACTGGGGAGTCCTTGTCATGCAGAACATGCTGAAGACGCTGCTGATGCTGCTCGTCGCACTGTCGCTGTCACTCACGGCCAGCTTCGCGGCCGCCGTGGAGGTCAACACCGCCGATCAGGCGGCACTCGAATCGGTGAAGGGCCTGGGGCCGGTGAAATCGAAGGCGATCATCGACGAGCGGACGAAAAACGGCCCGTTCAAGAGCGCGGACGATCTCGCGAACCGCGTGAAGGGACTCGGCCAGAAGTCGGTCGCGAACCTCGAGGCGGCGGGCCTGACGATCGGCGGCTCGACGGCACCGCCGACCGGCGCGCAGGCGGCCCCGGCGGCCGGCTCGCGTGGGCCCAGGACCCAGGCGGCCACCGGCGCCCCGGCCCCGACCGCCGCACCGACCTCGACGGCCACGACGGCACCGGTCGCCACCGCCGCGGCCCCGGCATCGGCCGCCGGCGCGGCCCGCAACGGGGCCAACAACGCGCCCACCCAATCGGCCCGAGGCAAGCGCGCCGCCAAGCAGCAGGACAAGGCGGCAGCGGCCGGCGCATCGGCAGTCTCGACGCCCGTGGCCGCAGGCCCGGCGCCGAAGGCGAAGAACCCGCGCAAGGCAAAGAAGAATCAGGCCGCCTCGGCCGCGACGGGGGCCTCGGCCAGCTGAGCGGCACGGCCGCCACGCCGCGGCTCGCGCGGGCGCGGCGGGCTCCCGCATCGGCCGGCGCCGCACGGCGCCGGCCCGGAAAACCGGCATCATTCATCGGAGAATCATCATGGGTCTGCTCGACATCGTGGGTGGCGTACTCGGCGGCGAGAACGGCGGCAACCAGAACGCCCTGCTCGCCGTGGCGCTCGAATTCATCAACAACCAGCCCGGCGGCCTGAACGGCCTGATCGAGAAGTTCCGCCAGGGCGGCGCGGGCGAGATCATCGGCTCGTGGGTCGGCAACGGCGAGAATCAGCCGATCTCGCCCGACACGCTGCATAACGTGCTCGGCACCGACGCGATCACGGCAATCGCCAGCAAGGTCGGCCTCGATCCGGCGCAGGCCTCGAGCATCCTCGCGCAAGTGCTGCCGCACGCGGTGAACCATGCCACGCCGAACGGCGAGGTGCCGGCCGACGGCCAGGTCGATACCTCGAGCCTGCTCGGCACGCTGTCGCAGTTGGCCGGGCTGTTCGGCAGCAAGCCGGCCTAAGGCCGGGGAGCCGCAAGACAGCCGGGCCGCAGCACGTGGTCCCATTGCCTCATTGCCGGCCCCGGAAAAGGAAAAACCCCGCCAAGGCGGGGTTTTTCACGGGCACGGCAGCCGCGCGCCGGAGCCCGGTTCAGTGGACCACGCGGTCGAACACGAACTTGCCGTCCTGCACGTCCACCGGAATCACGTCCTTCGGCCCGAAACGCCCGGCGAGGATCAGCTTCGCGACCGGATTCTCGATCTCCTGCTGGATCGCGCGCTTCAACGGCCGCGCGCCGAACAGCGGGTCGTAGCCGACCTTGCCGATCTGGTCGAGCGCCGCGTCGGACACGTCGAGCTGCATGTCGAGCTTGGCGAGCCGGTCATGCAGGCGCGCGAGCTGGATCTTCGCGATCGCCTGGATGTTGGCGCGATCGAGCGCATGGAACACCACGACGTCGTCGATCCGGTTCAGGAATTCGGGCCGGAAGTGCAGCTTCACCTCTTCCCATACGGCATCCTTCACGGCCTCCTGAGGCGAGCCGGCCATCGACTGGATCACCTGCGAACCGAGGTTCGAGGTCATCACGATCACGGTGTTCTTGAAGTCTACCGTGCGGCCCTGCCCATCCGTCATGCGGCCGTCGTCGAGCACTTGCAGCAGCACGTTGAACACGTCCGGGTGCGCCTTCTCGATCTCGTCGAGCAGGATCACGCTGTACGGCTTGCGGCGCACGGCTTCGGTCAGATAGCCGCCTTCCTCGTAGCCGACATAGCCCGGCGGCGCGCCGATCAGCCGCGCCACGCTGTGCTTCTCCATGAATTCGCTCATGTCGATGCGGATCAGGTGATCCTCCGAATCGAACAGGAAGCCGGCCAGCGCCTTGCAGACCTCGGTCTTGCCCACACCCGTCGGGCCGAGAAACAGGAACGAGCCGTAGGGGCGGTTCGGATCGGACAGCCCGGCGCGCGAGCGGCGGATCGCATCGGCCACCGCGTCGATCGCCTCTTCCTGGCCGATCACGCGCTCATGCAGCTTCTCCTCGATGTGCAGCAGCTTCTCGCGCTCGCCCTGCATCATCCGCGACACCGGGATGCCGGTCGCGCGCGACACGACTTCCGCGATCTCCTCGGCGCCCACCTGGGTGCGCAACAGGCGCGGCCGCGACGGATTCTGCTCGTTCTGCTCCTCGGCCTGCGTGACCTGCTTGAGCTGCGCCTCGAGTTGCGGCAGCTTGCCGTATTGCAGCTCGGCCACCTTCTCGAGCTTGCCCTCGCGCTGCAAGCGCGCGATGTCCGCGCGTACCCGGTCGATGTCTTCCTTCAGCTGCGCGCTGCCCTGCACGGCGGCCTTCTCCGCGGTCCAGATCTCTTCCAGGTCCGCGTACTCGCGGCCGAGCCGCTCGATCTCTTCCTCGATCAGCTGCAGGCGCTTCTGCGATGCTTCGTCCTGCTCCTTCTTCACGGCCTCGCGCTCGATCTTCAGCTGGATCAGACGCCGGTCGAGGCGATCCATCGATTCGGGCTTCGAATCGATTTCCATCTTGATCTTCGAGGCGGCCTCGTCGATCAGGTCGATCGCCTTGTCGGGCAGGAAGCGGTCGGTGATATAGCGGTGCGACAGCTCGGCGGCCGCGACGATCGCCGGATCGGTGATGTCCACGCCATGGTGCAGTTCGTATTTCTCCTGCAGGCCGCGCAGGATCGCGATGGTCGCCTCGACGCTCGGCTCGTCGACGATCACCTTCTGGAAGCGGCGCTCGAGCGCGGCGTCCTTTTCGATGTACTTGCGGTACTCGTCGAGCGTGGTCGCGCCGATGCAGTGCAGCTCGCCGCGCGACAGCGCGGGCTTGAGCATGTTGCCGGCATCCATCGCGCCCTCGGCCTTGCCCGCACCGACCATCGTGTGGATCTCGTCGATGAACACGATGGTGCGGCCCTCGTCCTTGGCGATGTCGTTGAGCACGGCCTTCAGGCGCTCCTCGAACTCGCCGCGGTACTTCGCGCCGGCCAGGAGCGCCGCCATGTCGAGCGACAGCACGCGCTTGTTCTTCAGCGTCTCGGGCACCTCCCCGTTGACGATGCGCTGCGCGAGTCCCTCGACGATCGCGGTCTTGCCTACCCCCGGCTCGCCGATCAGCACGGGATTGTTCTTGGTGCGGCGCTGCAGGATCTGGATCGAGCGGCGAATCTCGTCGTCGCGGCCGATCACGGGGTCGAGCTTGCCCGAGCGCGCACGCTCGGTCAGGTCGACGGTGTACTTCTTGAGTGCCTCGCGCTGGCTCTCGGCGTCGGCGCTATGCACTTGCGAGCCGCCGCGCACGGCCGCGATCGCCGATTCGAGCGACTTGCGCGTGAGGCCGTGCTGGCGCGCGAGCTTGCCCGCGTCGCCGCGGTCGTCGGCCACCGCGAGCAGGAACATCTCGCTCGCGATGAAGCTGTCGTTGAGCTTCTGCGCTTCCTTGTCAGCCTGGTTAAGCAGGCCGGCCAACTCGCGGCCGACCTGGATGTCGCCGCCCGTGCCGGTCACCTGCGGCAGGCGCGAGATCGCCTCGTTGAGCGCGCCCTGCAGCGCCTGCACGTGGACGCCCGTGCGCGACATCAGCGAACGCGCCGAGCCGTCCTGCTGGCCGATCAGCGCGGCCAGCACGTGGACCGGTTCGATGTATTGATTGTCGTGGCCGGCAGCGAGGCTCTGCGCGTCGGCGAGAGCTTCCTGGAATTTGGTGGTGAGCTTGTCGATTCTCATGAAGAGACCTCCAATTTGCGAATAGCACCAATATGAGGATGGTTATCCGGCTTTCAAGCGAGCGAAAGGCAAGATGTGTGCCGCGCTCGCGCGGGCGGCCCTGCGGCCCTGGCAAGGCTTCGCGAAGCATGGAGGGCGAGGCGCCCAGCAGCGGCATGGCGGGCACGGCCGTCCGGCAGGGGAAGACCGCGGGCCAGGCACCGGCGGGGGAGCGCGGGTGCTGGCGCCGGTCGAGCCGCGGAGCGCGTCACGGCGTGCCCGCGACGGCAGGCATCACGAGGATGGCGGCCGCGGCGGCGGCCTCGCGGCGCGCCGAGGCAGCCCAAGCGCGGTTCAGGCGCGGTTCGGGCGCGACCTGGGCGCGGCGCCGAGCGGCACACTCGCGGCCCATGTCGCCAGCCGCGGCGGCGCCGCGGCTCAGACCGGCTCGACCAGGATCGGCACGATGCCGAGCGCCCTGGCGAGCTGGGCGCCCGGATGCGTCAGGTCGGCGATCGTATGGCGATCGAGTTCGGCGAAAAACGCGTCGCGCGCCGCGGCCAGCACGCCCTTCAGCCGGCAATGCGGCTCGATCACGCAGCCGCGATGCGCAATCGCCTCGCCCTCCCCGCCGAAGCAGCCGACCAGCGCGAAGTCGCTCTCGCCCGCGCGCACCACCTCGCCCACCGTCAGCGTCGCCGAGGCCGGATTCATCCGTAGTCCGCCGTTGCGCCCGCGCACGGTCTCCACCCAGCCCAGTTCGCCGAGCCGCTGCACGACCTTCATCAGGTGGTTCTTGGAAATGCCGTAGGCGTCCGAAATCTCCTGGATCGTCGACAGGCCCTCGCCGCGCACCGCCAGGAACAGCATCACGCGCAGCGAATAGTCGGTGTAATCGGTCAGTCTCATGAGCGAAATCGTGTCGTTGGAATGCCCGACGGGCCCGCGCGCCCGGCACGCGGCCCCGTCCGTCAGGATTGCGGATAATATGCGCCCTGGAAGCACTTTATTGGTGGATGGCCCTGCAACATTGTGCGACAAAATCGCCGGTGTGGTCGGCCACCGCACTTTGCCACGATGACGACCTCTCATACCCAGGCCAACGCTCCGGCCCCGAATCATCGAATCGATGCGGCGTCGCGCGCCGCGGAACCGACCGTCGAGAACATCGCCGCGCTCGTCGACGCGTTCTACGAACGCGTGCGCGCCGACCCGCTGCTCGGCCCCGTGTTCGCCGCGAAACTGGACGGCCGCTGGGACCAGCATCTGCCGAAGATGGTGACCTTCTGGTCGAGCCTCGTGCTCGGCACCAAGGACTATCGCGGCAACGTGCAGGCCAAGCACCAGCCGCTCGACGGTCTCGAACCCGCCCACTTCAGCCGCTGGCTGACGCTGTTCCTGCAGACCGTGACGGCGCGCTACGCGCCGGCCGCGGCGGTGCGCTTCATGGAGCCCGCGCTGCGGATCGCGCAGAGCCTGCAACTGAGCCATTTCGGCTGGGACTACCGGATTCCAGCCGAGCAGCAGGCGCTGCTCGACGCGATCGCGCCGAAACGCCCGCGCGACGGTGACGACGCCCATCCGGCGCGCCCGCGCGGCGAGCCGTTTCCGGCCAAGATCATCGGCCGCGGTGGCCACGACACGGACGCGTAAGGGCGCAGCCCCCGGCGCCGCCGGCCGCGCCGTCCTGCCACCCGCGCGGCCGGCTCAGGCCTCGAAGCCGCGGAGCCAGTCCTTCAGCGAGCCGAGATCGCGAAACGCCTGCAGATCGCGCTCGCGCTGCGCCACCGCTCGCCGCAGCGCGGCGATGTCGGCGCCCAGCGTGCGCAGCGCCGTGTCCGGCGCCAGGATGGCCGACGCACCGATCCCGTAGCCGTGGCGGAAATCGGACTCGACGCGGTGCAGTTCGCGATCGAGCGCGCCGAGTTGTGCCTTCAGGATGCCGTTGTAATGCTGCAACAGCTCGTCGCCGGCGCCCGCGAGCCGGTCCGCGCCGGCCGGATTCAGGTCGCGCTCGAGTTCGAGCAGTTGCAGCAGGTCCTGCCTGTCGTAGGCGCGATTGAGCCGCTGCATCAGGTCGGTCTTGCGCGCGTGCTCGTCGGGGTCGGTCTCGCGGTCGGGATGCAGTGCGCTGGCCAGGCGCCGGTACAGCTCGCGCAGCGAGCGGCTGATCTGCACCGGCGGCAGTTCGGGCACGGCCTCGGCCGCGGCGCGCTCGGCATCGTCGGGGCCATCCTGCGCCGCCGGATCGTCCGCGGCCGCCGCGTCGGCCGACTTGCGCCTCGAGGCGCGCCGACGCTGGCTGCGTCCCGCGTCGCGGGCTGCGGCCTCGGCGGCCGCGCGCGCCTCCTGCGCGTCGAGTTCGGCCTGGATGTGACGCATCATCGCCTCGTCCGATTCGTCCTCTGCTGCGGCGGCCGGCGCCTCGGAACGCGCCGGCGCCGCATCATCGTCAGCCGTGCCGGCGCGCTTGCGGTCACGCCCATGCGGCGGCGCCGCGCCGGCCGCCTCGCCGCCGCGTCGCGACCGCTGATGGCGCGCGTGGATCTCGTGCAGGCCGTCTGCCGCGTCGCCGTCGAGCAGCGGGCGCGCGAAGGCCACGACCAGCTCCGACACCAGCGCGCGCTCGGCCTTGGTCAGCCCCTTCATGTCGAACGCGACATCGAGCCGGCGCACCAGTTCGGCCTCGTGCCCGGTGGCCGCGCGCGCGAGCGGCACCCATTCGTCCAGGTAGCGCTGCTGGAAAGCCGGCCAGACGGCCTCCCAGGCGCGCAGCCGCGCACGCCGCGCGGCCACCTGCTTGGTCAGCGTGTTGAAGCTGCGTTGCGGGGCAGACAGCCCGGCGGCGCCGGGCAGCGGCACCAGGCGGATGGCGCCGGTGGAAGAATCGGTCATGGATGACAACGCGGTGGCGGCGGAAATCGGGGCAGGACTCGAGACAAGACTCGGGGCGGGAGGCCGCGGCGAGGCCGGAGGCGCGCCGCTCAGCGCGCGTTGCCGGAGGCGAGGCCCCAGCGCGCGAGCGCGGCATCGTCGCTGCTGCGCGCGTCGACCCAGCGCTCGCCGGCCGGGGTGGTCTCCTTCTTCCAGAACGGCGCCTGCGTCTTCAGGTAGTCCATCACGAACTCGCAGGAGGCGAAGGCCTCGCCGCGATGAGCGGACACCGTCGCCACCAGCACGATCTGGTCGAGCGGCAGCAGCCGGCCGACGCGATGCACGATCGTCACGTCGATGCCGGGCCAGCGCGCGATCGCGTCGGCCGCGATCGCCTCGAGCGCCTTCTCGGTCATGCCCGGATAGTGCTCGAGTTCGAGCGCGGCGACCGAATCGCCCTCGTTGAGGTCGCGCACCGTGCCGATGAAGCAGGCCACCGCGCCGATGCGCGGATTGCGCGCGCGCAGCGCGGCCAGCTCCGCGCCCACCTCGAAATCGTCGGTCTGCACCCGGATCGTGGCCATCGCGCCTCCTCAGCCGCCCGTCACCGGCGGAAAGAACGCGACTTCGCAGCCGTCGGTAAGGCGCGTATCCGCGTCGGTCATCACATGATTGCAGGCCATGCGCAGCGCGCGGCCGTCGGCCAGCGTTTCGGCCCAGGCGCCGCCGCGCGTGCGCAGCCAGGCGCGCACGTCGCCCACGGTGGCGATGCCGTCCGGCACCGTCACGGATTCGCTTGCCACGCCGAGCGCCTCGCGCACGCTCGCAAAGAATTTCAGTTCGATCTTCATCGATGTTGCGTGCCCGGCCTCAGCCGAGCAGGTCGGAAAAGGGAAGGAACCGCACCGTCTCGCCGGCGCTGATCGCGTGATTGGGCGGGTTGTCGATCAGGCCGTCGCCCCAGACGGTCGAGGTCAACACCGCCGAGCTCTGGTTCGGGTAGAGGTCGAGGCCACCCGCCTCGTTGACGCGCGCGCGCAGGAACTCGTTGCGCCGGTCCCCCTTGGCGAGCGTGAAATCGGCGCGCAGCGACAGCGCGCGCGGCGCGACCTGGGCGGCGCCCGCGAGCCGCAGCAGGAACGGCCGCACGAACAGCAGGAAGGTGACGAAGCTCGATACCGGGTTGCCGGGCAGGCCAATGAAATGCGCCTCGCCGGCGCTCCCGCCGCCATCCGCGCCATTGCCCGCCCCACGCCGCACGGCGCCATGGGCGAGCGGCTTGCCCGGCTTCATCGCGATCTGCCAGAGCGTGAGGCGCCCCTCGGCCTCGACGGCCGGCTTCACGTGGTCCTCCTCGCCCACCGACACGCCGCCGCTCGTCACGATCAGGTCGTGATCCCGCGCGGCCTCGCGCAGCGTGGCGCGTGTCGCGTCGAGCGAGTCGGGCACGATGCCGAAATCGCTGACCTCGCAGCCGAAGCGTTCGAGCAGCCCGCGCAGCGTGAAGCGGTTCGAGTTGTAGATCGCGCCCGGCGCGAGCGGCTCGCCCGGCATGGTCAGCTCGTCGCCGGTAAAGAACACCGCCACCTTCACGCGGCGCCGCACCGTCAGATGCGCGCAGCCGACCGAGGCGGCCAGGCCGAGCGCCTGCGGCGCGAGCCGCGTGCCGGCCGGCAGGATCACCGTGCCGCGCCGGATGTCGGCGCCCTGCGCCGTGATCCATTCACCGGCCTTCGGCGTATGCAGGATGTCGACCGCCTCGCCCGCGGCCTCGGCCTGCTCCTGCATCACCACGGCATCGGCGCCGGGCGGCAGCGGCGCGCCGGTGAAGATGCGCGCGGCGGTGCCGGCCGCCAGCGGCGCGGCCGCGTGACCGGCGGGAATCCGCTGCGAGACGGGCAGCCGGCGCGTGCCCTGGGTCAGGTCGGCGACGCGCACCGCGTAGCCGTCCATCGCGCTGATCGCCATCGGCGGCACGTCGAGCGGCGACACCACGTCGACGGCCAGCACGCGGCCGAGCGCGTCGAGCGTCGGCACGGTTTCGGTCTGCGCGAGCGGCGCGGCGGCGCCGAGCAGCGCGGCGAGCGCCTCGGCGGTCGACAGCAGCGGCGCGCGCGGCGCCTGGGATGCGGGGGTGGACATCGCGGTGGAAGCGTGGGCAGAGCGGCGAAACCGTTATTGTAACGAGCGCGCCGCGGACGCGGGCGATCGGCTGCCGAGCACGAGCTTGATGAGGGCATGACGGGCCGGTGCGCGCGGGCCGCAGCGGCCGCAAACGGCACGGCCGCGCCGGAAGCCCTGCCCGGTCGCGGCCGTGATCCGGCCGGCGCGCAGCGCCGGGACGGGCTCGCGCGGACTCAGCCGCCCGTATGCGCGACGATGAAGTCCTTCACCTGCTGCACGTCGGCCTGCACGACCTCGAAGCGCTGCGGCAGCGCCTCGATGCCCTCGAACCCTGCCGGGCGCTCCGCCTCGCGGCCGAGCGCCTCGCGAATCGTCTCGCCGAACTTGATCGGCTGCGCCGTCTCCAGCACGACCATCGGCACGCCCGGCTGCAGGTGTTCGCGCGCGACCTTCACGCCGTCGGCCGTGTGCGTGTCGATCATCGTCGCGTAGCGCTGGTAGACGTCGCGGATGGTCGCGAGACGGTCCTCGTGCGTGCTGCGCCCCGACACGAAGCCGAACTCGGCCACGCGCGCGAAGTCGCCGCTCGCCGCCAGATCGAAGCCGCCCTTCTCCTCGACGTCGCGAAACAGCTGCAGCACGCGTGCCGGGTCGCGGCCGAGCAGGTCGAACACGAAGCGCTCGAAGTTCGACGCCTTCGAGATGTCCATGCTCGGGCTGCTCGTGTGATAGGTCTGCGCGGCGCCGCGCACGCGGTAGCGGCCGGTGCGGAAGAACTCGTCGAGCACGTCGTTCTCGTTGGTCGCCACCACCAGCTTCTCGATCGGCAGGCCCATCATGCGCGCGATGTGGCCGGCGCAGACGTTGCCGAAGTTGCCCGACGGCACCGTAAACGAGACGCGCTGCTCGTTGCTCGTGGTGGCCGCGAAGTAGCCCTTGAAGTAGTAGACGACCTGCGCGACCACGCGGGCCCAGTTGATCGAGTTGACCGTGCCGATCTTGTGCCGCGCCTTGAAGGCGTGGTCGTTCGAGACCGCCTTGACGATGTCCTGCGCGTCGTCGAACACGCCCTCGACGGCGAGGTTGAAGATGTTCGGGTCCTGCAGGCTGTACATCTGCGCGCGCTGGAACGCGCTCATCTTGCCGTGCGGCGAGAGCATGAACACGCGCACGCCGACCTTGCCGCGCATCGCATACTCGGCCGCGCTGCCGGTGTCGCCCGAAGTCGCGCCGAGGATGTTCAGCGTCTCGCCGTGCTTGGCGAGCGTGGCCTCGAACAGGTTGCCGAGCAGCTGCATCGCCATGTCCTTGAACGCGAGCGTCGGCCCGTTGGACAGTTCGAGCAGCGAGATCGGCGCGCCGCCCTCGGTACCGAGCGGCTTGATCGGCGTGATGTCGGCCGCGTTCTCGCCATGCCGCGTGTTGGCGTAGACCTCGGCGCGGTAGGTACGGCGCGTGAGCGCGCGCAGCTCGTCGGCGGGGATGTCGTCGCTGAACTTCGAGAGCACCTCGAAAGCGAGGTCGGCATACGGCAGCGCGCGCCAGCGTGCGAGCTCAGCCGCGCTCACGCGCGGGTACTCGGCGGGCAGGTAGAGCCCGCCGTCCTTCGCCAGGCCGCCGAGCAGGATGTCAGAAAACGTATGGTGCTCGCCGATGCCGGCGCCGCGCGTCGAAATGTAATTCATGTCGTCCTCAGTTTAGCGCTTCCATGCGCAGCTTCGTGACCTGCGAGCGCACCGTGGAGAGCGCCTCGATACGCGCGATCGCGGCGTTCACGTTGCGCTCGACCGTCACGTGCGTGATCAGGATGATGTCGGTTTCGTCGGCGCCACCGTCGATCTGGTCCGACTCCTTCTGCAGCAGCGCGTCGATCGAGATGCCCGATTCGGCGAGGATGCGCGTGATGTCGGCCATCACGCCGGTCTCGTCGGCCACCCGCAGGCGCAGGTAATAGCCGCTGGTGACGTCCTCGATCGGCAGGATCGGCGTGTTCGACAGACTTTCCGGCTGGAAGGCGAGGTGCGGCACGCGGTGCTCGGGGTCGGCCGTGTGCAGGCGCGTGACGTCCACTAGGTCGGCGACCACGGCCGAGGCGGTGGGCTCGGCGCCCGCGCCCTTGCCGTAATAGAGCGTCGTGCCGACCGCGTCGCCATGCACCACCACCGCGTTCATCGCCCCCTCGACGTTGGCGAGCAGGCGCTTCTCGGGCACCAGCGTCGGGTGCACCCGCAGTTCGATGCCGGCCTCGGCGCGGCGCGCGATGCCCAGCAGCTTGATGCGGTAGCCGAGCTCCTCGGCATAGCGGATGTCGGTGGCGGCCAGCTTGCTGATGCCCTCCACGTAGGCGCGCTCGAACTGCACCGGCACGCCGAACGCGATCGCGCTCATGATGGTGGCCTTGTGCGCCGCGTCCACGCCCTCGATGTCGAAGGTCGGGTCCGCCTCGGCGTAGCCGAGCGCCTGCGCGCCCGCCAGCGCCGTCGCGAAGTCGAGGCCGCGCTCGCGCATCTCGGACAGGATGTAGTTGGTGGTGCCGTTGATGATGCCGGCGATGTACTGGATGCGGTTGGCCGTGAGGCCCTCGCGCAGCGCCTTGATGATCGGGATGCCGCCCGCCACGGCCGCCTCGAACGCCACCATCACGCCCTTCTCGCGCGCGGCCGCGAAGATCTCGCTGCCATGCACGGCGAGCAGCGCCTTGTTGGCGGTCACCACGTGCTTGCCGTTGGCGATCGCGCGCAGCGCCAGCTCGCGCGCGATGCCGGTGCCGCCGATCATCTCGGCGACGATCGAAATCGCGGGATCGTCCACCGCCGCGTGGAAATCGGTGCTGACCTCGATGCCGGCGCGCTCGCCGAGCGCGGCCTGCACCTTCGCCGGATTACGGACCGCGATGCGCGTGACCACGATGCCCCGGCCGGCGCGCCGTTTGATTTCTTCCTGGTTGCGGCGCAGCACCTCGAAGGTGCCGCCGCCGACGGTGCCGAAGCCCAACAGGGCGACTTTGATCGGTTCCATGCTGCGTGTCGTCTGGAATATTTGGAGTGGATAGGAAGGCGATGGCGGGCGGCTCAGGCCGCGTGCTGCTTGCGGTAGCCGTCTAGGAAGCGCGCGATCCGGTTGATCGAATCGGCCAGGTCGTCGACGTTCGGCAGGAACACCACCCGGAAATGGTCGGGCGTCGGCCAGTTGAACCCGGTGCCCTGCACCAGCAGCACGCGCTCCTTGAGCAGCAGATCGAGAATGAACTGCTGATCGTTCTGGATCGGGTAGAGCTTCGGATCGAGCCGCGGGAACATGTAGAGCGCGGCGTCCGGCTTCACGCAGGTGACGCCGGGAATCGCCGTCAGCATGTCGTAGGCGAGCTCGCGCTGGCGGTACAGGCGCCCGCTCGGCACCAGCAGCTCGTTGATGCTCTGGTAGCCGCCGAGCGCCGTCTGGATCGCGAACTGGCCCGGCACGTTGGCGCACAGGCGCATCGACGAGAGGATCCCGAGCCCCTCCAGGTAATCCTTCGCGCGGCGGCGGTTCTCGCCCGTCAGGCCGGCCACGAACATCCAGCCGGCGCGGTAGCCGCACGAGCGGTAGCTCTTCGAGAGGCTGTTGAAGGTGACCGTGATCACGTCCTCGGCCAGCGAGGCGAGCGCGGTGTGGGTCTTGCCGTCGTAGAGGATCTTGTCGTAGACCTCGTCGGCGAAGATCACGAGGCCGTGCTCGCGTGCGATCGCGATCAGCTCGCCCAGCAGTTCGTCCGAATAGAGCGCGCCGGTGGGATTGTTCGGGTTGATCACGACGAGCGCCTTGGTGTTCGGCGTGATCTTGCGGCGAATGTCGTCGGGATCGGGCATCCAGCGGTTCGACTCGTCGCAGACGTAGTGGACGGGCGTGCCGCCCGACAGGCTCACGGCCGCGGTCCAGAGCGGGTAGTCGGGTGCCGGCAGCAGCACCTCGTCGCCGTCGTTCAGGAGCGCCTGGGTGGCCATCACGATCAGTTCCGAGGCGCCGTTGCCGATGTAGATGTCGTCGAGCTCGACGCCCTTCACGCCCTTTTGCTGCGTGTAGTGCATCACCGCCTTGCGCGCCGAGAACACGCCCTTCGAATCCGAGTAGCCCGAGGACGCCGGCAGGTTGCGGATCATGTCCTGGATGATCTCGTCGGGGGCCTCGAAGCCGAACGGCGCCAGGTTGCCGATGTTCAGCTTGATGATCTTGTGGCCTTCTTCCTCGAGGCGCTTCGCGTGCTCGAGCACCGGGCCGCGAATGTCATAGCACACGTTGAGCAGCTTGTTGGATTTCTGAATCGGTTTCACGGCGGGCACGTTCCTGGGCTAGGCCTGCGAAGCTGGAGGATGGGAGTCGAAACTGGAGAGCGGCCGGTCGGTGCGCGCTGTCTAGGAGACGGTCGGGAGCGAGGCCGGACGCGGCTTGTGGCGACGCGCGACGCAAATGCCGCCCGGGGGCGACGGAAAAGCTATAATTTAGCGGATTTTCACCCGCTTTCGCAATGCGCCACGCCGGCCAGCCGGCCGGCGGCGGCCCCGTCCGGGCCGGGCCCGCCCGGCCGCGGCTGCCGCCGCCGGGCACCCCGGCAGGCAGGCCGGGCGCCCGGCCGGAGCGGCCTTCCCGACACCGCGGACAACGATTTGAAACTACATCAGGACCCGAGCGACGCGCTCAATACCGTCACCGGCTACGGCCCCGATTATGTCGACATCAACCTGGCACGCCACGAACACAGCGTGATCGTGCTGCCGGGCGCCCCGGTGGCGCCATGGCCCGTGGCCTCGTTCGAGGCGCTCGCGCCCGAACATTTCACGATGCTGCTCGATCCGGCCCCGGAAGTGGTGATCTTCGGCAGCGGCGCGAGGCTGCGCTTTCCGCACCCGCGCCTGACCGCCGCGCTGACGGCGCGCCGGATCGGCGTGGAGACGATGGACTTCCAGGCCGCCTGCCGCACCTACAACATCCTGATGGCCGAGGGCCGCAAGGTGGCTGCCGTGCTGCTGATCGAGCGCGCGGGCTGAGCGGCCCGACCCGCCGCGCGAACCGTCGTCAAGCGAGCGAGGTCGCGCGATGCGTGACCAATCCGGCAACGCGGCCGCCCGCTGCCAATGATGGCTGCGTGGCCTTCGGGCCGCGCCGCTCTTGCCGATTCCGATTTCCGTTGTCTGACAGGCTGACCGACTCATGAACGATACGCCATCGAGGCTACCGCTCAACCGTGCCGTACTTTTCCTGATCCTGCTAGCGTTCGCCGCGATCTGGTTCGGCCCGCTCGGGCTGCGCCACCTGATCCCCAGCGATGAGGGCCGCTACGCCGAAATGGCGCGCGAGATGTTCGTGACCGGCGACTGGATCACGCCGCGCTACAACGGCTACAAGTATTTCGAAAAACCGCCGCTGCAGACCTGGCTGAACGCGCTGACGTTCGCCTGGTTCGGAATCGGCGAGTGGCAAGCACGGCTCTACACCGCGCTCGCGAGCTTCGCCGGCGTGCTGCTGGTCGGCTATACCGGGGCGCGCGTGTTCAATCCGCTGGCCGGCTTCTGCGCGGCGGTGGTGCTCGCCGCGTCGCCGTACTGGAACCTGATGGGCCACTTCAACACGCTCGACATGGGCCTGTCGTTCTGGATGGCCGTCACGCTCTGCGCGCTGCTGCTGGCGCAGCGCCCGGGCCTGACGGTGCGCGCCACGCGCGGCTGGATGTGGCTGTGCTGGGCCTCGATGGCGCTCGCGGTGCTGTCCAAGGGGCTGGTCGGCGTGATCCTGCCCGGCGCGGTGCTGGTGCTCTACACGCTGATTGCGCGCGACTGGGCGCTCTGGCGGCGCCTGTACCTGGTGAGCGGCATCGTGATCTTCTTCGCGATCGTCGCGCCGTGGTTCGTGCTGGTCCAGCAGCGCAACCCCGAATTCTTCAACTTCTTCTTCGTGGTCCAGCAGTTCCGCCGCTACCTGACGCCCGAGCAGAACCGGCCGGGCCCGGTCTACTATTTCGTCGGCGTGCTGCTGGTGGGCTTCCTGCCGTGGCTGTCGGTCGCCGTGCAGAGCCTGCGCCATGCATGGCGCATGCCGCGCCAGCCGAACGGCTTCGCGCCGATGACGGTGCTGCTGGTCTGGAGCGGCTTCATCTTCCTGTTCTTCAGCGTCTCGCACTCGAAGCTGGTGTCGTATGTCCTGCCGATCGCGCCGTCGCTCGCCCTGCTGCTGGGCGCCTACCTGCCGCTCGTCTCGCGCGAGCACTACCGCCGCCATCTGCTCGGCTACCTGGTGTTCCTGGTGGCGGCCGCCGGCGGCTCGATCGTGCTCGGCCGCCTTGGCGACGCGCGCACTCCGAACGCGCTCTACGTCAGCTTCCAGCACTGGGTCTACGCGGCGCTCGCGGTCGCGTTCGTGCTCACCCTCGTCGCGCTGTGGGTGAACCGCCGTGCGCGGGCCGGCATCGCCGCGACGGCGCTGGTGTTCGGCGCCGGCTGGCTGCTGCTCGGCACCATCGGCGGCACCGGCCACGATGCGTTCGGCCGCTACAGCTCGGGCGCGCTGCTCGCGCCGGCGGTGCGCGCCGCATTCGCGAAGCTGCCGCCCGGCACGCCGTTCTACTCGATCGAGATGCTCGACCACACGCTGCCGTTCTACGTCGGCCACACCACCACGCTGGTCGCCTACCAGGACGAACTCGCGTTCGGCATCTCGCAGCAGCCTGAAAAATGGGTGCCGACCATCGCGGAATGGGAGCGCCGCTGGCGCGCCGAGCCGGCCGCACTCGCGGTGATGCGCCCCGAGCGCTACGCCGCGCTGGCCGCGCAAGGCCTGCCGATGACGGTGATCGCGCGCGACACGCGCCGCGTGATCGTCGAGAAACCCATGGCCAAGCCGCAATCCTGAGGACCTTCGCGCCGATGAATCCCGTTTCCCTCGTCTGCATCGTCACCGGCGTGCTGCTGAACGCCTGCGCGCAACTGCTGCTGAAGGCCGGCGTCAACGCCGTCGGCCATTTCGAGTTCACGCGCGCCAACATCATCCCGGTCGGCTTCAAGATCGCGACCCAGCTGCCGATCATCGGCGGGCTCGGCTGCTACGTGCTGAGCGTGGTGGTCTGGATCGTCGGGCTGTCGCGCGTGGACGTCTCGATCGCCTATCCGATGCTCTCGCTCGGCTATGTGGTGAACGCGTTCGCCGCCTGGTATCTGTTCGGCGAGGTGCTGTCGGTGCAGCGCCTGATCGGCATCGGCATCATCCTGGTGGGGGTGCTGGTGCTGGCGCGCAGTTGAGCCTCGCCGCCGGGCGGCACGGCCGCTCCCGGCCGGCGCGCCGCGCCGTTGCGCCATGCCGGGTCGCACCGCGATTACCGGCGGCGCCCCCTTCCCCCAACAAAAAGAGACGTTGTAATCTCGCGAACCAGTGTCTAATGCGCATGGCGGATCGGCCCTGATCCCGCCCCTTTCGACACCTACCCAGCCAGCCGCCATGAGCCAGACATCCGTGCCGTTTTTGCCGTTCGTCAAACCCGAGATCGACGAGGAAACCATCCAGGGCGTGGTCGACGTGCTGCGTTCGGGCTGGATCACCACCGGCCCGCAGAACCAGCGTTTCGAGGCCGCGCTGTCCGAGTACTGCGGCGGCCGGCCGGTACGGACCTTCAACTCGGGCACCGCGACGCTCGAGATCGGACTGCGCATCGCCGGGGTCGGTCCCGGCGACGAAGTGATCACCACCCCCGCGAGCTGGGTCGCCACCAGCAACGTGATCATCGAGACGGGCGCCACGCCGGTGTTCGTCGATATCGATCCGGCCACGCGCAACCTCGATCTCGACGCCCTCGAGCGCGCGATCACGCCGCGCACCAAGGCCTTGATCCCGGTCTATCTGGGCGGCCTGCCGGTCGACATGGATCGCCTCTACGCGATCGCGCGCGAGCACCGGCTGCGCGTGATCGAGGATGCCGCGCAGGCGCTCGGCGCCTCGTGGCACGGCAAGCGGATCGGCGCGTTCGGCGATCTGGTCTCGTTCAGCTTCCACGCCAACAAGAACATCACCTCGATCGAGGGCGGCGCGCTGGTGCTCAACGACGAGGACGAGGCGCTGCTGGCGCAGAAATACCGGCTGCAGGGCATCACGCGCACCGGCTTCGACGGGATGGACTGCGACCTGCTCGGCGGCAAGTACAATCTCACCGATGTCGCGGCCCGCGTCGGCCTCGGCCAGCTCGAGAAGATCGAGCGCTTCACGGCACAGCGCCGCGCGCTCGCCCGCGCCTACTTCGAGGGGTTCGCGGGCGGTCCCGCGGCGGCGCTCGGCGTCGGGCTGCCGCTGGCCGACTTCGCGAACAGCAACTGGCACATGTTCCAGATCACGCTGCCGCTCGAGCGGCTCACGCTCAGCCGCGCCGAATTCATGGCGCAGTTGAAGGAGCGCGGGATCGGCTCGGGGGTGCATTACCCGGCGATCCACCTGTTCACGCTGTACCGTGCGCGCGGCTTCCGCGGGGGGATGTTCCCGCACGCCGAGCGCTTCGGCGCCTCGACCGTCACGCTGCCGCTGTTCACGCTGATGAGCGGGGACGACGTGACGCGCGTGGTCGACGCCGTCAACCAGATTTGCGAACGATACGGAAAATAAGCGGAAATGACTCACCCTGAACCACGCGCCACGAACCCGGAAGTCTCGATCGTCATCCCCGTGTACAACGAGGAAGACGGGCTCGCCGCGCTCTTCGCCCGACTCTATCCGGCGCTCGATGCGCTCGATGCCTCGTACGAAGTGATCTTCATCAACGACGGCAGCCGCGACCGCTCGGCCGCGCTGCTCGGCGAGCAGTTCCGCGCCCGCCCCGACACCACGCGCGTGGTGCTGCTCAACGGCAACTACGGCCAGCACATGGCGATTCTCGCCGGCTTCGAGCAGTCGCGCGGGCAGGTCGTCATCACGCTCGACGCCGATCTGCAGAATCCGCCCGAGGAAATCGGCAAGCTCGTGGCGAAGATGCGCGAGGGCTACGACTACGTCGGCACGATCCGCAAGCAGCGCCAGGACAGCCTGTTCCGCCGCAAGGCCTCGGCCGCGATGAACCGGCTGCGCGAGCGCATCACGCGCATCAAGATGACCGACCAGGGCTGCATGCTGCGCGCCTACAGCCGCCAGATCATCGACACCATCAACCGCTGCGGCGAGGTCAACACCTTCATCCCGGCACTCGCCTACACGTTCGCGCAGAACCCGACCGAAATCGAGGTCGCGCACGAGGAGCGCTTCGCCGGCGAATCGAAGTATTCGCTCTACAGCCTGATCCGACTCAACTTCGATCTCGTGACCGGCTTCTCGGTGGTGCCGCTGCAGTGGCTGTCGTTCGTGGGCGTGATCCTGTCGATCGGCTCGGCCGCGCTGTTCCTGCTGCTGCTGATCCGCCGCTTCGTCATCGGCGCCGAGGTCCAGGGCGTGTTCACGCTGTTCGCGATCACGTTCTTCCTGCTCGGCGTGATCATCTTCGCGCTCGGCCTGCTCGGCGAATACATCGGACGAATCTACCAGCAGGTGCGTGCGCGGCCGCGCTACCTGATCCAGACCGTGCTCGAGGAGCGCCCCGAGCGCAGCCACCTGCCGCTGCCGGGCGGCGCCGGCCATCGCGTGGAGGCCAGCCGATGAAACCGCGCGCGGTCGTGTTCGCCTATCACAACGTCGGCGTGCGCTGCCTGCAGGTGCTGCTCGCGCGCGGCGTGGAGGTCGCGCTAGTCGTCACGCACGAGGACAGTCCGACCGAGAACATCTGGTTCGACAGCGTCGCCGCGGTGGCGCGCGAGCACGGCATCGCCGTGATCACGCCGGCCGATCCGGCCGGCGCCGAGTTGCGCGAGGCCGTCTCGGCCGCGCGGCCCGACTTCATCTTCTCGTTCTACTACCGGCACATGCTGCCGGTGTCGCTGCTGGCGCTGGCCGCGCGCGGCGCCTACAACCTGCACGGCTCGCTGCTGCCGAAGTACCGCGGCCGGGTGCCGACCAACTGGGCGGTGCTCAACGGCGAGACCGAAACCGGCGCGACGCTGCACGAGATGGCCGCGAAGCCCGACGCCGGCGCGATCGTGGGCCAGACCGCGGTGCCGATCCTGCCCGACGACACCGCCGCGCAGGTGTTCGACAAGGTCACGGTGGCCGCCGAGCAGACGCTCTGGCGCGTGCTGCCCGCGTTGCTCGCGGGCGAGGCCGCGCACCTGCCGAACGATCTCTCCCAGGGCAGCTACTTCGGCGGGCGCAAGCCCGAGGACGGCCGCATCGACTGGTCGAAGCCGGCTGCCGAGGTCTACAACCTGATTCGCGCGGTCGCCCCGCCCTACCCGGGCGCCTTCACCGAGCTCGCCGGCACGCGCTTCGTGGTCGCGCGCGCGCGCCTGGCCGCGCCCGGCTCGGCCGCCGCGCAGGCTGCACGGGATTTGCCCCCGGGCCTGCAGGTGCGCGATAATGCGCTATTCGGCGTGTGCGGCGACAGCCGCGCCGTCACCGTCCTCGAGTTGCGCGAAGCGCGCAACGGCGGCCCGGATTCCGGCCCGGTCGTCTCTCCCGCTCAATTCGCGCAGTTCATTGATTCTTCCCGCCAGTCATGAAAGCAAAAAAAGTCCTGATCCTGGGTGTGAACGGCTTCATCGGCCATCACCTGTCCAAACGCATTCTTGAAACCACCGATTGGGAAGTATTCGGGATGGACATGCAGACCGACCGGCTTGGCGACCTCGTCAACCACCCGCGGATGCATTTCTTCGAAGGCGACATCACGATCAACAAGGAATGGGTGGAATACCACGTCAAGAAGTGCGACGTGATCCTGCCGCTGGTCGCGATCGCCACGCCCGCCACCTATGTGCAGCAGCCGCTGCGCGTGTTCGAGCTCGATTTCGAGGCGAACCTGCCGATCGTGCGTTCGGCCGTGAAATACGGCAAGCATCTGGTGTTTCCGTCGACTTCCGAGGTCTACGGCATGTGCTCGGACGAGCAGTTCGATCCGGACGCTTCCGCGCTCACCTATGGCCCGATCAACAAGCCGCGCTGGATCTACGCCTGCTCGAAGCAGTTGATGGATCGCGTGATCTGGGGCTACGGCATGGAGGGCCTGAACTTCACGCTGTTCCGCCCGTTCAACTGGATCGGCCCGGGCCTCGACTCGATCTACACGCCCAAGGAAGGCAGCTCGCGCGTGGTCACGCAGTTCCTCGGCCACATCGTGCGCGGCGAGAACATCAGCCTCGTCGACGGCGGCTCGCAGAAGCGCGCGTTCACCTATGTCGACGACGGCATCAGCGCGCTGATGAAGATCATCGAGAACCGCGACGGCGTGGCCACCGGCAAGATCTACAACATCGGCAACCCGAGCAACAACTACTCGGTGCGCGAGCTCGCGCACAAGATGCTCGAACTGGCGGCCGAATTCCCCGAGTACGCCGATTCGGCGAAGAACGTGCAGCTCGTCGAGACCACCTCGGGCGCCTACTACGGCAACGGCTACCAGGACGTGCAGAACCGCGTGCCGAAGATCGACAATACGATGCAAGAGCTCGGCTGGGCACCGGAGACGACGTTCGACGACGCGCTGCGCAACATCTTCGAGGCGTACCGCGGCCACGTGGCCGACGCGCGCGCGCTGGTCGAGCAGCAAGGCTGACGCGTTGGCCCGCATCGTCCTCAAGATCGACGTCGACACGCTGCGCGGCACGCGCGAGGGTGTGCCGAACCTCGCGCGGATCTTCGATCGCTACGCCGCGCGCGCGACCTTCCTGTTCAGCCTCGGCCCCGACCACACCGGCTGGGCGATGCGCCGCGTGCTGCGGCCGGGCTTCCTGAAGAAGGTCTCGCGCACCTCGGTGGTCGAGCACTACGGCATCCGCCAGCTGATGTACGGCGTGCTGCTGCCGGGGCCGGACATCGGCCGCCGCGCGGCGGCCGAGATGCGCGCGATCCACGAAGCAGGCTTCGAGTGCGGCATTCACACCTGGGATCACGTCTACTGGCAGGACAACGTGCGCGGGCGCGAACGCGCCTGGACTGCGCGCGAGATGGGCAAGAGCCATGCGCGCTTCGTCGAGATATTCGGCGCGCCGCCGGCCACGCACGGCGCGGCCGGCTGGCAGATGAACGACGCCGCGTTCGAGCAGATCGACGCCTGGGGCATGCGCTACGCGTCCGACGGCCGGGGCCACGGGCCCTACCGTCCGGTGGTGGCGGGCCGCACGCTCGGCCACGTGCAGCTGCCGACCACGCTGCCGACGCTCGACGAAGTGCTGGGCGTCGACGGCGTGGATGAGTCGAACGTGGCCGCCCACCTGCTCGCGCGCACCGAACGCAATCCGCACGACCAGGTGTTTACGCTGCACGCCGAGCTGGAAGGCCAGAAGCTCGCGCCGGTATTCGAGCAACTGCTCGCCGGCTGGCGCGCGCAGGGCCACACGTTCGCGACGATGGGCGACTATCATGCCGCGCTGGATTTCGACACGCTGCCATCGTACCCTGTTACGTGGGGCGAAATCCCAGGTCGCTCCGGCGAGCTGATCGTCCAGCCCGGCTGAACGGTTCGCCGCGGTTTCCGTCATGCCCGGCCGGCCCAGCGCCGCGCCGCCGATAACAACAGGAGAATTTCCGTGTCAGTCGAAATCGACCGCCCAGTTCCCGATTTCACCGCGCCGGCGACAGGTGGCGAGTTCACCCTGTCCTCGCTGAACGGCAAGAAGCTCGTGCTGTATTTCTATCCCAAGGACAACACGCCCGGCTGCACCACCGAAGGGTTGCAGTTCCGCGATCTGTACCCGAAGTTCAAGAAGGCCGGCGCCGAGATCGTCGGCGTGTCGCGCGACAGCCTGCGCTCGCACGACAGCTTCAAGGCCAAGCTCGAACTGCCGTTCCCGCTCGTTTCGGACCCCGACGAAACGCTCTGCGCGATGTTCGGCGTCATGAAACTGAAGAAAATGTATGGCAAGGAAGTGCGTGGGGTCGAGCGCTCGACCTTCCTGATCGACGGCGACGGCGTGCTGCGCCGGGAGTGGCGCGGCGTCAAGGTGCCGGGGCACGTGGACGAGGTGCTCGACGCTGTACAAGCGCTTTGAGGCGGGTTATATTGGGCCGCAATGAATGCCCGTCAGCCCCATCTTTTTCGCCGCTGCGCAGGCGCACCACATGAGGCGCTTAGGCCCGTGAGGCGCAGTACGCAGCAGGAAGCCGAGCCGCTTGCCCCTGTTCGGGGGCAGCGGCTTTTTTCATGGTCTTGCGCGGCCCGCGCCGCGTCCGTCCGTCAAGGAGCTGATCGAAAACTAGGCGAACCGGCGTTTTGACACCCATGTGCGCCGCCGCGCGCAAACTGCACGTGCGAGCACGTGACAGGATGCGAACCGCGGCGCATTCCAAGCGACACGATTCCTCCCGAGGGACACCATGCCTTTGCCTACTCCCCCCAGCAAGCTCGGCAGCCTGCTGCCGCCCGACGAATACAAGGCGAAAGCGCGCCCCAGCCGCACCCCCAAGCGCGCCGCCGATGGGGACACGGCGACCGCCGCCGCGGCCGTAGCCGAATACGCCTCGCCTGCCAACGTCGCCGCTCCGATGGCTCCCGCCGCCAATGCTCCCGCCGCGCTGCACGCGGTGGCGCCGGCCGCGGCCGACGCCGCGACGACGTCCGGCACGCGGTCGCGCAAGTCGCGCCAGACCGCCGCGTTGCTGACGCCGGTGCAAGCGCCGGTGCCGGCCCGGCCCGAGGCACGTGCCGAAGCGCCGGTGGCCGCCGCCGCGCCGGCAGCGGCCGCCGGCGAAGCCGCGCGTGCCACACGCACGCGCAAGAAGGCCCCCGCCGTCGAACTGCAGAAGCTGTTCGTGCTGGACACGAACGTGCTGATGCACGACCCGAGCAGCCTGTTCCGCTTCGAGGAACACGACGTCTATCTGCCGATGATGACGCTCGAGGAACTCGACAACCACAAGAAGGGCATGTCGGAAGTGGCGCGCAACGCGCGTCAGGTGAGCCGCACGCTCGACGCGCTGGTGGCCGACGCCGGTCCGATCTCGGAGGGCATCGCATTGTCGCGCCTGGGCAGCCGCGAGGCGCTCGGCCGGCTCTACTTCCAGACCACGCTGACCGACATCGAGCCGGTGGAAGGCCTGCCTCAGGGCAAGGCCGACAACCAGATCCTCGGCGTGGTGCGCGCGCTGCAGCGCGAGCGCACCGACCGCCTGGTCGTGCTGGTGTCGAAAGACATCAACATGCGCATCAAGGCGCATGCGCTTGGCCTGCCCGCCGAGGACTACTTCAACGATCAGGTGCTCGAGGACAAGGACCTCCTGTACTCGGGCGTGCGCGAGCTGCCGCAGGATTTCTGGACCAAGCACGCCAAGGGCATGGAGAGCTGGCAGGACACCAAGACCGGCACCACGTACTACCGCGTGACCGGCCCGCTGGTGGCCTCGATGCTCGTCAACGAGTTCCTCTATCTCGAGCCGCGCAACGGCGAGCCGACCTTCCACGCGATCGTGCGCGAGTTGAACGGCAAGACGGCGCTGCTGCAGACGCTGCGTGACTACAGCCACCACAAGAACAACGTGTGGGGCATCACGGCGCGCAACCGCGAGCAGAATTTCGCGCTGAACCTGCTGATGAACCCCGAGATCGACTTCGTCACGCTGCTCGGCCAGGCCGGCACCGGCAAGACGCTGGTCGCGCTCGCGGCGGGCCTCGCGCAGGTGCTCGACGACAAGCGCTACAACGAGATCATCGTCACGCGCGCGACGGTGCCGGTGGGCGAGGACATCGGCTTCCTGCCGGGGACCGAGGAAGAGAAGATGCAGCCGTGGATGGGCGCCTTCGACGACAATCTCGAGGTGCTGCAGAAGACCGACGACGCGGCCGGCGAATGGGGGCGCGCCGCCACCCAGGAACTGATCCGCTCGCGGCTCAAGGTCAAGAGCATGAACTTCATGCGCGGGCGCACTTTCGTCGACAAGTACGTGATTATCGACGAGGCGCAAAACCTGACGCCGAAGCAGATGAAGACGCTCGTCACGCGTGCCGGCCCCGGTACGAAGATCGTCTGCCTCGGCAATATCGCGCAGATCGATACGCCTTATTTGACCGAGGGCAGCTCGGGGCTGACGTACGTGGTGGACCGCTTCAAGGGCTGGGGGCACAGCGGACATGTGACGCTGGCTCGGGGCGAGCGCTCGCGGCTGGCGGATTACGCGTCGGATATTCTGTGAGTGGTTGTGCCGGATGGTTTGGTGGTTGAAAAAAGCGCCCCTTCGGGGGCGCTTTTTTTTGGGTCCGGCGGGGGGATTTTCACGGGGGATCATGGTGGGTTGGCTGTTGTCGGCCACAACCGGTCAGTCACGACGCAGTGGTCCAGCTTGATTACCATCCTTATGCAGCACGATATGCGCGTGGCGGTGTTTGGCTGATCTCGTTCTGGATTTGTAAGGCCATTCAAATATCACATTGGCCGATGGCGAAAGCATAACCTCATCCATTTCTTTAATTCCAAAGTATTGCTCGTAAAACGTCAGTGTCTTGTGTATGAGAAAAAACTCTGCGTTTATCCACGAAATCATTCGCTTTGCTTCTTTTTGCTTGACCGATGAGGGAAGTGAAATGCGATCTTTTACTAGTACAGTCTTTCGATCACGATCCAGTCCGACGTAGACAGCTTGCTGCTTTCGCCGCTCCAAGCCTCCATTTTTTATAAATTCGACAAGGGATGGCGGATATTCAAACATGTCGCGCGCAACAAAGGCATATTGCTTCTCTAAATGTATGTAAAGAAGCTTCAGCCACTGCTGCTCAAACTCCACCTCTTCGAACCCGCAATTCGTAATCGAACTGTAGTAATAGTGCTCGATCCACTTGGCTTTCGAAAATTCTTCCAATGACAGAACCGACAACTGGAACGCAGACGGAAAAGAATTGGCTTCAAAGAGAAGAATCGCATCTCGGTGAAGCCTAAGCGCATTTAGAAGCGACTCCTTCCCCAATTTCTTCCACTTGTACACCGACAGGTTGTGAGTATCGGTTCTGCCATTCGTGCTCATTGGTTCCCCAGTTTGCGAACATAAAGTTAGGGAGTGTCGCTATCGAGCGCAATTTTGGCATACACAACGACTGGCCGCTTTCGAGAGCGTTGAGTGGCCGGAACGGGTCGATCTGCGCCGGTCGCGCGTCACCGGGCGGCGGCCAACCGCGTTTGGCCATGAACGGCCTGTCGACACCGCTTGCTGCTTCGTCGACAATCAATTGCATGAAGCAGTCCCATCCCATTGCGAGGAGACAAACGTGCAAGTTCAACGTGTGGTAGCCAACTTCAAGGCGCTCGATCTCAATCGAGCCCGGTCGTTCTATCAAGACATTTTCGGTCTTGAGCTTTGTATGGATCACGGGTGGATTCAGACTTACGGTTCTAGAACCAAGATGACAATTCAGGTGAGCTTCGCCGAAGAAGGAGGCTCCGGCACCCCGGTGCCCGATCTGTCGATCGAAGTAGACGATGTGGAATCAGCATATGAGCGCGTCAAGGCTTCGGGTTTTGCCATCGAATATGGTCCGGTTGACGAACCGTGGGGGGTCCGTCGGTTCTTCGTTCGCGACCCGTTCAACAAACTGATCAATGTTCTTGCGCACATTTGAGCGCTGCCCGCCGTTTTTCTCGGATCGAAGGCCGTTGAACGTCCGCTTTTGGGGTGCTGCGTACTGCGAAGGTCCATTTCGTGTCGGTCTGCGGCGGTCGCGCGCTGCCGGTTGGCAGCAGGCCGTGTTCGGCCAGTTCGAGAGGTTCGACGCCAACGTCCAAATCGTCGACAATCCGGCCTCGTTGGCAGGCCCAGCAAATTGGACATGAACGCCCCCGATAGTCGGTGGTTCAGGTTGGCGGAAGCAATATGGACCGATGGAAACAGTACTTGTTTGAGTCTCACCCGGAAGCCACGCTTCGGGATTGGGCGAAGCGCCTGACGCTATTCCGTTTTTTCAGGGCCTATGGCGGACATGCCAATGATGGCGATTCTCTCGACCTTGCCTACCGCTATGAAACGGCCCAGGACCTGGAAAAATTCCTGCTGTCACTGGGCATCGTTCCGGTCAAGTATTCGGAGAAGCCGCCCCAACCGGAGTTCGGCATCGCTTATAAGGCCGACGAGTTCGTGAAATTTCCGTCGCTGGTCCCAGGAACCGAATGGATCCGACAGCCGGGACGCTGCCTCATCGCAGGTAAGCCGGTGTTCGTCTGGTGCGGGCGTAACGTGGCGACGATCTCCATCGCCGGCGCGCCCTACACAGTGACAGAGGCGGACGTGCAAGCGGCGCAAGCCGTAGAGGCGGTGCTCGCATCGGCTTGGCTGGAGAGAGTCGATCCGCCCGTGGATACAAAGCACTACATCTGTCCGAAATATTATCCGGAATACTTCGAATGAGGATTCGCGCAGCGCGACGGCATCACGCCCCGTCGATACGCCGGCCAAGGCTCGCTCACACGGCAGTCGCCTGGGGTGTCGCCGTTCGCAATCCCCTCCATTAACTGCCCAATCACATTCAGGGTCGGAGTTTTTGCGCAAAAACTCCCCGCACCTGCCCAAAATTCGGGCAACTTCTCAAGTTCTATCTGAAGAATTCTTGCCGAAGCCAGGCCGGACCGACTACCATCCGCATTACCCGTCGTCATACGACGGGCGCCTCACCGGCGCCCGGCCCTCCTCCCGATGCTGCGAATCTGGCTATCGATCGTCGTCGTTTCCCTGCTCGC
This sequence comes from Burkholderia glumae LMG 2196 = ATCC 33617, assembly GCF_000960995.1. NCBI lineage: Bacteria > Pseudomonadati > Pseudomonadota > Betaproteobacteria > Burkholderiales > Burkholderiaceae > Burkholderia > Burkholderia glumae. The sequence continues at coordinate 2,592,085 of NZ_CP009435.1, read as the reverse complement.
CGCGTGCTCGACCGCGCCGCAGCAGCGGTCGGCGCGCTCGTCCGCGGGCCCGCGCATCAGCACGCCGCGCGCCTTCGCACCGCCGCCCGACTTCCCGAACTTCGTCGATCACAGCATCGGCCGCGAGGAAATCCCGATCCAGGCGATGAGCCTCGTCGGCATTCCCTACCGCTGGGGCGGCAACACGCCCGACGCGGGTTTCGATTGCAGCGGCCTCGTGCGCTATATCGTGTCGCGCGCCGCCAACGTGTCGCTGCCGCGCACCACCGCCGAGATGAGCACGCGCGGCGTGTCGGTCGAGCCCGACGAGATCGCGCCCGGCGACCTCGTGTTCTTCAACACCACCGGGCGGCCGCATTCTCACGTCGGGATCTACGTGGGCAAGCTGCGCTTCGTCAACGCGCCCTCGACAGGCGGCACGGTGCGGCTCGACTATCTGACCAATCCCTACTGGGCCAAGCACTTCGACGGCATCCGGCGCGTAGCGCCGCCGCGCCATGCGCCGACACCGTTCGATACGCCGACCTACGAAGCCGACAACCGCCAGCCCGAGGCGCCGCCCTCCTCCGCACCGCCATCGCTGTCGGCAACACCGCGCGGGGCAGCCGCCGCACCGGCATATGCGACGGCGCGAGCCGAGCCGGCGCCGGCCGTGGCCATGGCAGCGCCGACAGCCGCCGCCCACGGCATGTCGCCGCCGATTCAGGACGCCGCTGCAGGCGCCGATCCGTTCGAGCCACCGCCCGCCGCACTCTCGGCCGCGCAGCGCCAGGCCCGTGCGGCAGGCGCGACGAGCGCCGTTGCAACCACCCCCGCCGCAGCGGCGGCGCCATCCGCATCCGCGGGCCAGAGCCTCGCGACGGCCGCCGCTACGCGCGGCGGCAGCTATGCCGCGCCGGCTCCGGCGGCGGCCGCAAACGCCGAGCCCGATGCGATCGACGCCGCCGCCGACGCATTCGAGCCGCCGCCGCCCACCGCGCGCGCGGCAGCGCAACAGGCGCGGCTCGCCTCGCCCGACGGCGTGCGGGTGATTCGCGCCTCGACGGCGCCGCCGTCCACCGCCGGCAGCGGCGACGATCCGATCGCCCGCTTCGCGAACGGCAGCGACTGAGTCGCTCCCCGCGCTGCGCCCGTCCCCGCCGCGAGGTTCTCGCGTGCCGCGCCGCGACAGCGCACCGCCCTCGACAACAGCCCGTGCCCCGGCCACGACAGCCGCTCGGCCCGCGGCCGCCCAAAGCAAAGCGCGCCGCGGCCATCGGCACGCGGCGCGACATCACCATCCCGCTGAATCCGGCGGCAACAGCCGCCGGTCCAACGCATCAAAACACCTGGTGCCCCACCCACCAGCCGGCCGCTGCGATCAGCGCCGAGGCCGGAATCGTCAGCACCCAGGCCCACACGATATTACCGGCCACGCCCCAACGCACGGCCGACAGCTTGCGCGTCGCGCCCACGCCGACGATCGCGCCCGTGATGGTGTGCGTGGTCGACACGGGGATGCCGAGCCAGGACGCCGAGAACAGCGTGATCGCCCCGCCCAGCTCGGCGCAGAACCCGCCGACCGGCTTGAGCTTGGTGATCTTCTGCCCCATCGTGCGCACGATGCGCCAGCCGCCGAACAGCGTGCCGAGCCCCATCGACAGGTAGCAGGCGCCGATCACCCAGATGGGCGGCGCATCGGCGCCGGCCGAGGCGTAGCCGGTCGCGATCAGCAGCATCCAGATCATGCCGATCGTCTTCTGTGCGTCGTTGCCGCCGTGGCCGAGGCTGTAGAGCCCGGCCGAGACCAGTTGCAGCTTGCGGAAGCGCCGGTCCACCCTGCTCGGCGGCGTGCGGAAATAGAACCAGGACACCACGAGCATGAACAGCGAGCCGAGCACGAAACCGAGCAGCGGCGAGACGAAAATGAAGGCCACCGTCTTCATCAGACCGTCGAGATTCAGCGAGCCCCAGCCCGATTTCGCGACGGCCGCGCCGACCAGCCCGCCGATCAGCGCATGCGACGAACTCGACGGAATCCCGTAATACCAGGTGATGACGTTCCAGCCGATCGCGCCGACCAGCGCGCCGAACACCACGTAATGATCGACGATGGCGGGATCGATGGTGCCCTTGCCCACGGTCTGCGCGACCTTCAGGTGGAACACGAAATAGGCGACCACGTTGAACACGGCGGCGAATGCCACCGCCTGCTGCGGCTTCAGCACGCCGGTGGAAACGACGGTGGCGATCGAGTTCGCCGCGTCGTGGAAGCCGTTCATGAAGTCGAACACGAGCGCGACGATCACGAGCGTCGCGACGGCCCAGATGGCGAGTTGTATCGAATGCATCGTCGTCGGCTCAGGCGTTTTCCAGCACGATGCCTTCGATGATGTTCGCCACGTCCTCGCACTTGTCGGTGATTTCCTCGAGCAGTTCGTAGATCGCCTTCAGCTTGATCAGCGTCTTGACGTCGTTCTCCTCGCGGAAGAGCTTCGACATGGCCGAGCGCAGCACGCGGTCGGCCTCGGATTCCCAGCGGTCGATCTCCTCGCAGGCCTTGAGGATGCGCGCCGACTGCTTCATGTCCGACAGCAGCGCCACCGCCTGCTGCAGGTGCTGCACGGCCTGCGTGACGATGCGCGCGAGCTGGCTCGCCTCCGAAGTCACGGACTGCACGTCGTAGAGCAGCACGGCCGTGGCGACATCCTCCATCAGGTCGAGCACGTCGTCCATCGTCGTGATCAGCTTGTGGATGTCGTCACGGTCGATCGGCGTGATGAAGGTCTTGTGCAGCAGGTCGATCGCCTCGTGGGTAAGCTTGTCCGCCGATTTCTCGGCCGACTGGACCTTCTGCTTGTGGATCTCGGCGTCCGCGAGATTGTCGATCAGCAATTCGAGTTCGCGGCCGCCGGCCACGATGAAATTTGCGTGCGAATTGAAGATTTCGAAGAACTTGCCCTCGGTGGGCATGAATCGGCCGAACATGAAATTTCCGGAAATTGTCAAATGACTGTCATAAAATCGGCGTCATTGTACCGTCTCCGGGAAACGCGGTCGCGGCGAAGCGCGCCGCACCACGACCAGATACAACATCTCGTGGTGCAGGCTTTACAAACGCACTTCACTCGCCGTAGAAATTCTGCGCGCCGGCGAAATTGTCGAATTTCGTGAATTGTCCGGTGAAGGTCAGACGCACCGGGCCGATCGGGCCGTTACGCTGCTTGCCGATGATGATCTCGGCGGTGCCCTTGTCGGGGCTGTCGGGGTTGTAGACCTCGTCGCGGTAGATGAACAGGATCACGTCGGCATCCTGCTCGATGGCGCCCGATTCGCGCAGGTCGGACATCACCGGGCGCTTGTTCGGCCGCTGCTCGAGGCCGCGATTGAGCTGCGAGAGCGCGATCACCGGCACGTCCAGCTCCTTGGCCAGGCTCTTCAGCGAACGCGAAATTTCGGAAATCTCGGTGGCGCGGTTCTCGCCCTGCGACGAGCCCGTCATCAGCTGCAGGTAGTCGACGATGATCAGGCCGAGCTTGCCGCACTGCCGCGCGAGCCGCCGGGCGCGCGAGCGCAGTTCCATCGGGTTCAGGCCGCCCGTCTCGTCGATGAACAGCTGCGCCTCGCTCATCTTCTGCACCGCGTGCGTGAGTTTCGGCCAGTCCTCGTCGGTCAGGCGCCCGGTACGCATGCGGTGCTGGTCGAGCCGGCCCACCGAGCCGAGCATCCGCATCACGAGCTGGGTGCCCGGCATTTCCATCGAGAACACCGCGACCGGCAGCCCGTATTCGACGGCGACGTATTCGCCGATGTTCATCGAGAACGCGGTCTTGCCCATCGAGGGCCGGCCGGCCACGATGATCAGCTCGCCGCCATGCATCCCCGAGGTCATCCGGTCGAGGTCGACGAAGCCGGTGGGCGTGCCGGTCACGTCGCTCGGGTTCGCGGTGTGATACAGCGTATCGATGCGCTCCACCACCTGGGTGAGGAGCGGCCCGATGTCGAGGAAGCCCTGCGTGCCGCGCGCGCCCTCCTCGGCGATCGAGAACACCTTCGATTCAGCCTCGTCGAGCAGCTGGCGCACTTCCTTGCCCTGCGGGTTGAACGCGTCGGCGGCGATCTCGTCGGCTACCGAGACGAGCCGGCGCAGCACGGCGCGATCGCGCACGATTTCGGCGTAGCGGCGGATGTTGGCGGCGCTCGGCGTGTTTTGCGCCAGCGCATTCAGGTAGGCCAGCCCGCCCACGTCGTCGGCCTTGCCCGAGGTGACGAGCGCCTCGTACACGGTCACCACGTCGGCCGGCCGCGTCGAGGCAATCAGCCGCCCGATGTGCTCGTAGATCAGCCGGTGATCGTAGCGGTAGAAATCCTGCTGCGACAGAAAGTCGGCGATGCGGTCCCATGCGCTGTTGTCCAGCAGGAGGCCGCCCAGCACCGATTGCTCGGCCTCGACCGAGTGCGGCGGAACTTTCAGCGATTCGATTTGGGGGTCGTGCGGCACGTTCATGGCTTGGGATTATCGCGAAATGGACCGGGATGCGCCAGCCGTCGTCAGGCCGGCGCCGTCCTCGGGTCGCCAGGGAATCGTTGCCGGGCCGGCTCCGCCGCCGGCCGCAGGGGGCATCCGGCGCCAGCCGCGACCGGGCGACGCGAAAACGAAAAAGGCAGGGCCGGTTTCCCGTGCCCTGCCTCATGGCCCGGGCGGCGGAGCCGCCCGAACCGGACCTGCTGGCGTCAGTGTACGTTAAGCGTGATCGCCGATCACGTTCACCGTCACGTCGACCACGACGTCCGTATGCAGCGCGACCTGCACGCCGTGCTCGCCGATCATCTTCAGCGGGCCTTCCGGCAGGCGAACCTGCGCCTTCTCGACTTCGTAGCCGGCCTTCTTCAGCACTTCCGCGATGTCCGCGTTCGTGACCGAGCCGAACAGGCGGCCGTCCACGCCCGACTTCTGCGTGATCTCGATCGACTGGCCGTTCAGCTTCTCGCCGATTGCCTGGGCGGCCGACAGCTTCTCGGCGGCGACCTTCTCGAGTTCCGCGCGGCGCACTTCGAATTCGGCGATCGCGTCCTTGGTCGCACGGCGGGCCTTGCGATTCGGGATCAGGAAATTGCGTGCGTAGCCGTCCTTGACCTTGACGATGTCACCCAGGTTGCCCAGGTTGGCGACTTTTTCCAACAGAATGATTTGCATTCGAATTCTCCTTATTGCGTCGCCGGCTTACGCCTTGTGCTGGTCGGTGTACGGCAGCAGCGCGAGGAAGCGCGCGCGCTTGATGGCCGTGTCGAGCTGGCGCTGGTAGTGCGCCTTGGTACCCGTCAGACGCGCCGGCGTGATCTTGCCGTTCTCGCCGATGAAGTCCTTCAGCGTTTCGGTGTCCTTGTAGTCGATCTGCTCGACACCGGCTGCCGTGAAACGGCAGAACTTCTTGCGCTTGAAGAGCGGGTTTTGTTGCTGACGACGCTTGTCGAATTTCTTGCCAGTGGGACGGGGCATGATTCAGTCCTTTCCTATGTCCTGCAATGCTGTGATGTGAAACACCAGGGTGCGCGCGTTGCGGCTCTTTTTCGCCAGGAAGCCGGTGAAGAGCGTCTCGACGCCCATCTCGCAGCGTTCCAGCCTGGCGCTCGCCTCGCCGGCGGCCATCGCCTCGATCGTCATTTCGACCTGTCGGCGGATGCCTGCCTCGACGACCTCCGTGCGGTGCTGCAGCGTGCAGCTCGCGATCGGAACGCCTGCCGGCGTGTACCGCACCGGTTGACGCTCGACGACGCTCGCCGACAGTTGCAGCCTGTTCACGAAGTGATGCTGACCCTGATGGCTTGACCGATGCGGTCTTAAGCCTGCGCTTCGGCCGGCTGCGCTGCAGCGGCCTTCTTGGCTTCTTCGCGCTGCACTTCCTTCATCATCGGCGACGGGCCGGTCTCGGCCTTCTTCATCTTGACGATGAGATGGCGCAGCACGGCGTCGTTGAACTTGAACGCGTGTTCGAGTTCGTCGAGCGTCGCCTGGTCGCACTCGATGTTCATGCAGACGTAGTGAGCCTTCGCGAGTTTCTCGATCATGTAGGCCAGTTGACGGCGGCCCCAGTCCTCGACGCGGTGGATCTGGCCGCCGCGCGTGGTGATCGTGGACTTGTAGCGCTCGATCATCGCGGGCACTTGCTCGCTCTGATCGGGGTGCACGATGAAGACGATTTCGTAATGACGCATACACACTCCTTGTGGATTGAAGCCACCCGGGCGTCGGAACCGGTGTGGCAAGTGAGAAGCCAGAGAGTGTAACCCGAACGGCAGGCCCGCGCAATGGTTTCACGTCGTCGGTTCGCCGAATCGGCCGTGTTTTCAACGACTTGAGGGCCGGGCCGAGTCCGCCGCGGCGGCCGGGCATGCGGCAGCGTCAGCGCGGCGCGCTCCAGTAACCCGGCCGCGCATAGGCGTCGCGCAGGTAATCGATGAAATAGCGCACGCGCGCCGGCACGTAGCGCTGCTGCGGATAGACGGCGAGGATGTCGTAGTCGGGCAGCGCGTGGTCGTCGAGCACCGTTTCGAGCTCGCCCGTCTCCAGTTGCCGCGCGATTTCCCAGGTCGACCGCCAGCCGAGCCCAAGCCCTTCCGAGACCCAGCGGTGCAGCAGTTCGCCGTCGTTGCAGTCGAGGTTGCCCGTCACGCGGATCGTCGCCAGCTTGCCGTTGCGCCGGAAATACCAGCCGCGGTTCTGTCCCCCTTGCAGGTTGAAGGCGAGGCAGTTGTGCCTCGCCAGGTCGTCGAGCGACTGCGGGCGCCCGTGCCGGCGGAAATAATCAGGCGTGCCGCACACCACGCGGCGATTGCTCGCCAGCTTCACCGCCACGAAGTTCGGATCGACCGCGCCGCCGATCCGGATCGACAGGTCGTAGCCCTCGCGGACCAGATCCACGACGCGGTCGGTCAGGTTGAACGAGAGCTGCAGGTCCGGCTTGTCGGCGACGAAGGCCGGCGCGAGCGGCGCGACGTGCTTGCGGCCGAACGCGGCCGGCGCCGAGACGATCAGGTGCCCGCTCACCGCGCGGCGCCCGGCCGCGAGTTCGTTCTCGGCCTGGTGCCAGTCGCCGAGCAGCCCGCGGCAGCGCTCGAGGAACGCGGCGCCGTCCTCGCTCACCACCAGCCGCCGCGTCGAGCGATACATCAGCTTCACGCCGAGGCGCTTCTCCAGCGCGTCGATGCGCCGCCCCAGCACGACGGGCGACACCCCCTCCTCGAGCGCCGCCGCGGCCAGACTGCCCGCGTCGGCCACCCGCACGAACGTCTCGATCTGCTTGAAGCGGTCCATCGGCGGCCTCCCGGTGCCTGGATCGATGCGCCGGACGCTTGTCCACACGGCATTCGATACTTTTAGTTTCGAAATAAGCGACGAGCGGCGATCTTATCAAAGCTTTCATGCCGACCTACAGTGACGACGACAACGTGATGCGCGATTTCCAAGGAGACATTCATGGCCAAGATGAGAGCCGTCGACGCCGCCGTGCTGGTGCTGGAGAAGGAAGGCATCCAGACCGCCTTCGGCGTGCCGGGCGCCGCGATCAACCCGTTCTACTCGGCGCTGCGCAAGTCGGGCGCGATCGGCCACGTGCTGGCGCGCCACGTCGAGGGCGCCTCGCACATGGCCGAGGGCTACACGCGCGCCGCGCCGGGCAACATCGGCGTATGCATCGGCACCTCGGGGCCGGCCGGCACCGACATGATCACCGGCCTCTATTCGGCCTGGGCCGATTCGATCCCGATCCTCGCGATCACCGGCCAGGCGCCGCGCGCGCGGCTCTACAAGGAGGACTTCCAGGCCGTCGACATCGAATCGATCGCCAAGCCGGTCACCAAGTGGGCCGTGACGGTGCGCGAGCCGGCCCTCGTGCCGCGCGTGTTCCAGCAGGCCTTCCACCTGATGCGCTCGGGCCGCCCCGGCCCGGTGCTGATCGACCTGCCGATCGACGTGCAGCTCGCCGAGATCGAGTTCGATATCGACACCTACGCGCCGCTGCCGGCCTACAAGCCGGCCGCCACGCGCGCCCAGATCGAGGCCGCGCTTACGATGCTGGACGAGGCCGAGCGGCCGCTGATCGTGTCGGGCGGCGGCGTGCTGAACGCGGCGGCCGAGGATCTGCTGGTCGAGTTCGCCGAGCTGCTCGGGGTGCCGGTGATCCCGACGCTGATGTCGTGGGGCGCGATTCCCGACGATCACCCGCTGATGGCCGGCATGGTCGGCTTGCAGACCTCGCACCGCTACGGCAACGCCACGCTGCTCGCCTCGGACTTCGTGCTCGGCATCGGCAACCGCTGGGCCAACCGCCACACCGGCAGCGTCGAGGTCTACACGAAGGGCCGCAGGTTCGTCCACGTCGACATCGAGCCGACCCAGATCGGCCGCGTGTTCGGCCCCGACCTCGGCATCGTGTCCGATGCGAAGGCCGCGCTCGAGCTGTTCGTGGCGGCGGCCCGCGAATGGAAGGCGGCCGGACGGCTCAAGGACCGCGGCGCCTGGGTGGCGGACTGCCAGCAGCGCAAGCGCACGCTGCAGCGCAAGACCCATTTCGACGACGTGCCGGTCAAGCCGCAGCGGGTCTACGAGGAGATGAACAAGGCGTTCGGCCGCAACACCTGCTACGTCAGCACGATCGGCCTGTCGCAAATCGCCGCCGCGCAGTTCCTGCACGTCTATCAGGCGCGCAACTGGATCAACTGCGGGCAGGCAGGCCCGCTCGGCTGGACCATTCCGGCCGCGCTCGGCGTGCGTGCCGCGGACCCGGGCCGGCCGATCGTCGCGCTGTCGGGCGACTACGACTTCCAGTTCATGATCGAGGAGCTCGCGGTGGGCGCGCAGTTCAAGCTGCCCTATGTGCACGTGGTGGTGAACAACGCGTATCTGGGCCTGATCCGTCAGGCACAGCGCGCGTTCGACATGGACTACTGCGTGCAGCTCGCGTTCGAGAACGTCAACGCGCCCGAGCTCGGCAGCTATGGCGTGGACCACGTCGCCGTGGCCGAAGGGCTCGGCTGCAAGGCCCTGCGCGTGACGAGGCCCGAGCAGATCGCGCCCGCCTTCGAGCAGGCCAAGCAGCTGATCGCCGAGTTCGGCGTGCCGGTGGTGGTGGAGGTGATCCTCGAGCGCGTGACCCATATCGCGATGGGCGCCGAGCTCGACGCGGTCAACGAGTTCGAGCCGCTCGCCGAGCGCCCCGAACACGCGCCGACCGCGATCTCGCTGCTCGACTGAGCCTGCTGCTTGCCGACCGACCGGAGACCCCGCCATGCCGAAATTCGCCGCCAACCTGACGATGCTGTTCAACGAAGTGCCGTTCCTCGAGCGGTTCGAGGCCGCCGCCGAGGCGGGCTTCGACGCCGTCGAGTTCCTGTTTCCGTACTCCTATGCGAAGGAGCAACTGGCCGAGCGGCTCGCCGCCCACCGCCTGAAGCTGGTGCTGCACAACCTGCCCGCCGGCAACTGGGACCAGGGCGAGCGCGGCATCGCCTGCCTGCCGGACCGGCGCGGCGAGTTTCAGGACGGCGTGGGCCGCGCGATCGACTATGCGAAGGCGCTCGGCGTGCCGCAGCTGAACTGCCTGGTCGGCATCGCGTCGGCCAGCGTGCCGCGCGACACCACCCACCTGACGATCGTCGAGAACCTGCGCTTCGCCGCCGACGCCCTCGAGCGCGAGGGCATCCGGCTGCTGGTGGAGCCGTGCAACCACTTCGACCTTCCCGGCTTCGCGCTGAACCGCTCGACCGAGGCGCTCGACGTGATCCGCGCGGTCGGCTCCGACAACCTGTTCCTGCAATACGACATCTATCACATGCAGCGCATGGAGGGCGAGCTCGCGGCGACGCTGCGCGCGAACCTGCCGGCGATCGGCCATGTCCAGCTGGCCGACAACCCGGGCCGCCACGAGCCCGGCACCGGCGAGATCCGCTACGCCTACCTGTTCGGCCTGCTCGACGAGCTCGGCTACCACGGCCATGTCGGCTGCGAGTACAAGCCACGCACCACCACCCGCGACGGGCTCGGCTGGCTGCGCGAGGCGAGGCAGTGCAGCGCCGCACACGCCTGACGCCCCTTTCTTACCCTCGCTACGGAGCACAACATGGCAACCATCGGTTTCATCGGCCTCGGCATCATGGGCTCGCACATGGCGCGCAACCTGCTCAAGGGCGGCCACTCGCTGGTCGTCAACGGCGCCTTCCCGGTGCCCGACGACCTGCGCGGGCAGGCCCGCGTGGTCGCGAACTCGACGGCGGTGGCCGACGGCGCCGAGATCCTCATCTCGATGGTGCCGGACACGCCCGACGTACACCGCGTGCTGTTCGCCGACGACGGGCTCGCGAAGGGCCTGACGGCCGGCAAGCTGGTGATCGACATGAGCTCGATCTCGCCGCTCGACACGCAGGCATTCGCCAAGCGGATCAACGCGCTCGGCTGCGACTACCTCGACGCGCCGGTGTCGGGCGGCGAGGTCGGCGCGCGCGACGCGACGCTGACGATTATGGTGGGGGGCCCCGAGCGCGCGTTCGAGCGCGCCCGCCCGCTGTTCGAGCTGATGGGCAAGAACATCTCGCTGGTCGGCGACAACGGCGCCGGCCAGACCACCAAGGTGGCCAACCAGATCATCGTCGCGCTGAACCTGGAAGCGGTGGCCGAGGCGCTGCTGTTCGCGGCCCGCTCGGGCGCCGATCCGGAGCGCGTGCGGCGCGCGCTGATGGGCGGCTTCGCGTCGTCGCGCATCCTCGAGCTGCACGGCGAACGGATGACCAAGCGCACCTTCGAGCCGGGCTTTCGCATCGAGCTGCACCAGAAGGACCTGAACCTCGCGCTCGACGGCGCACGCCGCCTCGGCCTCGCGCTACCGCATACCGCCAGCGCGCAGCAGCTGTTCAGCGTGTGCGCCGCGCACGGCGGCAAGACCTGGGATCACTCGGGTATCGTCCGCGCACTCGAAATCATGTCCAACCTCGAGATCGCCGAGCCCACGGCAACCGCGAAGTAGACATCGGCCCGGCACGCCGCCCCGGCTGGCGGCGCGCCGCACGGTGGGGCGTCCGTCGGATCTTCGGCTCCGGCGGGCGGTTGAAGGCCGCTCTGGGCTGAGAGCGGCTGGCAGGGTCCGCAGCGGCACCCGGCGGCGACGGGCAAGCCCTGGTCGGTCAGACGTCGCCGTCGGGTGTCCGCCTGTCGGATTCGCCAGTGATTCCCCGCCTTCCCGGCGCGGCCGCGCCCGCCGCCCCGGGGCGATGGCCATGAAAAAAACGGACCATGCGGGTCCGTTTTTTTTCATGCCTTCTCGCCAGCCGCGCGGCGGCGGGCGCGGCGCGTCAGTAGGTATCGAACACGGTCTGCAATTCGGCCGGATCGCTCACGCCGGCCGCGAGCGCGAGCATCAGCAGCACGCGTGCCTTGAACGGATTGAGCGAGCCGGCGCTGATAAAGCCCAGCGCGTCGTCGTTGGCCGCGCCATTGCGCATCACGTGCCCCGAGCCGACCCGCGAGGCGCGCACCACCGCCACGCCGCGGCGCGCGGCTTCGACGAGCGCCTCCTGCAGCCGCACGTGGATCGAGCCGTTGCCGGTGCCGGCCACCACGATGCCCTTCACGCCGGCCGCCACCAGCGCATCGACGCCGACCCGCGACACGCCGGCGTAGCTCGCGACGATCTCCACGGCCGGCCAGTCGGTGCCGATCGAGAAGCGCGTGGCCGCCGTGTGCGGGCGCGTGACGCCGCGCGCGAACTCGACGCGGCCGTCCTGTACCCAGCCCAGCACGCCCAGCTCCGGCGACTGGAAGGCGTCGACGGCATAGGTGCTGGTCTTTACCACGTCGCGCGCGCTGTGGATCTTGTTGTTGAACGCGACCAGCACGCCCTGCCCGTGCGCGGCGCGATGCGCGGCCACGGTCACCGCGTTGAGCAGATTCAGCGGGCCGTCCGGGGAAAGCGCCGTGGCCGGCCGCATGGCGGCCGTCAACACCACCGGCTTGCTGGTCTTGACGCTCAGGTGCAGCAGGCAGGCGGTTTCTTCCAGCGTGTCGGTGCCGTGCGTGATCACGATGCCGTCGATCGCGTCGTCGGCCGCGAGCGCGTCGATGCGCGCGGCGAGCGTGCTCCAGAGCGCCGGTTCGAGATCCTTGCTGTCGATGCTGGCGATCTGCTCGCCGACGATTTGCGCGACGCGCGCGAGTGCCGGCACCGCGTCGAGCAACGAGCCGATGCCGAGCGCGCCGGCCTGATAGCCGGCGGTATTGGTGGCGTCGGCAGCGGCGCCGGCGATGGTGCCGCCGGTGGCGAGGACCGCGATGCGCGGCAGCGCCGGCGCGGTGCCGGCGGAGTTGGGGTGGGGGGTCGAATAGGTCATGGCCGCGATTGTAATCGCTGTCCACCGTGCTTCGGCAACCCTTCGCGCTCGGCGCGGCGGCATCCGGCGCCAGCAGCAGCGCGCTCGCCCGACTCGCGTTGCGCGTTTGCCCGCTCTGGTATTTTCGGGATGATTTGCCATAATGGCCTCGCGATCCGCGCAGCCGCGCGCGTCGTCCGGTGTCACGAGAACGCCAATTACCCAACGGGAGTGTCCAATGAAAATCCGATCGCTGATGGCCGTGCTGCTCGTCGGCGGCATGCTGGCGTCACCCGCGTTTGCCGCCAACAGCCAGCAGGACAAGATGAAGGCCTGCAACGCGCAGGCAGCCGGCAAGTCGGGCGACGAGCGCAAGGCCTTCATGAAGGACTGTCTGTCCGCGAAGCCGAAGATGTCCCAACAGGACAAGATGAAGGCATGCAATACGCAGGCCGCAGGCAAGAAGGGAGATGAGCGCAAGGCCTTCATGAAGGCTTGCCTGTCGAACCAGCCGGCGGCCTGACGCTGCCCGCCCCATGCCTCGCCCCGCTCGCGGGCGCGGCAGTTTCACCGCGGCCCGGCCGCCCGCGCGCCGTCGCGCCGCCCCGGTTGCTGCCCTTGCCGCCCTCTCTTCCGTGGTGGACGAGCCGCGCGCGCATCACGCCGGCCGGCGCCGATCGGCTGCCGGGCGTGTCCGCCGCGCGGCTGTTCGCATGCGCCGCGGCGCTCGAGCCGCCGCGGCGCGCATCGCGGCGCCCGCTTCCCGCCGTTTTTCACGCCCGTCTCGCGCCCCGCTCTGCACCCGGCGAATTCGGGAATTTCTCATCAAAACAAGGGTTTAACCAAAATTAACGATTTGGCGCTCTTTTTTGGCGGGCGAGGGAAAAAGATACGGATCGCTGTGATATAACTCGGGCGCAGTGCCCTGTTTTGGCGGGACGCCCCGCGAAATCACACCTGATGGAGAACAACGATGCAAAAACGCACACTCGTGTTGAAAGCCGCCGCCGCGCTGATCGTCGGCAGCCTCGCACTCGCGGGCTGCACCACCACGCCGGACAAGCCCGCGACCGCATCGACCAACGCATCGACACGCCAGGCCATCGACGCCAGCGTGAACGCCACGCTCTCGCGCCTCTATGCCACCGTGCCCGGCTCGCGTGAGCTGGCAGCGAAGTCGCGCGGCATCCTGGTGTTCCCGGAAGTGCTGCAAGCCGGCTTCATCGTCGGCGCCCAGACCGGCAACGGCGCCCTGCGCGTGGGCGGCAGCACCATCGGCTACTACAACACCTCGTCGCTGTCGGTCGGCCTGCAGGCCGGCGCGCAGTCGAAGGCGGTCATCTTCCTGTTCATGACGCAGGATGCGCTTGACAAATTCCGCGCCTCGAACGGCTGGGCCGCCGGTGCGGACGCCTCGGTCGCGCTGGTGAAGATGGGCGCCAACGGCGCGATCGATTCGAACACGGCGACGGCGCCGGTCGAGGTGGTGGTGCTGACCAATGCCGGCCTGATGGGCGACGTGTCGATCAACGGCACCAAGGTGACCAAGCTGGATCTGTGACGACGGGCGGCGGGGCCGCTCCCTGCTATCTGCCCCGCCGCGGCTCGACCCGCAACGAATGGCGCCCGCGACGGGCGCCATTTTTGCATCCGCCACGGCGCCGCGCCACGCTCGGGAGGCCGGCCCCGAAAGGACAGCGGGTCAGGAGGCGGCCGAATCGATCACCTTGAAGCGCGAGCGCTTCTGTGCGCGGATCAGGGCCTGGTAGACGTCCACGTACTGCTGCGCCATGCGGCGCGACGTGAAGCGCTCCTCGAAACGCTGCCGCACGCGGGTGCGCGACAGCAGCGGCAGGCGGTTCACGGCGGCCACCGCGCCGATCTCGTCCTCGACGATGAAGCCGGTCAGCCCCTCCTCGATCACCTCCGGCACGGCGCCGCGGTTGAAGCCGATCACCGGGGTGCCGCAGGCCATCGCCTCGATCATGACCAGGCCGAACGGCTCGGGCCAGTCGATCGGAAACAGCAGCGCGTGCGCGCCGGACAGGAACGCGGCCTTCTGGTCGTCGGCGATCTCGCCGATGTACTCGACGTGCGGCAGCGCGAACAAGGGCTTGATCTTGCGTTCGAAATACTCCTCGTCGGCCGCGTCGATCTTCGCCGCGATCCGGATCGGCAGGCCGCAGCGTTCGGCGATCCGGATCGCGCGGTCCACGCGCTTCTCGGGCGAGATGCGGCCCAGGAACGCGAGATACTGCGGTTCCACCGGCTGCGGCGTGTAGAGCGTGTCGGGCAGGCCGTGCTGCACCGTCTTCAGCCAGTTCGCGCGAGGCAGCGGCTGGCGCTGCGCGTTCGAGATCGAGACGACGGGCGCGGTGTCGAACAGGTCGAACACCGGCTGCTGCTCGAGCAGGTCGAGGCGGCCGTGCAGCGTGGTCAGGAAAGGCACCGGCTGGCGCTGGAACACCGAGAACGAGTAATAGTCCATGTGGAAGTGCAGCACGTCGAACTCGTTCGCGCGGCGCGCGACGCGCTCCATCAGCAGCATGTGCGGCGCCACCCGGTCGCGAATCGACACGTCGAGCCGCATCGCGCGCGGCCATACGGCGTCCAGCTTCGCGCTGGTGCGCGAGTCCCCGCTCGCGAACAAGGTCACGTCGTGCCCAAGTTCGACCAGCGCCTCCGTGATATAGGACACGACCCGTTCGGTGCCGCCGTAGAGCTTCGGCGGCACGGATTCGGTCAGTGGCGCGATCTGAGCAATCTTCATCGTTTTGTCTCCGGGATGCCCGTCGACGGCGCCGCAGCAGCAAGGCGCCGACTCCCGGTATTATTCGCGATCGTCAGGACGGGCGGCAGCGGGATTGCACTTTCTGGGCCTTGTTACAGGACGGATACATTCCTGTCGGTCATTTTTTCCGCGTGGAAAAAGGGGCGCAGCCGGCATGGCGCCGCGGGCCTCGCCAATGGGCGGCGCCGCTGCGGCCGGCTCAGCGCGCCGGCCACTTCCAGGCGGGGCGCTCGAGCGCCTCGTCGTCGAGACGGGTTTCGCCGAGCCGCTTGTCCAGCACCAGCGACAGGCTGCCCGCCTCGCGCTCGAGGGTGGCGACGAGCCGCGCCGCGTGCGAGACCACGATCACCTGCGAGCGCGCCGCGGCCAGCGCGATCAGCCGGCCGAGCGCCGGCAGCAGGTCCGGGTGCAGGCTCGTCTCGGGTTCGTTCAGCACCAGCAGGGCCGGCGGACGCGGCGTGAGCAGCGCGGCCGCGAGCAGCAGATAGCGCAGCGTGCCGTCCGACAGCTCGGCCGCGCCGAGCGGGCGCAGCAGCCCGGGCTGCTGCATCCTCAGCTCGAAGCGGCCGCGCCCGGCCGCATCGTCCACCTCGAGCCGCGCGCCGGGGAACGCGTCGTCGATGGTCGCGTCGAGCGCCTCGGCGTCGCCGATCTCGCGGATGGTCTGCAGCGCGGCGGCCAGATCGGCCCCGTCGTCGGCCAGCACCGGCGTGTGGGTGCCGATCTGCGCGCGCCGCGCGGGCGCGTCGGCATCGGTGCGGAAATGGTCGTAGAAGCGCCACGAGCGGATCCGCTCGCGCAACGCGATCATCTCGGGCGCGCCGGCCGGGTCGACGAATTCGGTCAGCATGCTGTCGTACGAGGCCACCGGCTGCGGCACGGTGCGCCAGCCGCCCGCCGCGTCGCGCGTGCGGATCTGCGCGCCGTGCCGATCGACGAGCAGCGCCGACGGGCGCAGCAGCGTGCCGCTCCAGACGCACTCGCGCTTGATCACCGGATCACGGCCGAACAGCGTGCGCGCGTTGATGACCGGCATGCCGAGATCGATCGCATAACCGAAATCGCTGCAGGCAAAGCCGAGCCGCAACGACACCGGCGCCTTGCGCACCAGCGGCTCGACGGGCGTCTCGCCCGCCAGCATCGCGCGCGAGAAGCGCTCGGGGCCGGCCCACAGCGTCGAGGCCAGGCCGCCCTCGCGCGCCAGCGACGGGATCGCGCGGCCCTGCGCGGTGTCGGCCAGCAGCCGCAGCGCGCGGTAGACGCTCGATTTGCCGCTGCCGTTCGGCCCCGTCACGACGTTGAGCCCGGCCAGCGGCACGATGAATTCGCGCAGCGAGCGGTAATTGGCGATCGCCAGCGCGCTCAGCGGCGGCAGCGGCGAGGAGGAGTCGGGCATCGGCATCGGGCACGCGTATCGGGCAGCCGGGCTGGCGCCGCCGTCAGCGCGCCGGCACCGGATCGGTGGCGGTTGGATCGGCCGGCGTGTTCGCGGCAGTGCTCGACGCGGGTTGGCTCGGCAGCCAGGACGGCAGGTTCGGCGTGTCGCCGCTGCCCGGCGTGGCCAGCTCCATGCGGCCGCGCGGCAGGCTGTCCGGGTAATGCGTCTGCAGGAACGCGATCAGCCCTTCGCGCACGCGGCAGCGCAGGTCCCAGGACAGCGAGGAATCGGGCGAACTGACCAGCGCGCGCAGCTGGATCGAGCGCTCGGTCGCGTCGGTCACCTGCAGCACCTGCACGCGGCCGTCCCATTCGGGCGCCGAGGCGACGATCCTCGCCAGCTCGTCGCGCAGCGGTGCGAGCGGCGTCCGGTAGTCGACGAACAGGTACACGGTGCCGATGATCTCGGCGCTGTTGCGCGTCCAGTTCTGGAACGGGTTCTCGATGAACCACTGCAGCGGCACCACCAGCCGCCGCTGGTCCCACAGCCGCACCGACACGTAGGTGCCGGTAATTTCCTCGATGCGGCCCCACTCGCCCTGGATCACCACCACGTCGTCGAGCCGGATCGGCTGCGACAGGCCGATCTGCAGCCCGGCGATCAGGTTGCCGAGCACGGGCCGCGCGGCGATCCCGGCGACCAGCCCGGCCACGCCCGCCGAGGCCAGCAGGCTGGCGCCGATCTGGCGCACGTTCGGGAACGTCATCAGCGCGGCGCCGGTGCCGATGATCACGATCACCACCATCACGGAACGCGCCAGCACGCGCGCCTGGGTATGGATGCGGCGCGCCTCCAGGTTGTTCGGCGTGTCGACCGGATGGGCCTGCACGATCGCCTCGCCGGTGGCCGCGGCCAGCCGCATCAGCAGCCAGGTCAGCGAGACGATCAGCCCGACCGCCGACAATGTGCGCAGGCCGCCCGAGTGCGGCAGCTCGTCGGCCACCTGCAGCGAGAGGAATTCGAGCGCGAGGAAAGCCAGCACCGCGAGCGCGGGCCGTTCGCTGTAGCGCACGATCACGCTCATGAACGGATAGGGCCGCGCGAGCGGGATCACCACGCGCGCGCCGAGCCAATGGATGCCCGTCACGGCGGCCAGCAGCAGCACGGCCACCAGCAGCGTACCGGGCCAGGAATGGAGCGGCGCATCGGCGATGGCCGCGAGTTGATCGAGCGTCGTCGTCATCGCGCGGTGGCTAAGGCGTCAGGGCGGGAACAGCGGATTCCCGCGCGGAATGGTTGGACGGCGCGGCGAACCGGCCGTTGCGGCACGGCGCGTTCAGGCGGCCGACGCCGCGCGCGCTGCGCCAGGGGTTGCGCTCAGTTCCCGTTGCGGCACGGAAACGCCTTGCCGAGCCCGAGCGACACCGCCGTGCTGGCGTTGTAGTCGACGATCTTCGGGTTCTCGGCCACGTACTTGCGGACCGCATCCGTCATCTGCTGCGCCTTGACGTCGGGCGGCAGGCAGAAATACTGGCCCACGCGCGGCCCGGTGGTCCCGCCGATCGCGTCGATCGTGTTGTAGACGCCGTCGGCAACCCCCTCGATGTACGCGCCGCACGATGCGCGGGACTTGACGTCGGTCTTCGCACAGAGCTTGTCGAGATCACCGGCCGTGAAGGCGTGCGCCGAGAGCGGCACGACGAACGCGGCGGTAAAAAACAGAGCCCGCAACATTGGATGTTCCTTTATGTCAGGTCGGCGGCGTCACGCCGGCACGACAAAAACGGCGCGGCAAACGCCGCGCCCAAAACCGCTATTTTGCACTGTTTTCACCATCGCCCGCATTCGCGGGCCGCGCGTCGCCGATCCGCACCGTGCGCTTCGACAAAATCGCGACCGCATCGGGCGCCTCGTAGTGTTTCGCGAACTCGAGCGCGGTCACGCCGACCTGGTTCTTGATGGCCGGATCGGCCCCTTGGTCGAGCAGCAGCGTGACGGTGCTGGCGTGGTTGCCGCGCGCGGCCATCATCAGCGGCGTGGTGCCGTTCGGCGAGCCGGCGTCGATATAGGCGGACTTGTCGAGCAGGTAGCTGACCACGTCGTCGTGGCCGTTGGTGGCCGCGTAGTGCAGCGCCGTCCAGCCCTTCTTGCTGACCTCGGCGCCCTTGTCCACCAGGTACTTGACGAGCGGCAAGTCGCCGTTGAGCGCGGCCATCATCAGGCCGTTCTCGCCGGCCGGATCGGTCTTTTCCAGGTCGATGTTGGGCGCGGCGGCGAGCGCCTCGGCCACCTTGTCGGACTTCTCGCGCGCGGCGATCACGAGCAGCGGATTGCCCTGCTCGTCGGTCAGGTTCGGGTCGAGGCCGTGCTTGAGCTGCTTCGCGATGTCGTCGATGTCGTCGAACTTGACGGCCTTGACGATCGCGTCGCGCGATTCGGCCTGCGCGAGCGGCGCGGCGAGGCCCGCGGCCACGCCGGCGGCCATGACGAGCGCGCGCAGCGCGGCGCCGGGGCGAATCGTGGATGCACCGTGGATCGTTTTCATTGGTTTGGGCTCCTTCCCTGGGTTGCTCCCGGCCGGCAGCGCCTCAGGCGGCGATGCCGAACAGCCGGAAAAAGTTCTGCGAAGTCGCGGCGGCCAGCGCTTCGTCGCTGATGCCGCGCTGCGCCGCGATAAAGCGTCCGACATAACTGACGTAAGCAGGTTCATTCGGCTTGCCGCGATACGGCACGGGCGCGAGGTACGGCGAGTCGGTCTCGATCAGCAGCCGCTCGAGCGGCACGCGTCGCGCCACCTCCTGCACGTCCTCGGCCTTCTTGAACGTGACGATGCCCGACAGCGAGATGTGGAAGTTCTGCGCGAGCGCCGCCTCGGCCACCGGCCACGGCTCGGTGAAGCAGTGCATCACGCCGCCGGGCAGCGAGGCGCCCTCCTCGGCCATCAGGCGCAGCGTGTCGTCGGCCGAGGCGCGCGTGTGGATGATGAGCGGCTTCATGGTCTCGCGCGCGGCGCGGATGTGGGTGCGAAACCGCTCGCGCTGCCATTCCATGTCGGCCAGCGTGCGTTCGCCGAGCCGGTAGTAGTCGAGCCCGGTCTCGCCGATCGCCACCACCTTCGGGTGCGCGGCCAGCTCGACGAGCTCGGCGAGCGTCGGCTCCTTCACGTCCTCGTGGTCCGGATGCACGCCCACCGAAGCGAACACGTTGTGGTGCCGCTCGGCGATCTCGAGCACCGACGGCAGCGTCTCCAGGTCGACCGACACGCAGAGCGCATGCGTGACCCGATGCTCGCGCATGTTGGCGAGCACCTCGGGCAGGCGCTCGGCGAGGCCTTCGAAATTGATGTGGCAATGGGAATCGACGAACATCTGCGCTTCCTGTCTGGGTTCGGGGCCGGCCGGCGGCCGGGCTCAGGCGTAGAGCGCGCGGTAGCCGAGGAACAGTTCCTCGAACACGAGCCGCGCGTTGAGCGGGTGGTTCTCCACCATGCGCTGCCGCGTGACGGTCTTCATGAAGCGTGTGAAGGCCTCGGCGTCGAGCGCGGCCGCGCAGCGCGCGAGCGCGTCGCGCTGCGCCGGGAAATAGCGCGGCCGGCCGGCGCAGCGCTCGGCGAGCAGGTCGTAGAGCCAGCGCTGCAGCCAGCCGAGCACGAGCGGCACCGGCAGCTTCTGCAGCGACTCGCCGCAGGCGAACGGATCGCAGCGCGCGCCGGCCGCGAGCTGCGCGAGCGTCCAGTCGCGCAGCGGCCGGTGCTCGTCGCTCGCCAGCGCGAGCGCGGCCAGCGGCGCGCCGCCGGCCTCGGCCAGCAGCACGGCCGCGTCGCCCACCTGCTGGGCCTCGAGCCAGGCCACCGCCGCCGCGTGCGAGGGCACCGTCATCGGCCACTGCCGGCAGCGGCTGACGATGGTCGGCAGCAGCCGGTCGAGCCGCGCCGAGACGAGCAGGAACACGACGCCCGCGGGGGGCTCCTCGAGCGTCTTCAACAGCGCGTTGGCGGCCGCGACGTTGAGCGCCTCGGCAGGATAGAGCACCACCACGCGCGCGCCGCCGCGATGCGAGCCGACCCCGACGAAGTCCAGCAAGCCGCGCACCTGCTCGATCTTGATCTCCTTGCTGGGCGTGCGGGTTTTCTTGCCGCCCTCGTCGGCATCGGCCTTCGGCTCCTCGGCCGCGGCGCCCGGCGCTTCGCCCGCCAGCGCCTCGGGCAGCACGATCCGGTAATCGGGATGGTTGCCCTGCCCGAACCAGGTGCAGGCCGGGCAGGTGCCGCAGGGCTCGCCGTTACCCTGCGGCGACTCGCAGAGCAGGCCCTGCGCCAGGTGCTGGGCGAAGCGCAGCTTGCCGATGCCGGCCTGGCCGTGCAGCAGCAGCGCATGCGGCCAGTGCGCGCGCAGCGCCTGCAGCCGGTCCCAGTCGTCGGTTTGCCACGGATAGATCATCGGTTTGTCGGCCTCTGGTCGGATGAGCGGGTCTTAAGGGTTGCCGGCGGCCGGCATCAGAGCGCGGCCAGCACGCCTTCGAGCTGCCGCTGGATCTGCGGGATCGACTGCGTCGCGTCGACGATCAGGAAGCGGTGCGGGGCTTCCTCGGCGCGGCGCAGGTATTCGGCGCGCGTGCGCAGGAAAAACGCCTCGCTCTCGCTCTCGAACTTGTCGGGTGCGCGCACCGCGCCGCGCCGCTCGCTCGCCACCTCGGGCGGCACGTCGAACAGGACCGTCAGGTCCGGCTGGAAGCCGCCCTGCACCCAGCGCTCGAGCGCCTCGAGCTTGTCGCGCGGCAGCCCGCGGCCGCCGCCCTGGTAAGCGAACGTCGCGTCGGTAAAGCGGTCCGAGACCACCCAGTCGCCGCGCGTGAGGGCCGGCTCGATCACGCGCGCGAGATGCTCGCGGCGGCCCGCGAACATCAGCAGCGCCTCGGTCTCCAGGTCCATCGGCTGCTCCAGCAGCAGCGCGCGCAGCGCCTCGCCGAGCACCGTGCCGCCCGGCTCGCGGGTCTGCACGACCTGCCGCCCGGCGGGCGCGATCTTCGCGCGCAGGTGTTCGCAGAACCAGGCGAGGTGCGTGGTCTTGCCCGCGCCGTCGATCCCTTCGAACGTGATGAATTTTCCACGCGCCATCATTGACCTCGAATGTATTTGTCCACGGCCTTGTTGTGATCCCCCAGCGTGTCCGAGAACACGCTGGTTCCGTCGCCCTTGGCCACGAAGTAGAGTGCCGCGGTCGGGGCGGGGTTCACGGCGGCCTGCAGCGACGCCACGCCCGGCAGGGCGATCGGCGTCGGCGGCAGGCCACGGCGCGTGTAGGTATTGTAAGGAGTGTCCATCTGCAAATCCCGCCTGCGCAGGTGTCCGTCGTAGGCGTCGCCCAGGCCGTAGATCACCGACGGGTCGGTCTGCAGCGGCATGCCGATGCGCAGCCGGTTCGCGAACACGGCCGAGACGTAGGCGCGATCGGCCGCATGGCCGGTTTCCTTCTCGATCAGCGAGGCCACCGTCAACATTTCGTAAGGCGTGCGGTACGGCAGCCCCGGCGCGCGCATGCTCCACGCCTCGTCGACGCGCTCCTGCATGAGGCGGTAGGCGCGGCGGTAGACGTTCAGATCGCTGGTTCCCTTGTCGAACAGGTAGGTGTCGGGGAAAAACAGCCCCTCGCCGCTGCCGCGCGCCACGGCCGCCGCCGGCGCGCCGATTGCGCGCAGCAGTTCGGCGTCGCTCAGGTGAGCGCTGTCGTGGACGAGGGCCGGGCTGGCATCGAGTTCGGCGCGCATGCGCTTGAAGGTCCAGCCTTCGATGACCGTGACGACGTATTCGTTGACGTCGCCGCGCGCGAGCTTCTGCAGCACCTCGTAGGCCGTCACGCCGGAGCGGAACTCATAGTTGCCGGACTTGAGCCGCGCCGACAGGCCGAGCGCGCGCGTGATCGCCTCGAACAGCACCGGCTGCAACGGCACGCCGCCGCGCACCAGTTGCCGGGCGACGCTCCTGACGCTGCTGTGGGGCTTGATGGTGACGTCGAGGGTCGGCGAGGCGAGGACGAGCGGCCGGGTCGACCAGTAATAGGCGCCGCCCGCAAGCGCAGCGGCCAGAACGACGGCCGCCGCCGCAAGCGCGGCGCATTTCGAGAGTAGGGACATGCGGAACGAGACCGGGACAAGATCAATATAATACTTGCTTGTCTTCGCCAAAGTCAGAATTGACTGTTCCCAGCTCCATGAACTCACCGATTGCCAACGGCGCATCGCCCGCCCCGCCCGAATTCGCGCGCCCGCAGGCGGCCGAATTCGAGGCCGTCCAAACGCGCGGTGCCTATATGCCCCTGCCCCAGCTCGGCCTGATCGAGGTGGCCGGCGACGACGCCGCGACCTTCCTGCACAGCCAACTGACCAACGACATCGAGCAGCTCGACGCCGCCGGCGTGAAGCTGGCCGGCTACTGCTCGCCCAAGGGCCGGCTGCTCGCCTCGTTCCTGGCCTGGCGCACGGCCGACGGCGTGCAGCTGCTGCTGTCCGCGGAGCTCCAGCCCGCCGTGCAGAAGCGCCTGTCGATGTTCGTGCTGCGCGCCAAGGCGAAATTGAGCGACGCGGGCGCCGAATGGGTCGCGCTCGGCCTCGCGGGCGACGTTCGCGAGGCGCTCTCGGGACGCTTCGACGCGCTGCCCGACGGCGTGCACACCAAGCTCGACGGCCCGGCCGGCACGCTGATCCGGCTGCCCGACGCGGCCGGCCGGCCGCGCTATCTGTGGATCGCGCGCCGTGCGCACGCCGAGGCGCACGCGGCCGAACTCGACGCGAAACTCGCGCGCGTGTCGCCGGCGGTCTGGAACTGGCTGGAAATCCGCGCCGCCGAACCGCGCATCACCCAGCCGGTGGTCGAGCAATTCGTGCCGCAGATGGTCAACTACGACGTGATCGGCGCGATCAATTTCCGCAAGGGCTGCTATCCGGGACAGGAGATCGTGGCGCGCAGCCAGTATCGCGGCACCATCAAGCGCCGCACCGCGCTCGCGCACGTGGCGGGCGACACCGCCGAGGTACGAGCCGGCGTCGAGCTGTTCCACAGCGCCGATCCGGGCCAGCCGTGCGGGCTGGTCGTCAATGCGGCGGCCGCGCCCGGCGGCGGCGTGGACCTGCTGGCCGAGGTCAAGCTCGCCGCGCAGGAAGGCGGCAGCGTTCACCTCGGCAGCGCCGACGGTGCGCCGCTCGCGTTCCTGCCGCTGCCCTACGCCTTGCCCACCGAAGTCTGAGCCCGCATGCTATCGTGGCGCGCGAAGCCGGCGCGCCGCGCTCGGGTGCCGGCTTCGCGCACCCCGATCCCAGCGAGGGAATCTCCCGATGTGCCTGATCGTATTCGACTGGCAGCCCGAGGCCGAAAGCGGCCCGATGCTGACGCTCACCGCGAACCGTGACGAATTCCTGCGCCGCACCAGCGCGCCGCTCGCCTGGTGGGAGGATCTGCCCGGCGTGCTGGCCGGCCGCGACCTCGAAGGCGGCGGCACCTGGCTGGGCGTATCGCGCGACGGCCGCTTCGCCGCCCTCACCAACTACCGCGCGCCGTTCGACATCCGCGCCGGCGCGCCCACGCGCGGCCGGCTCGTGTCCGACTTCCTCGGCGCTCGCAACCTCGCGCCGCTCGCGTACCTGCAGCAGATCGCCGGCACCGCCGCGCTCTACAACGGCTTCAACCTGCTGGTCGGCGATTGCCGGCGGCGCGAGCTGGCCTGGTTCTGCAACCGGCCGGCCGAGCCCGACACCGCGCTCGAGGCGCCGCTGCTGGTCGGCGCCGGCCTGCACGGGCTGTCGAACGCGCGGCTCGACACGCCCTGGCCGAAGCTCGTGCACAAGCGCAGCGAACTCGGCACGCTGCTGACCTACGAGGCCGCGCCGCCGCTCGACGCGCTGATCGAGATCATGCGCGACCCACGCAGGGCCGACGACGACGCGCTGCCGCGCACCGGCATCCCGCTCGAACGCGAGCGTGCGCTGTCGGCCGCCTTCATCGAGACGCCCGAATACGGCACGCGCGGCACCACCGCGCTGCGCGTGACGCAGAAGGAAGGCGCGCGGCTGTCGGTCGAGATCAAGGAGCGCTGCGACGACGACGGCTCGCACCGGATCGTGCGGCCCGGCGCGTTCGAGCGCGCGATGCACTTCGACGTCGCGCTGGGCGGCGCGCGCTAGCCGGGCGGCGCCGGCGCGCGGCGCGCCGTTCAGACCGCGTCGAACGCCTCGCGCAACGCGCCGGCCGCGTCGGCGTGCGCCTGCCGGACCTCGGGGACGTAGCCGCCCATCTTGAAGAACTCGTGGATCATGCCGGCGTAGCGCACCAGCGTGACGGCGTTGCCGGCCGCGCGCAGCTTGTCCGCGTAGGCGACGCCCTCGTCCGAGAGCGGATCGTATTCGGCCACGGCGATCCAGGCCGGCGCGACGCCCGCGAACGACGGCGCGCCGCGCCGGCCGTCGAGCGGCGCGAACCGCCAGTCCTCGCGGTCGGCCGGATCGCGCACATAGTGCGAGAAGAACCACTGAATCGTCTCGGCCGTCAGCAGGTAGCCGTCGCCGAGCCGCGCGTGCGAGGCGGTCTGCTGGTGCGCGCTCACGCCGGGGTAGATCAGCATTTGCAGCGCGAGGGCGATGCCGTGATCGCGCGCGAGCACGGCCACGGCCGCGGCGAGCGTGCCGCCCGCGCTGTCGCCGCCCACCGCGAAGCGCGCCGCGTCGAGGCCGAACCCGCTCGCATGGGCATGCAGCCAGAGCAGCGCGTCCTGCGCGTCGTCGTGGGCGGTCGGGAACGTCGCCTCCGGCGCGAGCCGGTAATCCACCGCCAGCACCGCGCAATGCGCGTCGCGCGCGAACATCCGGCACAGCGCGTCGTGCGTGTCGAGGCTGCCGATCATGAAGCCGCCGCCGTGATAGTAGACCAGCGTCGGCAGCGGCTCGGCGAGGCTCGGTGCGACCGGCAGATAGAGCCGCGCGCCGATCGTTGTGCCGTCGCGCATCGGCACGCGCAGGTCTTCGACCTCGGCCATCGGCGCGGGCGCGATCTCGAGGATCGTCGCGCTGCGCTCGTAGGCGGCGCGCGCGGCCTGCGGCGTCTGCGACGCGAAGGACGGGCGCCGGGCCCGCCCGATCATCTCGAGGACCTGCGCAATGACGGGATTGAGCGGCATGGATGGGCAGGAAGAGTGGCGACAGCGGGCCATGATGCCATCGCTCGCGCGACACCGTGCAGATCGGGCATCACGAAATAGCAGCCGCGGCCGGGGCGGCACCCCCGCGCCGCGCGGCGCGGCGCGCGGCCGGCTGCGGGCCGGCAGCGCGCCGTTGCGTGCATCGGCCAACGCAGCCGGTGCGAGGCCCCGGACGGCCGCGGCTCAGACGTCGCTCGGCCCCGGCGTCGCGCCCGGATCGGTGCGCGTGCGCTGGCGAGCGACGTCGCGGCCCACCGCGAGCCGCTTCATGTACTTGAAGGTGCCGATCGCCTTGGCGACGAAATTGCCGGCGCTGTCGCGCACCTCGCCCTCGCAGTAGGCCATGGTGGTCGAGCGGTGCATCACGCGACCGTAGGCGCGCAGCTCGCCGCGGCCCGGCTGCATGAAGTTGACCTTCATCTCCACGGTGACCACGCCGACGCCGTCGTCGGTCAGGCTGCGCGCGGCCATCGCGAGCGCCACGTCGGCCAGCGTCATCGTCACGCCGCCGTGCGCGATGCTCCAGGTGTTGAGATGCCGCTCCTCGAGCGGCAGCGCGATCTCGCTCGCGCCGTCCCGGGCCGAGACGAGCCGCACGCCGAGCATGTCGACGAACGGGCTTTCGATGGCGGGCGGCGTCTGGCGCGGCGTAGCGGTGCTCGTCATGGCGCTCACCGTGCCGGCCTGGGCCGCGAGGGCAAACGCGGGGACGGCACGCCGCCGCCGGCCGCGCGCGCGGCGCGCATGGCCGGTTCCTTCCACTTCCAACTGACGATCTGAGCAATCATGATGCCTTCTTGCGTAACGGAGTCCGAGGGGCCACCAGGGCCGGGCGCGCGGCGCCCGGCGGGTCCAGAGGCGAAGCCTACCAAACTTGCCGCCGCGGCGAAGCGATGCGTCGGGCGCGCCCATCGGCGCCCATCGACCGCCACCGCAGATCGTGGCCGGACCGGGCGCCCTCAGGCGATCTCGAACAGCCCCGCCGCGCCCTGGCCGCCGCCGATGCACATCGTCACCACCACGCGCTTCGCGCCGCGCCGCTTGCCTTCGATCAGCGCATGGCCGGTGAGCCGCGCGCCCGACACGCCGTAGGGATGGCCGACCGCGATCGCGCCGCCGTTCACGTTGAGCCGCTCGTTCGGGATGCCGAGCGTGTCGCGGCAATAGAGCACCTGCACCGCGAACGCCTCGTTCAGCTCCCACAGGTCGATGTCGGCCACCGTCAGGCCGGCCTGCTTCAGCAGCTTCGGCACCGCGAACACCGGGCCGATGCCCATCTCGTCGGGCTCGCAGCCGGCCACCGCGAAGCCGCGGAAGATGCCGAGCGGCTGCAGCCCCTCGCGCTCGGCCAGCTTCGCGCTCATCACCACGCAGGCCGAGGCGCCGTCGGAGAACTGGCTCGCGTTGCCGGCCGTGATCACGCCGCCCGGCAGCGCCGAACGGATCTTCGAGACGCCCTCGAGCGTGGTGTCGGGGCGAATCCCCTCGTCGGCCGCGAGCGTGAGCTCGCGCGTCGAGAGCCGCCCGCTCGCCTTGTCGGCCACGCCGGCCAGCACCGTGATCGGCACGATCTCGTCGTCGAACCGGCCGGCCGCCTGCGCGGCGGCCGCGCGCTGCTGCGATTGCACGCCGTACTCGTCCTGGCGCTGCCTGTCGATGCCGTAGCGCTTCGCGACGTTCTCGGCGGTCTGCAGCATGCTCCAGTAGATCTCCGGCTTGTGCTCCCTGAGCCAGCCCTCCTGCAGCATATGGTGGTTCATCTCGTTCTGCACGCACGAGATCGACTCCACCCCGCCCGCCACGAACACCTCGCCCTCGCCCGCGATCACGCGCTGCGCGGCGAGCGCGATGGTCTGCAGCCCCGACGAGCAGAAGCGGTTGATCGTCATGCCCGGCACCGATACCGGCAGGCCGGCGCGCAGCGCGATCTGGCGCGCGATGTTGGCGCCCGTCGCGCCTTCGGGATTCGCGCAGCCCATCAGCACGTCCTCGACGCGCGCCGGGTCGAGCTTCGCGCGCGCCACGGCCGCGGCGACCACGTGGCCGCCGAGCGTCGCGCCATGCGTCATGTTGAGCGCGCCGCGCCACGATTTGGCAAGCGCGGTGCGGGCGGTGGATACGATTACGGCTTCGGTCATGCCAGTCTCCTGGTTCGAATTGCTTGTAGACGGAACGCGGCGCGCGCCGGCGGGCTCAGAGCGGCACCGCGTCCGCATGCACGCGGGCCACGCCCGCGCCGTGAAGGTCCTGCCAGGCGCGCGCGAGCGAGCCGTCGAGGTCGATCGCGCGGCACGCGTCCTCGATCACCGCGGCCTCGAAGCCGGCCGCGCGTGCATCGAGCGCGGACCACGCGACGCAATAGTCGGTGGCGAGCCCGCAGCACCAGACGCGCTTGGCGCCGAGCGCCTGCAGATAGGCGGCGAGGCCGGTGGAAGTCGCACGGTCGGCCTCGACGAAGGCCGAATAGCTGTCGACGGCCGGGTCGAGCCCCTTGCGGATCACGAGCCGCGCATGGGGGACGTCGAGATCGCGGTGCAGCGCGGCGCCGTCGGTGTCCTGCACGCAATGCACGGGCCACAGCACCTGCTCGCCGTAGGGCAGCGTCAGCGTCGAGAACGGCTCGCGGCCCGCGTGGTTGGCGGCAAACGACACGTGCGCGCGCGGATGCCAGTCCTGCGTGATCACCACCTGATCGAAGCGCCGCGCGAGCCGGTTGATCACCGGCACCACCGCGTCGCCGTCGGCCACCGCGAGCGCGCCGCCCGGCATGAAATCGTTCTGCACGTCGATCACGAGCAGCACGTCGTCGGTCCGCATCATCGTGTCCTCCGCGCGTCAGCCGTTGAAACCCTTGCCGCTGGCGGCCAGCTCGACGATCGACGGCGCGATCCGCCACGCGTCGCCGTTCGCGCCGGCCGCGTAGCGCCGCATCGCGCGCTCGACGTTGTAGAGCCCGACCTCGTCGGCATACAGCATCGGGCCGCCGCGCCAGAGCGGGAAGCCATAGCCGGTCAGGTAGACCATGTCGACGTCGGAGGCCTTCGACGCGATGCCTTCCTCGAGGATCTTCGCGCCTTCGTTGACGAGCGCGTAGACGAGCCGCTCGACGATCTCGTCGTCGCCGATCGCGCGGCGCTCGATGCCGGCTTCCTTCGAATAGGCGAGCACCATCTCGTCGACGAGCTTCGACGGTTTCGCGCGCCGCTCGCCCGGCTGGTAGTCGTACCAGCCGCCGCCCGTCTTCTGGCCGAAGCGGCCCAGCTCGCAGAGGCGGTCGGCGATCTTCGAGTAATGCAGCTCGGGCTGCTCGACGTAGCGGCGCTTGCGGATCGCCCAGCCGATGTCGTTGCCGGCCAAATCGCTCATGCGAAACGGCCCCATCGCGAAACCGAAGGCCTCGATGGCGCGATCGACCTGCGCCGGCAGCGCGCCTTCCTCGAGCATGAAGAGGGCCTGGCGGATGTACTGCTCGATCATCCGGTTGCCGATGAAGCCGTCGCAAACGCCCGACACCACGGCCGTCTTGCGGATCTTCTTGGCGATCTGCATGACGGTGGCGAGCACGTCCTTCGCCGTCTTTTCGCCGCGCACCACTTCCAGCAGCTTCATGACGTTGGCGGGGCTGAAGAAGTGCATGCCGACCACGTCCTGCGGGCGCTGCGTGAACGCGGCGATGCGATCGACGTCGAGCGTCGAGGTGTTCGACGCGAGGATCGCGCCGGGTTTGGCCACCTCGTCGAGCCGGCGAAACACCTGCTCCTTCACGCCGAGCTCCTCGAATACCGCTTCGATGATGAGGTCGGCCTCTCCCAGGTCGTCGTAGGACAGCGTCGGCGTGATCAGCGCGAGCCGCGCCTCGAGCTTCTCGGCCGTCAACTTGCCCTTCTTGACCTGGGCCTCGTAGTTCTTGCGGATGGTCGCGAGGCCGCGGTCGAGCGCCTCCTGCTTCGTTTCGAGCAGCACCACCGGCAGCCCGGCGTTGACGAAATTCATCGCAATGCCGCCGCCCATGGTGCCGGCGCCGATCACGGCGACCCGCCGGATCTCGCGCACCGGCGTGTCGGCCGGCACGTCGGGGATCTTGCTCGCGGCCCGCTCGGCGAAGAACGCATGGCGCAGCGCGCGGCTCTCGGGCGTCTGCACCAGCGCGACGAAGCCCTCGCGCTCGTCGGCCAGGCCCTGCTCGAAGCCGTTCAGCACGCCCGACTCGATCGCGTCGATGCACTTGTGCGGCGCCGGATACTGCGGCGCGGCCGCCTTCACGCTGTTGCGCGCGAACTGGATGAAGCCGGCCGGGTTCGGATGCACGATGGCGCGGTCGCGCACGCGCGGATGCGGCCCGGGCTGCGCGCCCACGCGCCGGCCGAACGCCACCGCGGCGTCGAGCAGGTCGCCTGCGGCGATCTCGTCGAACAGGCCGCTGGCGGCGAGCTGCTCGGCCGGCACCGGCGCGCCCGAGACGATCATGTTCAGCGCCGTCTCCAGCCCCACCGCGCGCGGCAGCCGCTGCGTGCCGCCGGCGCCGGGCAGCAGCCCGATCTTCACTTCGGGCAGCGCCACCTGGGTGCCTGGCGCGGCGATCCGGTAATGCGCGCCGAGCGCGAGCTCGAGCCCGCCGCCCATCACCACGGCATGCACCGCCGCGATCACCGGCTTCGGGCTGGCCTCCACGGCAGCGATCAGCGTGTGCAGGTTCGGTTCCTGCAGCGCCTTCGGCGTGTTGAATTCGGTGATGTCGGCGCCGCCCGAGAACGCGCGGCCGGCGCCCGTCAGCACGATCGCTGTGACCGAAGCGTCGGCCAGCGCGCGGTCGAGCCCGGCCATCAGCGCAGCGCGCGTCGAATGGCCGAGCCCGTTGACGGGCGGATTGTCGAGCGTAAGGACGGCCACGCCGTCGCGAATCGTGTAAGCCACTGCCATCTGTCTGCCTCCATGCGGTTACGCGAGCCCGGGGCGGCGGCGCGTCGTCAGCGTTGTCGGTCGTGGGTGCGCGCAACGCGTGCGGCGCGCGCAATCGAACCCGGGCAGCATACCTAAAAACGAACGATCGTTCAATTCATCTCGCCCCGATGCCAAGCGGGGCACGGCAGGCACGCCGGCCGGCGGCGCATGGCACGCCCCCCGGAACACTCGACGAGGCCCGACACGGCCGCCGCCCGGCCCCGACGCAACCCGGCCCTCCGCCGATCGCGGCGGCCCGGCGCGACGGCCCACGGCCCTCAGCCCTCAGCCCCGCCCGGCCGATCGCGCCGGCACGCTTTCGCGCGGGCTATCGCCGGCGACGGCGGTGGGCAGCACGTGCTCGCGGAACATCTCGCGCAGCCTGAGCTTTTGCAGCTTGCCGGTGGCCGTGTGCGGCAGCGCCTCGACGAACACCACGTCGTCGGGTATCCACCATTTCGCGACCTTGCCCTCGTAGAACGCGAGCAGCGCCTCGCGCGTCAGGTCGCTGCCGGGCCGGCGCACCACCACGAGCAGCGGCCGTTCCGTCCATTTCGGATGCGCGCAGGCGATGCAGGCCGCCTCGGCCACGCCCGGGTGCGCGACGGCGATGTTCTCCAGGTCGATCGAGCTGATCCATTCGCCGCCCGACTTGATCACGTCCTTGCTGCGATCGGTGATCTGCAGGAAGCCGTCGCGATCGATGGTGGCGACGTCGCCGGTCGGGAACCAGCCGTCGACGAGCGGCGAGCCCTCGCCCTGGAAATAGCCGTCGATCACCCACGGCCCGCGCACCTGCAGCTCGCCGAACGCGACGCCGTCCCAGGGCAGCTCGCTGCCGTCCTCGCCGACGATGCGCATGTCGATGCCGCAGACCACGCGGCCCTGTTTTTCGAGCGACTGGCGCCGCTCGGCCTCGGGCCGCTGCATCTGCGCCCAGGTCGGCCGCGCCAGCGTGCCGAGCGGCGACAGCTCGGTCATGCCCCAGGCGTGGATCACCTGCACGCCGTAATCGTCCTCGAACGCGCGCAGCATGCTGGGCGGGCATGCGGAGCCGCCGATCACGGTGCGTCGGAGCGTCGAGAAGCGCACCCCGGCCTCGCGCATGTAGTTGAGCAGGCCGAGCCAGACGGTCGGCACGCCGGCCGAGCAGGTCACGCGCTCCGCTTCCATCAGCTCGTAGACCGACTTGCCGTCCAGATCCTTGCCGGGCAGCACCAGCTTCGCGCCGGTGAGCGGCACCGCGTAGGGCAGGCCCCAGGCGTTGACGTGGAACATCGGCACCACCGGCAGCACCGCGTCGAGCATCGACAGCGCCATCGCGTCGGGCAGTGCGGCCGCGTAGGCGTGCAGCACCGTCGAGCGGTGCGAGTAGAGCGCGCCCTTCGGATGGCCGGTGGTGCCCGACGTGTAGCAGAGCGACGAGGCCTGGCGCTCGTCGAGGCGCGGCCAGTCGTAATCGCCATCCTCCGCGTCGAGCAGCGTTTCATACGCGATCAGCGGCGTGGCCGCCGCGGGCAGGTGCGCCGCGTCGGTCAGCGCGATCCAGCCGCGCACGTTCGGGCACTGCGGCGCGAGCTGGTCGATCAGCGGCGCGAAGTTGAGATCGAACAGGATGAAACGATCGTCGGCATGGTTGACGATATAGACGAGTTGCTCGAGAAACAGGCGCGGGTTGATCGTATGGCTGACGGCGCCCATCCCGGCGATGCCGAAATACGCCTCCAGGTGGCGGTAGCCGTTCCAGGCCAGCGTGCCGACGCGCTCGCCCGGCGCGACGCCGGCCCGCGTGAGCGCCTGCGCGAGCTGCTTGGCGCGCCGTTCGCAGTCGCGATAGGTGTAGCGGTGCAGATCGCCTTCGATCCGGCGCGACACGATCTCCACGCCGCCGGCATGCCGCGCCGCATGCGTGATCAGCGACGACACCAGCAGCGGCACCTCCATCATCTGGCCCAGCAAAGGCGGGTTCATCGTGATGCTCATCGTCCAGCTCTCCCGGTTGGATTGTCTCGAGCCCCGATCGTGGTCGGGTCCGCGGCCGCAAGCGGCCCGCGCGGCGCGGATTTACAATATCGGCTTGTGCCCCGTTGTTCAACTCGTTGTTTCCAGGAAACGAACCCGCCTTGGCCGCCTCCCTCCCCGCCGCTTCCGCCGCTGCCGCCCTTGCCGATCTGGCCGCCTCGCTCGCCGCGCCGCGCGACGACGCGTTCGTCGGGCTCGGCCCCGCGTTCCTGACCCGGCTGCCCGCGGCACCGCTGCCCGCGCCCTACGTGATCGGCTTTTCCGACGAGCTCGCGCGCGAGCTCGGCCTCGATCCGTCGATCCGCGCGCTGCCCGGCTTCGCCGAGCTGTTCTGCGGCAACCCCACGCGCGACTGGCCCGCCGCGGCCCTGCCCTACGCGACCGTCTATTCGGGCCACCAGTTCGGCGTCTGGGCCGGCCAGCTCGGCGACGGCCGCGCGCTGACGATCGGCGAGCTCGAGCACGCGGGCCGGCGCGTCGAATTCCAGCTGAAGGGCGCGGGCCGCACGCCGTATTCGCGCATGGGCGACGGCCGCGCGGTGCTGCGCTCGTCGATCCGCGAATTCCTCTGCTCGGAGGCGATGCATCACCTCGGCATCCCGACCACGCGCGCGCTGGCGCTGATCGGCTCGGACCAACCGGTCACGCGCGAGGAGATCGAAACGGCGGCCGTGGTCACGCGCGTGGCGGACAGCTTCGTGCGCTTCGGCCATTTCGAGCACTTCTTCGCCAACGACCGGCCCGACCTGCTCAAGCAGCTCGCCGATCACGTCATCGCGCGCTTCTATCCGGACTGCCGCGCCGCGGACGACCCGTATCTGGCGCTGCTCGAGGCCGTGATGCAGCGCACCGCGCGAATGCTGGCCCAGTGGCAGGCGGTGGGCTTCTGCCACGGCGTGATGAACACCGACAACATGTCGATCCTCGGTCTCACGCTCGACTACGGCCCGTTCGGCTTCATCGACGGCTTCGACGCCTCGCACATCTGCAACCACACCGACACGCAGGGTCGCTACGCGTACCGCATGCAGCCGCGCATCGCGCACTGGAACTGCTTCTGCCTGGCCCAGGCGCTGCTGCCGCTGATCGGCCAGCAGCGCACCGAGCTAGACGACGATCCGCGCACCGAGCGCGCGGTGGAAGACGCCCAGGCCGTGCTGGCACGCTTTCCCGAGACGTTCGGCCCCGCGCTCGAGGCCGCGATGCGCGCCAAGCTCGGCCTCGCGCTCGAACTCGAAGGCGACGCCGCGCTCGCCAACCGGCTGCTGGAAATCATGAACGGCAGCCGTGCCGACTTCACGCTGACGTTCCGCCGCCTCGCGCACCTGTCGAAGCACGACGCGCGCGCGGACGGCGCGGTGCGCGACCTGTTCATCGACCGCGCGGCGTTCGACGGCTGGGCCGCGCAGTATCGCGAGCGCCTGGCCGCCGAGCCGCGCGACGACGCGGCGCGCGCCGAGGCGATGAACCGCGTCAATCCGAAATACGTGCTGCGCAATCATCTGGCCGAGACCGCGATCCGGCGCGCGGCCGAGAAGGATTTTTCCGAGCTCGAACGGCTCGCCCGCATCCTGCGCAGGCCGTTCGACGAACAGCCCGAGTACGAGGCCTACGCCGCGCTGCCGCCCGACTGGGCGAGCACGCTGGAAGTGAGCTGCTCGTCGTAACGAGCGAACCTGCCGCCTTCTCCAGGAGAACCCCACCATGCCCCACGATCAGGACGACCGCCGCTATCCGTACCAGGCCGACGACGCCGAACTGCGCGAGCGGCTCACGCCCATGCAGTACGAGGTCACGCAGCACGCGGCCACCGAGCGCGCCTTCACCGGCGAATACACCGACACCGAGGAGCCCGGCATCTACCGCTGCGTGGTGTGCGACACCCCGCTGTTCGAATCGGGCGCGAAGTACCATTCGGGCTGCGGCTGGCCCAGCTACTTCAAGCCGCTCGCCGCCGAGGTGATCGACGAGAAGATCGACCGCACGCACGGCATGGTGCGTGTCGAGGTGCGCTGCAACCATTGCGGCGCGCATCTGGGCCACGTGTTCGAGGACGGCCCGCGCGACAAAACCGGTCTGCGCTACTGCATCAATTCGGCTGCGTTAAACTTCGAGCCTGACGCCGGCCGCTGACGCCCAGCCCAGCACCGGCCGATGCCCGCCGCACCAGCCCCCGGCCCGTGCGGCGGGGCCCCGTAACGGTGGCCGCCTGGGCGCCCCAGCCCCGGCGCGTGCCACGCAGCCCCGATCACCATGAAATTTCTGTTCGATCTGTTTCCGATCATCCTGTTTTTCGCCGCCTTCAAGCTCTGGGGCATCTTCACCGCGACGGCGGTCGCGATCGTCGCCACGCTGCTGCAGGTCGCCTGGGTGGCCTGGCGCCACAAGAAGGTCGATACCATGCTGTGGGTCAGCCTCGGCGTGATCGTCGTGTTCGGCGGCGCCACGCTGGTGCTGCACGACGAGAAATTCATCCAGTGGAAGCTCACCGTGCTGTACTGGCTGTTCGCGGTGGTGCTGATCGGCGCGCGCTACCTGTTCGGCAAGAACCTGATCGCGAAGATGATGGCTACGCAGCTGTCGCTGCCCGCGGCGATCTGGGACAAGCTCAACCTGGCGTGGGGGCTGTTCTTCGTCGCGCTCGGCGTGGCGAACCTCTATGTGGTCAATCACTACACGCTGTCGCAATGGGTCAACTTCAAGCTGTTCGGCACCACCGGCGCGATGTTCGTGTTCATCATCCTGCAGAGCCTGTGGCTCGCGAAATACCTCAAAGAAGAATGACGATGGCCGACGACTTCCTGAACGCGGCGCCCGAGGCGCGCATGGCGCTGATCGAGGCGCGCCTCGCCGCCGCGCTCGCGCCCGAGTCCCTGCATGTCAGCGACGACAGCGCACAGCATGCCGGTCATGCCGGTGCCTCGGCGGGCGGGCATTATACGGTGACGATCGTGTCCGCCGCGTTTGCCGGCAAGTCGCGCGTGGCACGGCACCGGCTGGTGTATGATGCGCTCGCCGATGCCATGCAGCGCGGGATTCACGCGCTCGCGATCGTGGCTTACACGCCCGATGAATTCAATGTGTCTTCCCAATAAAGTTTCGTTTCGCTAGGAATTCCCGATGATCCTGAAATCCCCCCGTCTGTGGGTCGCGGCCGCCGCATTCGTCGCCGCACCGGCATTTGCCCAGAACGTTGCCGTCGTCAACGGCACGCCGATCCCGAAGGCGCGCGTCGACGCGATGGTGGCCCAGCTCGTCCAGCAGGGCCAGCCCGACAGCGAGCAGTTGCGCAAGAAGGTGAGCCAGGAACTCGTCAACCGCGAGATCCTGATGCAGGAAGCGATCAAGGAAGGCGTGCCGAACCGGCCCGACGTGAAGCAGCAGGTCGCGATCGCCCAGCAGGCGGTGGTGCTGCGCGCGATGATCGAGGACTTCGTGAAGAAGAACCAGCCGAGCGACGCCGATATCAAGGCGCGCTATGACGAGCTGACGAAGTCGGTGTCCGGCAACGAATATCACCTGCACCACATCCTCGTCGACAACGAGCAGCTGGCCAAGGAGCTGATCGCGAAGATCAAGGCCGGCGCCAAGTTCGAGGATCTGGCCAAGCAGTATTCGAAGGATCCGGGCTCGGCGAAGAACGGCGGCGATCTGGACTGGGCCGATCCGAAGTCGTTCGTGCCGGAATTCGCCAATGCGGCGACGCACCTGCAGAAGGGCCAGATGACCGACACGCCGGTCAAGACGCAATTCGGCTGGCACATCATCCGCGTCGACGACGTGCGCCCGGTGGCGCCGCCGCCGCTCGATCAGGTCAAGGCGCAGATCGCGCAGCAGATCGTGCAGCAGAAGCTGCAGGCATTCGAGGAAAAGCTGCGCGCGCAGGCGAAGATCCAGTAAGGATCGGCTTGCCGCGGCGGCCGCTTCGGGCCGCACTCGACGAACCATGCCGCTCGCCCGAGCGGCATTTTTCATTGGGGCGGCAGTCAGGCGTCGGCCGGATTGATCAAGGATCGCAGCACATGGTCGGCCCAGGCGCCATCGATCTTCAGATAGGCCCGCGCGATGCCCTCGCGCTCGAAGCCCAGCGCTTCGAGCAGGCGCGCGCTGCGCGTGTTCTCGGGGCGATGGTTCGCCATCAGGCGGTGCAGCCCGAGCGGGCCGAACGCGTAGCGGATGACCTCGATCAGGCATTCGCGCATCAGCCCCCGCCCCTCGCGATCGCTCGCGATCGAGAAACCGAGGTGGCAGGCCTGGAACGGCCCGCGCACGATATTCGTCAGGCTGCATTCGCCGATCAGCCGGTCGCCGGCCTTCTCGTAGAGCAGCAGATGCACGGCCTGCCCGGCCGCGGCCTGCGTCGCCATCGCGTCGAGCCGCGTCTCGATCGAGGGCAGCGTGTAGAACGACTCGGGACGGGACGGCGCCCAGGGCTCGAGATGGGCGCGGTTGGCAAGGTAATAGGCCAGCAGGGCCGGTGCGTCGCGGCGAGCGGCGTGCCGCAGCGACAGGCGCTCGGTGCCGGGCAAGGCCGCGGGCGGAGGGGAAGCACAATCCATGGGCGGCTCGGTCTTGGCAATACGATAAGCATCGACGATAGCGCGGTCCGATCGCTTCGTCACGCCCCGCCTCGCCGGCGGCGAGGGCTTCGGCCCGGCTTCCAGGGCGAGCCGCCTGCCGCGCCGTCATCGGCCCGCTCGCGCAGCGGAAACGCCGCGAGCGCCTCGACACGCCGCCACGTCTCGTGCGAGAAGATCCGGCGCCGCGCCGCCCCCGGCAGCCGGTCGAGCCATCGCGGCCGCGTCTCGATCTCGATCGGCCAGTCCGGCCAGTCCGGCCAGCCCGGCCGGCGCGCTGCCGATGCCGGCTGCCGGCGCTGCGCGCGTCGAAAAAAACCGCCCATGAGGGCGGCATGCGTCGGCGCACGGCGGGCGGCGGGCCGATCGCATCGGTCGCGATCGCCTGCCGCACGGAGCCGGCCGGACTCAGTCGTCGAGCAGCGACAGATCCCGCACCGCGCCCTTGTCGGCCGACATCACCAGCTTCGCGTAGGCCTTCAGCGCCGCCGACACCTTGCGCGGGCGTGGCCGGGCCGGCTTCCAGCCCTTCGCGTCCTGCTCGGCGCGGCGCCGGGCCAGTTCCTCGTCGGACACCAGCACGTCGATGGTGCGGTTCGGAATGTCGATGCGGATCGTGTCGCCGTTGCGCACCAGGCCGATCGCGCCGCCCGCGGCCGCCTCCGGCGAGCAATGCCCGATCGACAGCCCCGAGGTGCCGCCCGAGAAGCGCCCGTCGGTCAGCAGCGCGCAGGATTTGCCGAGCCCCTTCGACTTGATGTAGCTGGTCGGATACAGCATCTCCTGCATGCCCGGGCCGCCCTTCGGCCCTTCGTAGCGCACGATCACCACGTCGCCGGCCTTCACCTCGTCGGCAAGGATGTGCTCGACCGCCTCGTCCTGCGACTCGACCACGTGCGCCGGGCCTTCGAACACGAGGATCGAGTCGTCCACGCCGGCCGTCTTCACGACGCAGCCGTCCCTGGCGATGTTGCCGGTCAGCACGGCGAGGCCGCCCTCCTTGCTGAAGGCGTGCTCATAGGAGCGGATGCAGCCTTCGGCGCGATCGAGATCGAGGCTAGGCCAGCGCGCGTTCTGGCTGAACGCGACCTGGGTCGGAATTCCGCCCGGACCAGCCAGGTAGAACGTGCGGACGGCCTCGTCGCCGGTGCGCACGATGTCCCACT
Source organism: Burkholderia glumae LMG 2196 = ATCC 33617 (assembly GCF_000960995.1). Classification (NCBI taxonomy): domain Bacteria; kingdom Pseudomonadati; phylum Pseudomonadota; class Betaproteobacteria; order Burkholderiales; family Burkholderiaceae; genus Burkholderia; species Burkholderia glumae. The sequence goes on along the minus strand of NZ_CP009435.1, from coordinate 2,553,689 downwards.
GCTCGAGCGCGGCGCCGAGCGTGGGCGCGTGCACGGTCGGCACGTCGGTGTGCAGCTTGCCGGCGCGCTCGAGCTCGCCGAGGATCGCCATGATCCCGCCCGCGCGATGCACGTCCTCGATGTGGTACTTGTTGGTGTTCGGCGCGACCTTGCAGAGCTGCGGCACGGTGCGCGACAGGCGATCGATGTCCGACATCGAGAAATCGATTTCGGCTTCCTGCGCGATCGCGAGCAGGTGCAGGATCGTGTTGGTCGAGCCGCCCATCGCGATGTCGAGCGTCATGGCGTTCTCGAAGGCCTTGAAGCCGACCGAGCGCGGCAGCACCTTGTCGTCGTCGTGCTCGTAGTATTGGCGCGCGAGTTCGACGATGCGGCGGCCGGCGCGCTTGAACAGCAGCTCGCGGTCCGCGTGCGTCGCGACGATCGTGCCGTTGCCGGGCAGCGAGAGCCCGAGCGCCTCGGTCAGGCAGTTCATCGAGTTGGCGGTGAACATGCCCGAGCACGAGCCGCAGGTCGGACAGGCCGAGCGCTCGACCTCGGCGACGTCGGCGTCGCTGACCTTGCTGTCGGCGGCCATCACCATCGCGTCGATCAGGTCGAGCTTCTTGATCTGGATGGTATTGGTGCCCGGCACGGCCAGTTGCGCCTTGCCCGCTTCCATCGGGCCGCCCGACACGAAGATCACCGGAATGTTCAGGCGCATCGCGGCCATCAGCATCCCCGGCGTGATCTTGTCGCAATTCGAGATGCAGACCATCGCATCGGCGCAGTGCGCGTTCACCATGTACTCGACCGAGTCGGCGATGATGTCGCGGCTCGGCAGCGAATAGAGCATGCCGTCGTGGCCCATCGCGATGCCGTCGTCCACGGCGATCGTGTTGAACTCCTTGGCGACGCCGCCGGCGGCCTCGATCTCGCGCGCGACGAGCTGGCCCAGGTCCTTCAGGTGGACGTGGCCGGGCACGAACTGGGTAAACGAGTTGACGACGGCGATGATGGGCTTGGAGAAATCCTCGTCCTTCATGCCGGTGGCGCGCCAGAGCGAACGCGCCCCCGCCATGTTGCGGCCGGCGGTGGAGGTTTTGGAACGGTATGCGGGCATTGTCGTGGTCGCGAAAATAAGAATGACGGAAACAGCGGCGGTCTTGCCGTCGAACGGCTTGCGGGGCCGGCCAGACGCGCCGATACGCACCACAACAGGCGCCTCTTGAGCGCCCGCCGATGCAAACGCACTGATTATGCCGCAGCGCGCGACCGTATGCGCGCGGCGGCACGAGTCATGCGGCGGCTCAGCCGAGCCAGCGGCGCGCGTTGCGGAACACGCGCATCCACGGGCCTTCGTCGCCCCAGCCTTGCGGATGCCAGCTCATCTGCACGGTGCGATGCACGCGCTCCATGTGCGGCATCAGCACGGTGAAGCGGCCATCGGCGGTGGTCACCGAGGTGATGCCGGCGGGCGAGCCGTTCGGGTTGAACGGATAGCGCTCGGTGGCCTGGCCGCGGTGATCGACGAAGCGCATCGCCACGGCGACGCGGCTCGCGTCGCCCTGCTGCGAGAAATCGGCGAAGCCTTCGCCATGCGCGACGGCCACCGGAATCCGCGAGCCCTCCATGCCGGCGAAGAAGATCGACGGCGAGGGCTGCACCTCGACCAGCGAGAAGCGCGCCTCGAACTGCTCGGACTTGTTGCGCGTGAACTTCGGCCAGGCCTCGGCGCCGGGGATCATCGAGGCGAGGCTCGACAGCATCTGGCAGCCGTTGCAGATGCCGAGCGCGAACGTGTCCTCGCGCGCGAAGAAGGCCGAGAACATCTCGGCCAGTCGCGCGTTGAAGCGGATCGTCTTGGCCCAGCCCTCGCCGGCGCCGAGCACGTCGCCATACGAGAAGCCGCCGCAGGCCACCGCGCCGGTGAAATCGGCCAGCGTGGCGCGGCCGGCCAGCAGGTCGCTCATGTGGACGTCGTGCGCGTCGAACCCGGCGCGATCGAACGCGTAGGCCGTCTCCAGGTGCGAATTCACGCCCTGCTCGCGCAGGATCGCCACGCGCGGGCGCGCACCGGTGGCGATGAACGGCGCGGCGACGTCGTCGGCCGGGTCGAACGTCAGCACCGGCTGCAGGCCCGGATCGGCCGCGTCGAGCAGCGTATCGTATTCGGCGTCGGCGCAGGCCGGGTTGTCGCGCAGGCGCGCGATGCGCCAGCTGACCTCGGCCCAGGCGCGATGCAGCTCGGCGCGCGGCGCGTCGTAGATCTTCTTCGCGTCGCGGAACACCTCGATCACGTCGCGATCGTTGACGGTGCCGATCACGTGCGAGCAGGTCGACAGCCCGTGCTCGCGCAGCAGGCCGAGCACGGCGTCGCGATCGGCCGCGCGCACCTGTACCACGGCGCCGAGTTCCTCGCTGAAGAGCGCACGGATCGTGCGGTCCTCGCGGCGGCCGCTGGTCTGCTTGGCCCAGTCCTTGGCGTCGCCGTAGTCCGGCTCGTTGGCGTCGAGCGTGAGCATGTCGACGTTCAGCGACACGCCGGCGTGGCCCGCGAACGCCATTTCGCAGACGGTGGCCCACAGGCCGCCGTCCGAGCGGTCGTGGTAGGCGAGCAGCCGGCCCTGCGCATTGAGCGCCTGGATCGCACCGAAGAAGCGCTTCAAGTCCTGCGCGTCGTCGACGTCGGGCACCGTGTCGCCGACCTGCTGCGTGACCTGCGCGAGGATGCTGCCGCCGAGGCGGTGCTTGCCGCGGCCGAGGTCGATCAGGATCAGCACGCTGTCGCCGGCGTCGGCCACGCGGCGCAGTTGCGGCGTCAGGTGGCGGCGCACGTCCTCCACCGGCGCGAACGCCGAGATGATCAGCGAGACCGGCGCGACCACTTCCTTGGCCACGCCCGCGTCGTTCCACTGGGTCCTCATCGACAGCGAATCCTTGCCGACCGGAATCCCGATGCCGAGCGCCGGGCACAGCTCCATGCCAATCGCGCGGACCGTGTCGTAGAGCGCGGCGTCCTCGCCGGCGGTGCCGCAGGCGGCCATCCAGTTCGCCGAGAGCTTGAGCTTGTCGAGCGAGGCGATCGGCGCGGCGGCGATGTTGGTGATCGCCTCGCCCACCGCCATGCGGCCCGAGGCCGGCGCGTCGATCACGGCCAGCGGCGTGCGCTCGGCCATCGTCATCGCCTCGCCGGCGAAGCCGGCGTAGTCGAGCGCGGTGATCGCGCAGTCGGCCACCGGCACCTGCCACGGGCCGACCATCTGGTCGCGCACCGAGGTGCCGCCCACCGAGCGGTCGCCGATCGTGATCAGGAACGACTTGCTGGCGACGGTCGGGTGCTTCAGCACGCTGACGGCGGCCTCGGCCAGCACCACGTTCGTGACGTCCACCGGCACGCGCTCGACCTTCAGGCGCGCCACCTCGCGGTGCATCTTCGGCGGCTTGCCGAGCAGCACGTCCATCGGCATGTCGACCGGGAACGCGTCGCTGCCCTCGGCCAGCTCGTCGACGAGCTTCAGCTCGCGCTCGTCGGTGGCCACCCCGATCACGGCGAACGGGCAGCGCTCGCGCGTGCAGATCGCCTCGAAGCGCGGCAGGTCGGCCGGCGCGATCGCGAGGACGTAGCGCTCCTGCGATTCGTTCGACCAGATCTCGCGCGGCGACAGCCCGCTTTCCTCGAGCTGGATCTTGCGCAGCTCGAAGCGCGCGCCCTTGTCGGCGCCGTCGACGAGTTCGGGGAACGCGTTCGACAGGCCGCCCGCGCCGACGTCGTGGATCGACAGGATCGGGTTGGCCTCGCCGAGCTGCCAGCAGCCGTTGATGACTTCCTGCGCGCGCCGCTCGATCTCGGGGTTGCCGCGCTGCACGGAGTCGAAATCGAGTTCGGCCGTGTTCGCGCCGGTCGCCATCGAGCTGGCCGCGCCGCCGCCCATCCCGATCCGCATGCCGGGGCCGCCGATCTGGATCAGCAGCGTGCCGGCCGGCAGGTCGCGCTTGTGGGTATGCGCGTCGGACACGTTGCCGATGCCGCCCGCGATCATGATCGGCTTGTGATAGCCGCGCACCTGGCCGCCGACATTCTGCTCGTAGACGCGGAAGTAGCCGCCGAGATTGGGCCGGCCGAATTCGTTGTTGAACGCGGCGCCGCCGAGCGGGCCGTCGATCATGATCTGCAGCGGCGAGGCGATCCGCTCGGGGCGGCCATACGGCCCGTGGGCGTCGGCCGGGTTGCGCTCGCCCAGCGGCTGCGCGGCGTCGCGCGCGTTTTCCCACGCCTCGCGCGCACCGGGCAGGTCGAGGTTGGAGACCGTGAAGCCGGTCAGGCCGGCCTTCGGCCGCGCGCCGCGGCCGGTCGCGCCTTCGTCGCGGATCTCGCCGCCCGCGCCCGTCGCGGCGCCGGCGAACGGCGAGATCGCGGTCGGGTGGTTGTGCGTCTCCACCTTCATCAGCGTGTGGGTCAGCTCGACGTGGCGGCCGTACTGCTCGGCCGGCGCGCCGTCGGCGCCGGCGCCGCGCGGGAACCAGCGCTCGGCCGGCGCGCCGCGCATGATCGAGGAATTGTCCGAGTACGCGACGATGGTGCCCTGCGGGCTCAGCTTCTCGGTGTTGCGAATCATCGCGAACAGCGACATGTCCTGCTTCGCGCCGTCGATGGTCCAGTCGGCGTTGAAGATCTTGTGGCGGCAGTGCTCGCTGTTGGCCTGCGCGAACATCATCAGCTCGACGTCGGTCGGGTTGCGCCGCAGCTTGGCGAAGGCGTCCACCAGGTAGTCGATCTCGTCGTCGGCGAGCGCGAGGCCCAGCTCGAGGTTGGCCGCCTCGAGCGCGGCGCGGCCATGGGCCAGCACGTCGACGCGGCTAAGCGGCTTGGCCGGCAGTTCGTCGAACAGGTGGTGCGCGTCCTCGCGCGCGGCCACCACGCTTTCCGTCATGCGGTCGTGCAGCGCCGCGGCCACCGCCGCGCGCGCCTCGGCCGACAGCGCCTTCTTGCCGCCCATGCCGAGCAGGCCCGCCTTCAGCGTGACCGTGAACTCGACGCCGCGCTCGATGCGGCGCACCGAAGCCAGCCCGCAGTGCAGCGCGATATCGGTGGCCTTGCTGGCCCACGGCGAAACCGTGCCGAACCGCGGCAGCACGATGAAGGTTTCGGTCGCGCCCTTCTCGGCGGCAGGCTCGAACGGCGCGCCGTAGTGCATCAGCGCGCCGATGCGCGCCGCGTCATCGGCCGACAGCGCGTCGGACGCGTTGACGAAGTGCAGGTACTGGCCGCGCACCGCGACGATATCGCCGTCGATCTGCTTGAGCACGTCGAGCAGGCGGGTCTGGCGGAAGTCGGACAGGGCGGCGGCGCCGGGAAAACACGAGAAGTGAGCCATGGGCTGGACGGACATCGATGAGTCGCGCGAGGTGGCGACATTGGGGCGAAAGGAAGGCCGCAATTATACCCGGAAGTGCAGGTGCCGAAGGCCCCGGGCGCAGCGCTCGCGGCCGTGCCGGGCGCGGCCGCATCGGGCCGCATCGGGCCGCATCGGGCCGCCTCTGGCCGCGGCACGGACCGCGGCAGCCCGGCGCGGCACCCCGGCGCGGCGCCCGGAATCCGCGCCGGCCCGGTTTGGCGCTATCATTCGCGGTTCATCGGGCGCCACCAGGCCCGTCACGCAAGACCAGACCCGGGCCGCACCGCGCGGCCCGCCATCGAAGCACACCATGGATGTCATCGTCATTGGCGGCGGTATCGGCGGCGTCGCCACCGCCTACCAGTTGCGCGCCGCCGGCCATCGCGTCTGCGTGGTCGAGCGCCACGCGACCGTCGCCCAGGGCGCGACCTACGGCCATGGCGGCCTCGTGCTGCCGACCCCGCTCGATGTCTGGTTCGGCCCGACCTTCATGCACCACCGGCGCGCGCTCAAGAGCGGCGTGGTCTACAAGCCGGGCCTGAACCGCGCGCTGCGCCGCTTCACGCACGAGCTCGCGAAGCTGCGCGCGCCCGAGGCGTTCACCGCGCAGTACGCACGACTGAAGCCGCTCGCCGATCTCTCGCGCGAGGCGATCGCCGACATCGAACGGCGCTTCGCGCTCGAGTTCGAGCAGCGCCCCGGCGTGCTGCACGTGATCCGCGACCGCCAGGAGTGGGAGCTGGCCCAGCCCGCGCTCGACCTGCTGCGCGCCAACGAGGTGCCGCACCAGCTGCTGTCGGCCCAGGAGTGCGCGGCGCTCGAACACTCGGTGCCGGCCGATCCCCCGTTCGCGGGCGGCGTGCTGCTCGAATACGAGCGCACCGCGAACTGTCCCCTGTTCACGAAGCTCGTCAAGCACACGCTCGACGAGCATGGCGTGCAGTTCCGCTTCGGCCGCGCCGTCACCGCGATCCGCGTCGAGGCGAATCGCGCCGCCGTCGACCTGGCGCCCGAGCCAGGCGACCGGCTCGGCGCGCGCGGCAAGGAAGTGGACGTGATCTCGGCCGACGCGATCGTGATCGCGGCCGGCACCGGCAGCGTGCCGCTGCTCGAACGGCTCGGCGTGACGCTGCCGCTGCACCCGGTGCGCGTCAACGCGCTGACCGCGCCGCTCGCCTACGAGGAGCACGCGCCGCACCTGACGGTGGTCGATTCGATCAAGCGCATCACCATGACGCGCATGCACCAGCGCGTGCGCATCTGCGGTGCGCCGGTGCTGCAAAGCGGCAAGGACGCGGCGCAGCCGCTGCCCGAGGCGCTCGGCGAAAGCGCGCTCGCGCTGCTCGGCCAGGCCACCCACGACTGGATTCCCGGCGCGGCGAAGATCTCGGCCGCCCTGCCGTGGCAGGACCTGCGCCTGCTCTCGCCGGACGGCCTGCCGGTGGTCGGCCCGACCCGCCACCCGCGCGTGTTCGTCAATCTCGGCCACGGCCCGGCCGGCTGGGGCCTCGCCTGCGGCTCTGCTAAAGTGATAGCCGATTACGTCGGCGGCACTGCGCACCACGTGCCGGCCGATACGCTCGCCGCGCTCCACGTGGATCGCTTCGCCACCTGACGCCGCCCGCGGGCGGCGCATCGACCCGGCCGCCGCGCCCCGGCGGCCCTCCGCCATGACGCCGCTCGCCACGCTCACCGCCGCCTCGCCCTCCCCGTCCGGCCCGCCCGCCGATCCGTTCGCCGCGCCGCTCGCGCATCAGCCGCTGCCGCTCGCCACCGTCGCCGAGCTGCGCGCGGCCGAGGCCGCCGCCCTGCAGCCGCCCCACGCGCTGCCGCCGCACACGCTGATGGCGCGGGCCGGCGCCGCCGCCGCGCGCTGGCTCGCCGCGCGCGGCAAGCCCGGGGCGGGCCCGGTCTGGCTCGCCGCCGGCCCCGGCAACAACGGCGGCGACGCGCTGGTGACCGCCACCGAGTTGCTGCGGCTGGGCGTGCAGGTAGAGGTCTGCCTGCCGGTCGAGCCGAAACCCGAGGATGCGCGCTGGGCGCTCGCGCTCGCGCGCGAGGCCGGCGTGCCGATCTCGGCGGCGCCGCCAGCCTCGTTCGACGGCTATGGCTGGCTCGTCGACGGGCTGTTCGGCATCGGTCTCGCGCGTCCGCTCGACGGCCCGTTCGCGACGCTCGCGGCGGCACTCTCGACACGCGCCTGCAGCCATGGCCGCGTGCTCGCGCTCGATATTCCCAGCGGCATCGACGCCGACAGCGGCGCGCGCGTCGGCGACGGCGCGGCGGTACGCGCCACCCACACGCTGTCGTTCATCGCCGCCAAGCCGGGCCTCTACCTCGGCGACGGCCGCGACCACGCCGGCGAGATCACGATCGAGACGCTCGACGCGCCGGTGCGCGCCTCGGCCACGCTCAACGCCGCCGCGCTGTTCGCGCCGCACTGGCCGGCCCGCGCGTCGGCCTCGCACAAGGGCAGCTTCGGCAGCGTGGCGATCGTCGGCGGCGACACCGGCATGTGCGGCGCGCCGATCCTGGCCGCGCGCGCCGCCCTGCACGCGGGCGCCGGCAAGGTCCACGTCGGCTTCATCGGCGAGGACGCGCCGCCCTACGATCCGCCGTTCCCCGAGCTGATGCTGCATCCGGCACGCACGCTGCCCACCGACGGGCTAAGCGCGATCGGCATCGGCTGCGGGCTCGGCGTGCGCGAGCGCGCGCGCGACACGCTACGCGCGATGCTCGCGCTCGACCTGCCGCTGGTGGTGGACGCCGACGCGCTGAACCTCGTCGCCACCGACGCCGGGCTCGCCTCGGCGCTGGCTGCGCGCGGCGCCGTTTCGATCCTGACGCCGCATCCGCTCGAAGCCGCCCGCCTGCTCGGCAGCCAGGTGCGGGCGGTCCAGGCCGACCGTCTCGCCGCGGCACGCGCGCTCGCCACGCGCTATGCGGCGATCGCGGTGCTGAAGGGTTCGGGCACGATGATTGCCCATCCCGACGGGCGCGTCGCCGTCAATCCGACCGGCAACGCGGCGCTCGCCACCGGCGGCACCGGCGACGTGCTCGGCGGGCTGATCGCCGCGTTCGCCGCGCAGCGCATCCCCGCCTATGAGGCCGCGCTTGGCGGCGTCTACCTGCACGGCCTCGCGGCCGACTGCCTGACGGCACTCGGCGACGGCCCGGCCGGCCTCGCCGCCGGCGAGCTGGCCGGCGCGGTGCGCCGGCTGGTGAACCGGCACTTTTATTCGCGCCGCGTGTCGTCCGTCGTTTGAGGCCGCTATACTGATTCCCCGCGCCCGAGCCGAGAGGGCTCGCGCGCGGTTTCCGCGGTCCCCCGGCGTCCGGCGCCGGGCGCGATCCCGTCCTCGCCCCCGAATCACGCTAGCTTCGCCCGAACCGATATGACGCTGAATTCGCTCCCCGCTTGGCCTGCCCTCCAATCGCACTACGACGAGATCCGCGACGCGCAGCTGCGCGACTGGTTTGCCGCCGGCAATGATCCGGCCCCGACGCGCGCCGAACGCTTCACGTTCAGCGGCGGCGGGCTTGCGATCGACTTCTCGAAGAACCGCATCACCGACGCCACGCTGACGCTGCTCGTGCAGCTCGCGCGCGAGGCCGGCGTCGAGGCGCGTCGCGACGCGATGTTCGCCGGCGACGTGGTGAACCCGACCGAAGGCCGCGCCGCCCTGCACACCGCGCTGCGCGCGAGCGCGCCCGATGCGCCGTTCCACGCGCAGGTGCTGGCCGAGCGCAGCAAGATGGCCGCCTTCGCCGAGCAGGTGCGTGACGGCCGCTGGACCGGCTACACCGGCAAACGCATCCGCCACGTGATCAACATCGGCATCGGGGGCTCCGATCTCGGGCCGAAGATGGTGGTGCACGCGCTCGACCATCTCGCCACGCGCGAGCTGTCGTGCGCCTTCGTCTCGAACGTGGACGGCGCCGACCTGTCGCGCGCGCTCGAATTCTGCGATCCCGAGCAAACGCTCGTCATCGTGGTGTCGAAGACCTTCACGACGCTCGAGACCATGACCAACGCACGCTCGGCGCGCGACTGGCTGATCTCGCACGGCTGCCCCGAGAACGCGCTCGCCAAGCACTTCGTCGGCGTGTCGGCGAATCCCGGCGAAGTCGTGAAGTTCGGCATCGACGCCCACAACGTGTTCGAGATGTGGGACTGGGTCGGCGGGCGCTACTCGCTGTGGTCGGCGGTGGGCCTGTCGATCATGATCGCGATCGGGCCGCAGCAGTTCGACGAGCTGCTGGCCGGCGCCAACGAGATGGACACGCACTTTCGCGAGGCGCCGCTCGAATCGAACCTGCCGGTGCTGCTCGGCCTGATCGGCATCTGGTATCGCAACTTCTTCGGCTCGCAGAGCTACCTGGTGGCGCCGTATTCCGAGGCGCTGCACTTCCTGCCGTCGTACCTGCAGCAGCTGGAAATGGAGAGCAACGGCAAATCGGCGCGGCTCGACGGCGCGTTCGTCGACTACCCGACCTCGGCCGTGACCTGGGGCGAGCCCGGCACCAACGGCCAGCACGCGTTCTTCCAGATGCTGCACCAGGGCCCGACGATCGTGCCGATCGACTTCATCGCGGTGCTCAAGCCCGAGCATGCGCTGGCGAGCCACCATCCGAAGCTGCTCGCGAACTGCTTCGCGCAGAGCGAGGCGCTGATGCTCGGCCGCACGCTCGAGGAGGCGCGCAGGATCGCCGGCCCGGACAAGCCCGAACTCGCGCCGCACCTGACGTTCCCCGGCAACCGGCCGAGCTCCACGATCCTCGTCGAGGCGCTCACGGCGCGCGCGCTGGGCGCGCTGATCGCGCTCTACGAGCACAAGGTGCTGGTGCAGGCCTCGATCTGGAACATCAATCCGTTCGACCAGTGGGGCGTGGAGCTCGGCAAGATTCTCGGCAAGGTGGTCGAGGCCGACCTGAACGCCGCGAGCGTCGATGCGGGCAAGCACGATTCGTCGACCTCGGCGCTGATCGCGCGGGCGCGCGCCGCGCTCGAGCGCTGAGCGGCGCGCGTCGCAAAACGGCAGGATGACCGGCCGTTCTCGTTTCGCCGCTGCGGTGGCGCGGCGCGGGTCGCGACGGCTCAGCTCGCGCTGCGCTCGGTTGCGTCGGCCACGATGCGCCCGCCGTCGAGCGTGACGGTGGCGTCACAGCGGCGCGCGAGCGCCGCGTCGTGCGTGACCAGCACCAGCGTGGCGCCCTGCGCGCGGTTCAGCTCGAACATCAGGTCGATCACGGCGTGACCGGTGGCGGCGTCGAGGCTGCCGGTCGGCTCGTCGGCGAACAGCACGGCCGGCTCGGTGACGAACGCGCGCGCGAGTGCGACGCGCTGCTGCTCGCCGCCCGAGAGCAGCTTCGGATAGTGGCCGGTGCGCGCGCCCAGGCCGACGCGTTCGAGCAGGCGCCGCGCCCGCCCGGCGGCCTCGCGCGCCGGGGTGCCGCCGCGCAGCTCGAGCGGCAGCATCACGTTCTCGAGCGCCGTCAGGTGCGGCATCAGCTGGAACGACTGGAACACGAAACCGACCGCGCCGCTGCGCAGCGCCGCGCGCTCGTCCTCGCCGAGGCCGGTCAGTTCGCGGCCGAGCAGGCGAACCGTGCCGTCCGTCGCGCTGTCCAAGCCGGCGAGCAGGCCGAGCAGCGTCGACTTGCCCGAGCCCGACGCGCCGACGATCGCGACGCTGCTGCCCGCCGGCACGGCCAGGTCGATGCCGTCGAGAATCGTCAGCTCGCCGGCCGCGTCGGCGACGCGCTTCGAGACCTGTCGAACTTCAATGATCGGATCCGTCATCTTGATGAGCATGAAGCACATTCGTTCCTGGAAACACGGCGCATGCGCCATGATGATCGCAACGGCCGCCACGGCCTGGCTTGGCGCGCCGCCCGCTGGCGCGGCCGCCGGCGCGCCAGCGGCGAGCCCCGCGGGCAGGGCCGCCAAGCCGGCCATCGTGGTGCTCGGCGACAGCCTCTCGGCCGAATACGGCCTGCCTCGCGACACCGGCTGGGTCGCGCTGATGCGGGCACGCATCGCCGACCAGCGAATCGATTATAGCGTTGCGAACGCAAGCGTCAGCGGCGACACCACGAGCGGCGGTCGCGCCCGCCTGCCCGCGCTGCTCGCGCGGCTCAAGCCCGCGATCGTGATCGTCGAGCTCGGCGCGAACGACGCGCTGCGCGGCGTGCCGCTCGCCACCACCGAGCAGAACCTGCGCGCGATCGTGGCCGAGGCGCGCCAGGCGAACGCGAAGGTCGTGCTGATCGGCATGTACGTGCCGCCGAACTACGGCCTCGACTACACGCAGAAATTCCACGCGATGTACGGCAAGCTCGCCAAGGAACTGCACCTGCCGCTCGTGCCGTTCCTGCTGGCCGGCATCGAGAACCGCCCGGAGCTGTTCCAGGACGACCAGAACCATCCGACGCAGCAGGCGCAGCCGAAGCTGCTCGACAACGTCTGGCCGGTGGTGCGGCCGCTGCTCGGTGCCGGCGCGCACTGAGCGCGCGCCATCGAGCGTGCCTCGCCGCGCGACGCGGCGGACCGCATGAGCAAAACAGCCCCGCCCGATATCGGGCGGGGCTGCCGTGGTCGTGAAGGGCGCCACGCCGGCGCGTGGCGGACCGATCAGTTGTCGTCGCCGTTGCGGCTGCCGTCGGCCACCGAGCCGTACAGCTTGACCTTCGCACGCGCGCGCAGCGCCTTCATGAACGCCTCGCTCTCGCTTTGCGCATAGACCTGGGCGATCTGCTGCTGAGCGGCCGCGAGCTGCTGCGGATCGGCCGGCGCCGGAGCGACGATCGCGTTCACGCGGAAGATCGCATAGCCGCCGTTCGCGCCGAGATCGACGCCGACATAAGCCGGCAGCGACTTCGGATCGACCTTGTAGATCGCCGCGACCGCGTCCGGCGGCAAACCGAGCGTCTGCGTGCGCGAGATCTTCTCGGCCGGCAGGAAGCCGGTGGTGGCCTTCGACTTCTGCAGCGCCGCGAGCCTCGCCATGCCGTCCTGCTTGGCGAGCTTCGCGCTCTCGTCGGCGATGAGCTTCTGGCGCACCGCGTCCTTGATCGCGTCGAGCGGCGGCACCGCCGCCGGCTTGTCGCTCATCACGTGCGCGGCGATCAGCGTGTTGTTGCCGACATCGATCGCCTGCGTGTTGTTGCCGTTCTTCACCGAGTCGGGCGCGAACACGGCGGCCAGGAACTTCGCGTTGTTGAGCGGACTGTCGGGCGGCAGCGCCGGGTTCGGCTGCGGCGTGACGGTGGCCGTTTGCAGCGTCAGCTTGTATTTGTCGGCGGTCGGCTGCAGGCTCTTGGCCTTCTCGTAGACGCTCGAGCTGAAGCCTTCCGAGTTGTCCGAGAACGCCTTGGCCGCGTACTGCTGCTTCAGTTCGGCCGCGATCGACTCCTTGACCTCGTCGAACGGCTTGACGATGGCAGGCTTCACGTCGGTCGCCTTCAGGATGTGAAAGCCGAGATCCGATTCGACCACCTTGCTGATCTCGCCCGGCTTCAAGGCGAAGGCCGCGTCGTCGAACGCCGCGCCGCCCGCCGTCGAGCCGCGCGTGATGTAGCCCAGGTCGCCGCCCTTGGCCGCCGACGGCGCGTCCTGCGAGTTCTTCTCGGCGATCTGCGCGAACTGGTCCGGATGCGCCTTCACGTCGGCCAGCAGCCGATCGGCCTTCGCCCTCGCGGCGGCCTTGTCGGCCGCGCTCGCGCCGCGCGCGGCCGCGATGAAGATGTGGCTCACGCGCACCTGCGCCTCGGTGCGGTAGCGCGCGGTGTTGTCGTCGTAGTACTTGCGGATGTCCGCCTCGGTCGGCGGCGTGGCCGACGCGGCGGCGGTGGCCGGCGTGAACACCAGGTACTGGATGGTGGCCGTCTCGGGCGTCGCGAAGGCCTGCTTGTGGGCATCGTAGTAGGCCGAGATCTGCGCGTCGGTCGGCTGCACCTTGGCCGCGTAGTCGGCCGGCTTCAGCACCAGCGCCTGGATTTCGCGCTGCTGCTGCGCGAGATCGGTGAGGCTCCGTGCCACGCTTTTGGGCGTAAACGCGCTGTCGATCAGGTTGCTCGGCAGTTGCTGCTGCGTGAGCTGGTAGCGGATGCTTTCCTGATACTGGTCCGGCGTCATGCCCTGCATCGCGAGCAGCTGCGTGTAGCGCTCCGCGTCGATCGAGCCGTCCGGCTTGCGCATCGCGGCGACGATCGGATTGCTGAGCAGCGCCTCCCGTACTGCGGCATCGGAGGCCGTCAGGTGCAGGCGGCGCACCTCGTCGGCCAGCGCGCGCTGTTCGATCATGCCGTCGAGCAGTTGCTGGCGACGCTCCGGCGTGTCGATCACCTTGGCGTCGTAGCGGGCGCCGAGCGCCTGGCGCGCCTGGTCGATCTGCTGGCGGTAGGCGCTGTCGAATTCGGCGCGCGTGATCTTGCGCCCATCGACCGAGGCCACGTTCGCGCTGTCGTCGAAGAAGTCGCGGAAACCCTGAACCCCCACGAACGCGAGCCCCGGCAGCACGATCAGGAGCAGGAGGAACATCATCAAGCGCTGGTGATTGCGGAAGAAATCGAGCATGCGGAGCGAACGTGGCTGGACAAAACGGCTGATATTACCTCAGCGGAGCGGAAAATTGGCGAAACGGGCCGCGACGGAGGCGCCGCCGGGTTCCGATGCGCAGTGGCGGGAGCCGAAGAGGCGGCCGGGCATCGCGCCAACCCCATCACGCGACGGCCGGCGCCTTGATGGCGCAGGCGCGATGACTGCGCGACCGGCGCCGCCCGGGAACAAAAAAATACCCGCTTGGCGCGGGTATTTTTTCAAAATCTGGCGGAGCGGACGGGACTCGCCCACGTTCCGCCGGCCGCGGTGGCGCAAGCATGCGCCACCCTTCGATTCCCGCCGGAAGCCGCGCAGGCGGCTTCCTCCGCACCGCCCGGGAACAAAAAAATACCCGCTTGGCGCGGGTATTTTTTCAAAATCTGGCGGAGCGGACGGGACTCGAACCCGCGACCCCCGGCGTGACAGGCCGGTATTCTAACCGACTGAACTACCGCTCCCTGGTCGGCACTACAAGTGCTGCGTCGCGGCCGAAACCGCAACGGAGCGAGATTGTGCCCTGAATACCGCCGCCGCGCAACCATCCGGGTCGCGACGAGAAACGACGCGATTCCGACCTCCCCCTGCGTACCATCGCCCGCCCGAGCCCCGCGCTCCCCGCGCACGACGACAAACACATGCCGTCACGCATGCGCATCGCGCGCAGCCGCCACGCACGACCGCCGCACTGCGGGCCGGGACCGGGCCGGCAGCGGCCACTGCGGCGCGGCAGGCACGGCAAAGGCGATTGCCGGCGAGGCGGAACCTCGCTATGGTCGACACTTTCCGCTCGCCTCGAGACGCGCGCATGCCCCGCCCCTTGCCGCCCCTGCTGTCACTGCGCGTTCGAAGCCGCCGCACGGCGGCTGTGCTTCAGCCTGGTCGCCAAGGCAATGTTCGTCGCGCAAGGCACCGTCAGCCACCCGCCCCGGAAGCTCGAGGCGGAACCCGGCATGGCGTGGTTCGACCGGCGCGCGCGATCCGCGGCAGGCGGCCGGCCAGCTCGCGCGCCGCGCCGGCCTGCCGGCCGGTCCCGGGCGGCTCGGCGAAGCGCGCTTTGCCGACCAGGGCCTCGGGACGGCTCGACGCGCCGCCCGCCAGGCCACCGCGACCGCGGTGGCCGCCATCGCGCTCGCCACGCCCGCCCTACTCGAACCGAACGCCCCCCACAAGGAGCCTCCATGCCCCCCGCCCTGTCCCGCGCCACCATCGACGCGCTGCGCGCCGCCACGCCGGGCATCGCCCATACCACCCACTTCAACCACGGCGGAGCCTCACTGCCGTCGGCCCGCACGCTCGAGGCCGTGCAGACGCAGCTCGCGCGCGAAGCCACGCTGGGGCCGATGGAAGCCGGCGCGGCCGGCGTCGAACAGAGCGAGCGCGCGCGCGGGCTCGCCGCCCGCCTGCTCAATGCGCGGCCCGGCGAAATCGCGCTGACCACCAGCAGCACGCACGGCTGGGGCCTCGCGTTCGACGCGCTGGGCCCGTGGCGGTCCGGCGACCGGATTCTCGTCGCGCGACAGGAATGGGGCAGCAACGTCGCCACGCTGCGCCTCGCGGCGCAGCGCGACGGCGTGTCGATCGAGACGATTCCCTGCGACGCGACGGGCGCGGCCGACCCCGAGGCGCTGGCCGCGCTGATCGACGAGCGCGTGCGGCTGATCGTGCTGACCTGGATGCCGGCCAACGGCGGGCTGATCAATCCGGCCGCCGCGATCGGACGCATCGCGCGCCGCCACGGGATTCCGTATTTCGTCGACGCGGCGCAGGCGGTCGGCCAGTTGCCGATCGACGTCGCCGAAGTGGGCGCCGACGTGCTGGTCGGTACCGGCCGCAAGGCGCTGCGCGGGCCGCGCGGCACCGGCCTGCTCTACATCCGGCAGGATTTCCTGCCGCGCCTCACGCCGTCGTTCGTCGACGTCTGGTCCGCGCCGTTCGACGCCGACGGCTATCCGGTGCTGCGCCGCGACGCCGCGCGCTTCGAGACCGGCGACACCGCCTACGCACTGCGCTGCGGCCTCGCGAACGCGCTCGACGAAGCGCTGGCGCTGGGCATCGAGGTGATCCGCGCACGCATCGACGCCGTCGCCACCATGCTGCGCGAGCGGCTGGCGGCACTGCCCGGCGTGAAGGTGCTGGACCTCGGCGGCGAGCGCTCCGGGCTGGTGGCGTTCGACGTGGCCGGCATCGAACCGGCCGAGGTCCGGCGCCGGCTCGCGGCCAGGCAGATTTCGATCGCCAGCAACGGGCTCGACTACACGCCGCTCGACATGGAGGCGCGCGGCCTGCGCGAAGTCGCGCGCGCCTCGGTCAGCTATCTGACCACTGAAGAAGAGATCACCACGCTGCTGGCGGGACTCGACGCGATCCGGCGCGAGTGATGCGTTGGCGCCGCGCGGCATCGACATCGAAGGCAGCGATGACGGCGGCAACGGCGCGCTTCACGATAGTGCCGCGCCGGTGTTAGCGTTAGGCTCTCGCGCGGTGCCGGCCGGCGGCACCGCCCTCTCTTTACGCCACGGAACGACCATGCGCCCCCTCGACACCCTCGAAGTCGAAACCTCCGCCGATCCCCGCTACGCGGTCATCCTCATGCATGGCCTCGGCGCCGATGCCAACGACTTCGTGCCGCTGATCCCAGAGCTGCATCTGGCCGACGCGCCCGGCGTGCGCTTCGTGTTGCCGAACGCGCCCGAGATGGCCGTCACCGCCAATAACGGCTACGTGATGCGCGCCTGGTACGACATCCTGTCGTTCAACGGCGGCCTCAGCCGCGAAGTCGACGAAGCGGGCATCGAGGCCTCGCGCGACGCCATCCGTGCGCTGATCGAGGCGCAGAACCAGCGCGGCATCCCGACGTCGCGGATTTTCCTGGCCGGCTTCTCGCAAGGTGGCGCGATGACGTGGACCGCGGGCCTCACGCACCCTGACGCGCTCGCCGGACTGATCGTGCTGTCAGGCTATCTGCCCTCGCCGGCACTGGTCGCACGTGATTTCCAGGCGGCCAACCGCGACACGCCGATCTTCGCCGCGCACGGCAGCTTCGACGACGTGCTGCCGCCGCGGCTCGGCGAGGCGGCCCGCGATTTCGCGCTCGATCGGGGATGCAAGGTGGATTGGCAGGTCTATCCGATGCCGCACTCGACCTGCCTGGAAGAAGTCGTCGCGCTGCGCGCGTGGCTGCTCAAGCGACTCGTCTGAAGCGGCAGCGACGAGGTGCGTCGCCGAGGCACCGGCCAGCACGCCACTCGGGCAGCGAACATGAAAAAACCCGCAGGGCCACCGGCCATGCGGGTTTCGAGATGTGGTTCAGGCGGCTTCGGAGCCGAACTCCGGGCGCCCTGCGAAGCGGAAATGGTGGGTGCTGAGAGGCTCGAACTCCCGACCTACGCCTTGTAAGGGCGCCGCTCTACCAACTGAGCTAAGCACCCGCTTCGCTTGCCGCGTGCCTGATGCGCCGCCGCGTCCATCGGCGCGACAATCATCAAGCAGCAAGCCCATCAGTTTAAGGCATCTTTCAGTGCTTTACCAGCCCTGAATTTCGCGACGCGTGCTGCCTCGATGCGAATCGTTTCGCCGGTTTGCGGATTGCGCCCATTGCGCGCGATCCTCTCACCGACCTCGAACGTGCCGAAGCCGGCCAGCGTCACGCTGCCGCCGCTTTCGAGCGCCTGCATGACACCGCCGATCAGTGCGTCGAGCGCACGTCCCGCCGATGCTTTCGATAAATCCGCTTCGCGCGCGATGTGGTCGATCAAATCCGTCTTGTTCATCTGCCGTCCCCTTCCGTGAGTGATTCAGTCTCAGGACAGCCGCCCCGTGCCGGCCGTCGCCCGGGTTCACGCCGGGTCGATTATTAAATGAAGCCGAAACGATCGTGTCAAGTGATACGAATGAGGCAACGCAATGCTCGCCCAAATCCTACGCCGACAAATAAAAAACCCGCGGACCTGCCGCGGGTTGGGTGCCGAAAAGGGTTCGGATCAGTGCTTGACGACTTCCGTCGAGGCGTCCTTGGCGGCTTCGGCAACCGGCGCCGCAGCCTTGGCTTCCTCTTCCGGCAACACGTCGGGCACGCGTTCGAGCGCCAGCTCCAGAACCTTGTCGATCCAGCGGACCGGCACGATCTCGATCGCGTTCTTCACGTTGTCCGGAATGTCGGCGAGATCCTTCACGTTCTCTTCCGGAATCAGCACGAGCTTGATGCCGCCGCGATGCGCCGCGAGCAGCTTCTCCTTCAGCCCGCCGATCGGCAGCACTTCGCCGCGCAGCGTGATCTCGCCCGTCATGGCGACATCGGCACGCACCGGAATGCCAGTCAGCACCGACACCAGCGCCGTCGTCATCGCGATGCCGGCGGACGGGCCGTCCTTCGGCGTCGCGCCTTCCGGCACGTGGATGTGGATGTCCTGCTTCTCGAACGCCTCGTCCTTCACACCGAGACGGCGCGAACGCGAACGCACCACCGAGCGTGCGGCCTCGACCGATTCCTTCATCACGTCGCCGAGCGAGCCGGTGCGGATCACGTTGCCCTTGCCCGGCATCACCGCGGCTTCGATGGTCAGCAGATCGCCGCCGACTTCCGTCCAGGCGAGACCCGTGACCTGGCCGACCTGATTCTCCTTCGCGGCGAGGCCGAAGTCGTACTTGCGCACGCCGAGGAAGGTGTCGAGGTTGCCCGCGTCGACCTTCACCGGGCTGGCCGCCTTCTTCAGCAGCAGCATCTTCACGACCTTGCGGCAGATCTTCGACACTTCGCGCTCTAGCGAGCGCACGCCGGCTTCCCGCGTGTAGTAGCGGATGATGTCGCGGATCGCCTCTTCGGACACGGCGATCTCGCCGTCCTTGAGCCCGTTGTTCTTCTTCTGCTTCGGCAGCAGATAACGCTGGGCGATGCTGACCTTCTCGTCCTCCGTGTAGCCGGACAGGCGGATCACTTCCATCCGGTCGAGCAGCGGCGGCGGGATGTTCAGCGAGTTCGAGGTGGCCACGAACATCACGTCGGACAAATCGAAATCGACCTCGACGTAGTGATCGGCGAACGTATGGTTCTGCTCCGGATCGAGGACTTCGAGCAGCGCAGACGAAGGATCGCCGCGGAAATCCATGCCCATCTTGTCGACTTCGTCGAGCAGGAAGAGCGGATTGCGCACGCCGACCTTGGTCAGGCTCTGCAGGATCTTGCCCGGCATCGACCCGATGTAGGTGCGGCGATGGCCGCGGATCTCGGCCTCGTCACGCACGCCGCCGAGCGCCATGCGCACGAACTTGCGGTTCGTCGCGCGCGCGATCGACTGGCCGAGCGAGGTCTTGCCGACGCCCGGGGGCCCCACGAGGCACAGGATCGGCGCCTTGACCTTGTCGACTCGCTGTTGCACCGCGAGATACTCGAGAATCCGTTCCTTGACCTTCTCGAGGCCGTAGTGGTCCTCGTCGAGCACCTGCTCGGCGTTCGACAGATCGTTGTTGACCTTGCTCTTCTTGCGCCACGGCAGACCGATCAGCGTGTCGATGTAGTTGCGCACCACGGTGGCTTCGGCCGACATCGGCGACATCAGCTTGAGCTTCTTGAGCTCGGCGTCGGCCTTCTTCTTGGCTTCCTTCGGCATGCGCGCGGCGTTGATGCGCTTCTCGAGTTCCTCGAGATCGGCGCCTTCCTCGCCCTCGCCCAGTTCCTTCTGGATCGCCTTGACCTGTTCGTTCAGATAGTACTCGCGCTGGCTCTTCTCCATCTGGCGCTTGACGCGCCCGCGGATGCGCTTTTCCACCTGCAGGATGTCGATCTCGGCCTCGAGCTGCGCGAGCAGATGCTCGAGGCGCTCGATCACGGGGAACATCTCGAGGATGTGCTGCTTCTGATCGAGCTTGAGCGGCAGGTGCGCCGCGATCGTGTCGGCCAGACGCCCGGCCTCGTCGATGCCCGACAGCGAGGTCAGGATCTCCGGCGGGATCTTCTTGTTCAGCTTCACGTACTGATCGAACTGCGACACGATGGCGCGCCGCAGCGCTTCCGTTTCGGCGCTATCGGCATGATCGGGTTCGAGCGGCAGCACTTCGCACGAGAACTGGGTTTCCTGCTCCTCGATCGACAGCGCCTGGGCACGCTGCAGGCCCTCGACCAGCACCTTCACGGTGCCGTCCGGCAGCTTCAGCATCTGCAGGATGTTGGCGATACAGCCGACCTCGTACATGTCCTTCTCGGTCGGCTCATCCTTCGCGGCGGTCTTCTGCGCCACCAGCATGATGTGCTTGCCGCCTTCCATCGCGGCCTCGAGGGCCTTGATCGATTTCGGCCGCCCCACGAAGAGCGGGATCACCATATGCGGGAAAACGACGACATCCCGCAGCGGCAGCAGCGGGAGCGTAATGCGTTCCGGCGGGAGAAGTTGGGTGCCTGACATTTTCATTTCCCCATGAGTGGAATCAATTGTTCGGTAATTGAGGCCGGCACAGTAGAATGCAAGCCTTCAGCGCGTGGGAAATATCCGGTAAAAAATTCGCCGTGAAACGGTAAGTCAGTGTTACCCACAAGACTAAACGAAAAAAGCCGCTCATGACGCCATGAACGGCTTTTTTGCTCCTTCAAACAGTCAAGCCGCTCAATTCGAACCCGCCACTTTCGGGGCGTCTTCGTAGATCAGTAGGGGCTTGCCGTCGCCGTCGATCACGTTGTCGTCGATGATGACCTTGCTCACGCCCTTGAGCGTGGGCAATTCGTACATCACGTCGAGCAACGCCTGTTCGATGATCGAACGCAGCCCGCGCGCCCCGGTCTTGCGGCGGATCGCCTTGCGGGCCACGGCCTGCAGCGCGTCCGGCCGCAGTTCGAGCTCGACGCGCTCCATCGCGAACAGCTTCTGGTACTGCTTGACGAGCGCGTTCTTCGGCTCGACCAGGATCTTCATCAGCGCGGCTTCGTCGAGCTTGCCGAGCGTGGCGACCACCGGCAGCCGGCCGATCAGTTCGGGAATCAACCCGAATTTGATCAGGTCTTCGGGCTCGACCTCGCGCAACACCTCGCCCGAATCGCGCTCCTGCTTGCTCTTCACCGTCGCGCCAAAGCCGATGCCGGTCTTCTCGGTCCGATCCGTGATGACCTTCTCGAGCCCGTCGAACGCGCCACCGCAGATGAACAGGATGTTGGTGGTATCGACCTGGATGAAATCCTGGTTGGGATGCTTGCGACCGCCCTGCGGCGGCACCGACGCCATCGTGCCCTCGACGAGCTTGAGCAGCGCCTGCTGCACGCCCTCGCCCGACACGTCGCGCGTGATCGACGGGTTATCCGACTTGCGGCTGATCTTGTCGATCTCATCGATGTAGACGATGCCGCGCTGCGCCTTCTCGACTTCGTAGTTGCAGTTCTGCAACAGCTTCTGAATGATGTTCTCGACGTCCTCGCCGACATAGCCGGCTTCCGTCAGCGTGGTCGCGTCGGCGATCACGAACGGCACGTTCAACAGGCGCGCCAGCGTCTGCGCGAGCAGCGTCTTGCCGGAGCCGGTCGGGCCGATCAGCAGGATGTTGCTCTTCGAGAGCTCGACCTCGTCCTTCTTGTCGAGATGCTTGAGACGCTTGTAGTGATTGTAGACGGCCACCGCGAGAATCTTCTTCGCGCGCTCCTGGCCGATCACGTACTGATCGAGGATCTCGCGGATCTCCTGCGGGCTCGGCAAATCCGATTTCGACAGACTGGCTTCGACCCCGGATGCGGCTGCTTCGTCGCGAATGATCTCGTTGCACAGGTCGATGCATTCATCGCAGATGAACACCGACGGGCCGGCGATGAGTTTCTTCACCTCATGCTGGCTTTTCCCGCAAAACGAGCAATACAACAGCTTTTCGCTGTTCGAACCTTTCTTGTCCGCCATGGATGTATGAGCCTCCGGACACACGAGTTACATGATACGCCGTCTGGCCGGCCGCCCATGACATCGACATGGGTATTCGCCGGCCGTGCTGGTCTAGCCGCAGATGCTCGGGGCGCGGGCGCCGCCCCAAGGGGAGCAGCGCCCCGTTTGCTTCATCACGGACGCTTTGCCGATACGTGATCGATCAGGCCATACGCCTTCGCATCGTCGCTGGACATGAAATTATCACGATCCGTGTCGCGAGCGATGCGCTCGACGTCCTGACCCGTATTCTCGGCGAGAATCTTGTTCAGACGCTCGCGGAGATAGAGGATCTCGCGCGCCTGGATCTCGATGTCCGAGGCCTGGCCGCGCGCGCCGCCGAGCGGCTGGTGGATCATCACGCGCGCATTCGGCAGCGCGTAGCGCTTGCCCTTCGCGCCCGACGACAGCAGGAACGCGCCCATGCTGGCCGCGAGGCCCATGCAGAGCGTCGACACGTCCGGCTTGATGAACTGCATCGTGTCGTAGATCGCGAGGCCCGCCGAGACCGATCCGCCCGGGCTGTTGATGTAGAGGCTGATGTCCTTGTCGGGATTCTCGCTCTCGAGAAACAGCAACTGGGCCACCACGAGATTCGCGGTCTGGTCGTTCACTTCGCCGACCATGAACACGATCCGCTCCTTCAGCAGGCGCGAGTAGATGTCGTAGGAACGCTCGCCGCGGCCGCTCGTCTCGACGACGATCGGCACCAGTCCGAGCGCCTTCGTTTCGAAATCCTGCGGTGCATGGGAAGCCAGCGTGTCCAGCAATTCAGCGCGATTGATCATGCAATGAGCCTTGTCCGAAATGAATGTTGAACGGAGGAAGCGCCGCCGGCGCGAATCCGCCGGCATGCCGGCCTTCGGACACCGACGCAAAAACGGCGTGCGGGCCGTCGCTCCGACAGCCGGCACGCCGCTGAAACGACGCTTAGGCCTGCGCCGATGCGCTTGCCAGTGCCTCGAAGCTCACTTCCTTGTCCGTCACCTTCGCCTTGCCGAGCACGAAGTCGACGACGTTGCTCTCGACGACGAACGCTTCCATTTCGGCCAGGCGCTGCTGGTTCGAATAATACCAGCGGACCACTTCCTTCGGGTCTTCGTAGCTCTTCGCGAACTCGTCGACTTCGGCACGGATCTGCTCGGGCTTCGCTTCGAGGCCGTTGGCCTTCACCAGCTCGGCGATCACGAGGCCCAGCTTGACGCGGCGCTCGGCCTGCTCCTTGAACATCTCGACCGGGATCGGCGCGGTGGCCGCGTTCGGCACGCCGCGTTGCACGAGGTCCTGGCGCGCCATCTCGACGAGGCGCTCCTGATCCTGCGCGACGAGCGCGTTCGGCACGTCGAGTTCGGAAATCTTCAGGACCGCGTCCATCACCTGGTTCTTCACCAGCGACTGAGTGCGGCGCTTCGCTTCACGCTCGAGGTTTTCCTTGATCTCGGCGCGCATCTTGGCCAGATCGCCGTCCTCGATGCCGAGCGTCTTCGCGAACTCCGCGTCGATTTCCGGCAGATGCGGCCATTCGACCTTCTTCATCGTGACCGTGAACTTCGCGGTCTTGCCGGCCACATCCTTGCCGTGATAGTCCTCGGGGAAGGTCAGATCGAATTCGCGCGACTCGCCGACCTTCAGGCCCAGCGCGGCCTGCTCGAACTCCGGCAGCATCCGGCCTTCGCCGAGCACGAACGGGAAGTCCTCGGCCGTGCCGCCCTGGAACGCGACGTCGTCGATCTTGCCGACGAAGTCCACCGTCACGCGGTCGCCTTGCTGGGCGGCCTGCTCCGCGCCGCCGTCGCCGTGCTCGCCGCCTTCGCCGCGCACGTGGTAGTGCACGCGCTGCTTGCGCAGGATGTCGAGCGTGCGGTCGATCTCGGCATCGCCAATGGTGGTGGTCGAGCGCTCGACTTCCGCCGTGGCCAGATCACCGATCTTGACCTCCGGGTAAACCTCGAACGTCGCGTCGAAGGCGTAGGCATCGGCGGCCGCATCCTGCTTCGGCGCGAAGCTCGGCTGGCCCGCCACGCGCAGGTTTTCCGCGCGGCTGACTTCGAAGAATTCCTGGCCGATCTTGTCGCTCAGCACTTCTGCCTCGACCTGGCCCGCGTATTGTTGCGCGACCATCTTGAGCGGCACCTTGCCCGGGCGGAAACCCGGCATGCGCACGTTCTTCGCGAGTTTCTGAATACGGGCGTCGATCTCCTTCTGCACGACTTCCTTCGGCAGGGAAATCGTCACACGGCGTTCGAGCTTGCCGAGGTTTTCAACAACGTTAGCCATGGCTTCAATCGTCCTAAAATTATTCGAGCGAATCGGTTTTCCTTGCCGTGCCTGCCTCATGACGCTGCTGCGTCGCGCGCCGCGGTTCCATACGTTCGGCGCGAACGCCGCCGGATGCCCAGCGCCGCGCCTGCGGCCTGAAAAGCACGGCTTTGGCCGGAAGAATCGGCTATTCTAGCAAACTATTGTCGTCACACCGCCAGATCGCGCGGCATCGTCCGACGGCCCGCGGCCGCAGCCCCCGCCCCGCGTCGAACCCGACGCCCATCCTCCTCGTGACGCCGCAGCGGTGCCCGCAGCGCGCGCCGCAATCCCCGTCATAGCGGCTTGCCTATTCGCCGTGCGCCACCGCGCTGTTAAGCTCACGCGTGCCCCGCCGTCCGGCCCGTGCTGTCTGCGCGCGTGCCAGGGCTTGCGCCATCAAGCCACCCGATATCCAACGGAGACACCATGCAGCCCTTCCCGTCCGCGCCCGTCGTCGTCGTCGCGCCCGATTCGTTCAAGGGATCGTTGTCCGCGCAGCAGGTGGCCGAGGCGATCGCGGCCGGCATCATGCGTGCGCGGCCCGACGCGATCGTGCGCGCCTGCCCGATGGCCGACGGTGGCGAAGGCACGCTCGATGCGATGCTCGCGCATGGCGGCACGCGCCGCACGCTGCGCGTGGCGGGCGCGGCACTCGCGCCGCGCGAGGCCGCGGCCGGGCGGCTCGACGCGCGCTGCGCGATCCTCGAGACCGCCGAGATCGTCGGCATCACCGACCCGGTCGGCATGGCGGTGCCGGTCGAGGCACGCAGCACGCGCGGCCTGGGCGAGGCGATCCGGCAGTTGCTCGACGAGGGTGTGCGCACGGTGTTCGTCGCGCTCGGCGGCAGCAGCACCAACGACGCGGGCGCAGGCATGCTGGCTGCGCTCGGCCTGCGCGCGCTCGACATCGACGGCCGCCCGTTCGAGCCGGTGCCGGCCAGGTTCGGCGAGATCGCGCGCCTCGACGCGTCGGGGCTCGATGCGCGGTTGGCCGACACGCAGTTCATCGCGATGTCCGACGTCGACAATCCGCTGACGGGCGAGCACGGCGCCACCGCGATCTTCGGTCCGCAGAAGGGCGTGCGGTCCGAGCAGGTCGCAACGCTCGACGCCGCGCTCGGGCGCTATGCCGACCTGGCCGAGGCGGCGCTCGGCCGCCAGCTGCGCGATCAGCCCGGCGCAGGCGCGGCTGGCGGCCTCGGCTTCGCGCTGCACCTGCTGGGCGCGCGCTTCGAGCCGGGCGCAGAAGTGGTGGCGCGCCAGATCGGCCTCGACGCCGCGCTCGACGGCGCGCACTGGCTGATCACGGGCGAGGGCCGCTCGGACCGCCAGACCCTGCACGGCAAGGCGCCGTTCATCGCGTGCCGGCACGCGGCCGCCGCAGGCGTGCCGGCGAGCCTGCTGTCGGGGGCCGTCGACGCCGCCGCGCTGCCCCAATTATCAGAACATTTTGACGGCTGCTTTTCGCCGGCGCCGGGACCGATTACGCTCGAAGCCGCAATCCGCGACGCCGCGCGGCTGCTCGCCAACGAGGCCGAGCAACTGGCCCGGCTGCGCTTCGGCCGTTTATCGCCCCGTTGACCGCGCGCGGCGATACGGGAACAATCGGGCCGCCGCCCTACTTCAGGAACCGCCATGAAAGGCAGCCAAGCCGGACTCGAACAGTTTCTGACCCATCGCCTGCATACCATGAACAAGCTCACCGACCGCGCGCTCGGCGAGCTTTACCGCGACAAGCTCGGCATCACGCTGCCCGAGGCGCGCGTGATCAACGCAGTCGGCGCGTTCGGGCCGTTCTCGATCATGGAACTCGCGCGCCGCACGCAGCTCGACAAGAGCCAGGCGAGCCGCGCCGCGGAGGCGCTGATCCATCAGGGTCTGCTGTCGCGGGCCGCCAGCGAGGAGGACGGCCGCATGGTGGTGGTCGCGCTGACGCGCGACGGCGCCGCGCTGAACCGCAAGATCATGACGCTCGCGCGACGCTGGAACGGCGATCTGGCCGAACGGCTCAGCGACAACGAACGCGCGGCGCTGGAACGCGCGCTCGACAAGCTGATCGCTTACACGCGCGAGCGGATCGAATAAGCGCGCACAAGCGCGCGCGCGGACCTGCCAGCGGGCCGCTCGCATCGGCGAACCGCGCGTCGCGTCCGGTGTGCCATATGCCGCCCGCCGCGCACTGCGCGCGCCGTCCGTGCGATCCGTGCGGCCGCGCGCTCCGGCGACGACGCGCACGATGCCGCTCGCCCGCTCCGGTTTGCGGCGCCTCGTGCCGCCGGCCGGCCGCGATAACGGCGCACCGGCCGCCGCCCTTTCGCGCCGGCGGCTGCCGGAATCGAACGCACTGGCCGCGCACCCCGATCGCTGCGTTCGCATCGTCCCCCCTCGGCATCGTCCCCCCCTCGACCTCCGGCCGCCCGGCGGCCGCGCGAGCGAGTCGCTCGACCGCCCAGCTCGCCTCGGGTCCGCGTGCCTGGATCGCGCCGTCCTCGAGCAGTGCCGGGATGCCGAAACCGTTGCGCATGCAACTTGACGGAACGCTCGCGCGGCTTACCCGCTTTCCCAGGCTGGACGCGCGCTTCCGGCGTTTCGAAAGTCGTATCGCGGTGTGTGAAAAGTAACAAAACGTGACCACCGGCGACCAGCGCAAACGCACTAGAAAGCCCCATGCATTTGAGCCTGTCGGCGCGCACGCCGAATCCGTAATCTGAATGAACTGCGACTCCCGATGAAAGGAGACAGGTCATGAGACTGCATCAAACGCCCGATCCGGCGCCGATCGAGCCGAGGCCGCCGCCGGGCGATCCGCTGCCCGGCCAGGATCTACCAGGCACGCCGCAACCGGACATACCGGTTCCGCCGCCAGGCCTGCCGCCCGTGACGCCCATCCCGGACCCGCCTCGCGCCTGATGCGCCGCAGTCCATCCATCGAGTCATTGACGACACCATTTGATTACGGAGAACGACACCATGAACAAGACGAACAAGATCGCCCTGAAGTCGCTGCTGGCCGCGAGTGCCGCCCTGATGCTCGGTGCGGCGGTGGTGCCCGCCGCCTACGCCCAGGCGTCGGCCGCCGGTGACAGCGGTGCCGCGATGAAGTCGGACCAGCCGGTATCCGATACGTGGATCACGACCAAGGTGAAGGCCGAACTCGCCACCACCAAGGGCGTGAAGAGCACCGAGATCGACGTGAAGACGGTGGACGGCGTGGTGACGCTGACCGGCGTGCTGCCGTCGAAGACGGCGGTCCACAAGGCGGTGGCGGTGACCAAGTCGATCAAGGGCGTCAAGCAGGTTGACGACTCGGGCCTGAAGGCCAAGGGCTAAGCGCCAATCCGTCTCACGGCGACTTATATCCGGCGGCGCGGCGCGCCGCCCCTCACTCGACGCAGACGATCCGGAGGACACCATGAACGAAGACAGGATCAAGGGCCAGTGGAAGCAGTTGGCCGGCAAGCTCAAGGCCAAGTGGGGCAAGCTGACCGACGACGACCTGGCGGTACTGGACGGCAACCGCGAGTATCTGGCGGGCCGAATCCAGGAGCGCTATGGCATTGCACGCGACGAAGTGGAAAAGCAGTTGAACGACTTCGACCGGACGTTGTAACCCACGCGGTGGCGCCGCGACCTCCCCGGCTCGCGTCGCCGGCAAAGGAGGTCCAATGGGAAAATATCTGATCGCATGGTTGCTGGGCGTGCCGATCGGCTTGTTGGTAGTGATTTACCTGATCGCGCACGTCTTCTGATCCGCGCATCACGCGCAACACGCGGCACATCGCTTCGGCGGTGCGCCGCGTTTTTTGTCATCCCCACGCCGGTACAGCGCGTTCCGGCGTCGAACCCGCCTCGCCGGCTTTCGGCACGCCGTTCCGCCTCCGGCCTTTGGTTCGGCATCGCGGCCGCCGGCTCCGCGGTGCGAGCGCCCGCCCGCCGCGCTTGCCGGCCGGGTTCGAGCCTGCCGATGGTGCCCTGGCCGGCCCGGCGCAGACCACCGGCTGCCCAGCAGCCTCTGCGCCTCGCTCGCCACGCGCAGCCGGCCGCCCCACAAGGCGGCCGATCCGTCCGGCTTGTCGCATGCGCCTCACCCGAAGCTGGTGTTCGCCGTGATCGTGCGGACCGCATCGACACTCGCGCCAACGCAGCCGAACGCCTCGGGGCAGGCTGCCGCGCCTGCGCGGGGCAGCCGATGCACCGCGCAGACTGCTACGGCCGGACCGGGAACCCTTGCTGGACGAGGAAGGCGGACACGACGGGCTCCCAGATGCCGGTGCCGCGTGCAAACAGCAGGTGCCCGTTGTCGCCGAACGGCGGCAGCAGCCGATAGTCGGCCTTGCCGCCGGCACGGACGAACGCGGCATGCCAGGCCCGGCTGTAGCTCGGGCCGAAGTACTGGTCGTTCTCGGTATAGATCCACAGCATCGGCACGCGCGCCGTGCTGCCGAAACGCTCGTACATCGCTTCCAGCCGCTCGCCCTGGCACGGTGTGCCGGGATGCCCGACAGGGTCGCCCCCCGCACCGCCCGCGAAATTGACCGCGGCCACCAGGCCGTCGGGATTGTCTGCGGCCACGCCCGTCGTGACGAAGCCGCCGACCGATTGCCCCACCATCACGATCCGATGCGGATCGACCCGCGGCTGCCGTCTCGCGTAGTCGAGCACGGCACGCTCCTCGATGCGGGCCGCATCGATCATCGGCTGGTAATCCTTCTGGCTGCACTTGCCGCTGTACTCGGGATCGAACTGCGTGCCGAAGCGGCCATAGCCGATGCGCGTCGGCTCGAACACCGCGAAGCCGCGCTCGACGAAAAAGGCCGCCTGCCGCGTGTAGCGGAAACGCGGCGGCGTGCTCCGATCCGTTGCGCTGCGTCCGTGATTGAGAATCAGGATCGGAAACGGGCCGTCGCCGTCCGGCATGAACTGCGTGACGGCGAGCCTGCCGGTTTCCTTCCTGCCGTAGAAATCCTTGACTGCCACGTCGAGCGTGACGACGGATTCGTGCAGATCCGCGTCGAGCGGCTCGGCGCGGCCCTGGGTGAGGCACGGCATCAGGATGAGCGGCAGCAAGGCACGCAACAGGCGAATGGCGGGGGTCATAGGCGGCTCAGCGTGGGCGAGGCGTGTCGGCGGCCGGCTTCCGTTGCCGCGCCGGCGTCGAGATATTACCCGCAGCGCCGCCGTCCGGCACGCGGCTCACCTGGCAGGCCTGCATCGAATCCTGCCATGCGGCACAACAACGGCGGCAGCCTCCGCCGGCCGCGACGGGTTCAGCACGCCGCCGTCGCGTGCCGCGCAAGTCCCGTTATCGCGGCGCGCAGCAGGCCGTCTTGTAACGGCTTCTCCAGGACCACGCAGGCAGGCAGGCGGCACGCGCACGCGCCTGGGGTCCCGCCTGACCGATGACGAAGATCGCCGGCACCTGCGCGCAGCGCTCGTTGGCGCGCATCACACGACAGAACTCGAATCCGTCGAGCGCGCCGCCCAGCACCACATCGAGCACGACGATGTCGGGCGGTGCCCGCTTCAGCAGGGCGAACGCGGCCTCGGCCCCGCCGCACACCGACACCTGCGATCAGGCGCGCTCGAGCATCGCCGCAATCACCTTGCGCGACACCTCGTCGTCGTCGAGCACGAGCACATTGACGCCCTTGAGTTCCGGCGGCGAGCCCCGTCGTTCGTAGCGGATGCCGGCCGAACGCCTCGCCCCCGAGATCGCGACGGTTCGATTGTCCGTCTCCTGCAGTTTGCCCAGGTCGTCCAGCCTCCTTGCCGGCGCGCTGCTGCCGTTGGCCGCGACGGACCTCAAGGCGTCCGGCACGCCCAGGTAGACGTCCAGCGCAGTGTCGGCGCGCAGTCCAAGGCCATGCCACTTGAGCAGCGCCGTGAACTCCTTGATGAAGTTCACCGGCCGCCGGCAGGCGAACGTCAGCTTGAACAGCGTGCCGCCGCGAGCGACCATCACCAGATCCAGCCATGAACCGAGACCCGCCGCGCGGCATGCCCGATCGACAAGTTCGGTGGTATCAACCGATATGTCCGGCAATGCGCCAGCCTCCGTGTGATTCGACTTCCCTCTGCCCATCCTGTCCTCCTTCATTCCTGTCTCAGCGATCTCGGCGCTTCCGCTCGCACGGCGCGGCGACCGGGCATGCCGCGCGCGGCTCGCTGGCATCGAGCCGGGCAGCCGAACGGCAACCGCGGCGGCATCGCAAGGCCGCCCTGCCGGATCGGCTCGCCGAGCCAGCGGGCAGCCGCGGGAGGCGTCGCCAAGACAGCCCGGCGAGCAGCGGCACGGCTCGCCGGGCGGCCGCGCAGCGAGCCGCACGGTCCTGGCAGCTCAGCCATCGATACCGCCCTCGGCAAACAGCGTCGACAAAGGCCGCCGCACCAGCGCATCCACGGCGACGATCCGTGCCGCGAGCCGTGGCGCATCGGTGACGCCGCACGCGGCACGCTGCTCGATATCGGCCATCAGCGCGGCGAATCGCCAGCGCGCCGGCGTAGGTGCTGCTGGCTTTGAGCGTATGCGCGAGTGCCGCGGCCTCGTGAAACGCATCACGCTCGAGCGCGTCCGCCAAGGACGCGGCCTGCGGTCCGGCGTTGACGAGATACGTCGATACGACGTCGCGGGCGAGATCGGGCGTGTCGTCGGCGGCGAGTTCGTGCGGGGTTGCGATGCAACGGCCAGCGATTGCCGCCTGCGCCGCATCGTCGAACACGCGCGGCCGCGTATCCGCGAGATAGAGGACGCCGATTTTCTGGCCGTGCTCCAGGCGGCCGACGAACGAAATCAGACCGATCGGGACCGAGAAAAACTGGCTGACACGCCGCACCATCCGGCCATACGCCTCCTGCGGTAACGGAGTCAGGATTTGCAAGGCGTTCAGTGCCACCGGGCGCTGCGATTCCATCGCCACCGCCCGGTCCCTTGCCGTATCGCCGCCGCCGATTCCCTCGCCGCGGGCGTCGTCATCCCGATCCACGATCACGGCCACTTCTCCTCGTATTACGCGGTTCGTCCGACCATCGTCACCGGGTTCGCGAGATGTCGAACACGGTGAATGCGGCGGCCGGACGGCCGCTCCCCTGTTGATTTGCATTCCAAACCACTTTGCCAGCCGCTCCTCGAACCGGCCGGCGTATGAGCGTGCCTGGAAACCACGCCTGCGCGCACCGGCTTCGAACACCGGGTCAGATTAAGACCGCGAGGATAAATGCCTCCACTGGGGTTTTCATCCGATTCGTCGTCTCGACACAATGTTTTACGAATCGCCCCAGCGGCACCGAAATGCCGGAGGCCATGGGCACCGGCCATGGCCTGCTGAGATCCAAACACGTAGACGAGAAACGATACCGGTCCGTATCGATCGAATTCGGTGAGTCGCGCGCCTTGATCCGCCTTGCTTGTCAGCAGGTGGCCCGGCCCTGGGCCGCCGCTGCGGCCGACACCGAACGCGCCGGGCATCGATTGCGAAATCGCCTTGCCCAGGCCGGCCGCCTCGGGCGCTCGGGCCGGAACGGCAGCTACCGTTTCCTGGCCGACCGGTAGTGCGCCGCGGCGGCCGGACGTGCGCGCCGGACGGCCCGTGCATAGCAAAGGCGCGACCGGGGCGAATGCCGTCATGCGCGGTTAACGGAATGAACCGGACATTGCTGAAGGCTTTTTTTCATCGAGGCGAACCCGACGACACGCAATCGGGCGCTCCGCCCGGCCGCCGGAAACGGCCGGCCGCCGGCAATCGATGAAGAAAATCAGACGAAACCGTGCCGGCCACCCTTCAGCAATGCGGCGCGCTGCCGACATCAAACCTAAGACGTCGCCGTTTTCTCAGCCAGGGCCGTTGCACTGTCGCGCCTCAAGCATGCGGGACGCGGCGAAAAGAGGGCCGGCAATGTCGGTTCAGGCGTCAATCCGGGCAATCAATCTAGTAGGAGTCCCTATGTTCGTGGCAATTGGCTGGATCGTCGTGATCGGCTCGGTAATCGGCAGTTTCGTCGGCGTGGGGGGCCATCTTCCCGCCCTGATCCAGCCGTTCGAGCTGCTGTGTATCTTCGGCGCCGCGGCGGGAGCCTTCGTGGTCAGCAATCCGCGCGACACGCTGGTCAAGACGCTGAAGGCACTGCCCTCGTGCTTCAAGTCCAGCGGCTATACGAAGACGCAGTATCTGGAACTGATCGCGCTGTTGTACGAGGTGCTTCAGAAGGCTCGCCGCGAAGGCATGCTGTCGCTGGAATCCGACATCGAGAACCCGGCCAGCAGCGCCCTGTTTCAAAAGTACTCACACGTGCTCGCCGATCATCATCTGCTCGATTTCATCATCGATTATCTGCGCATGATGTCTACCGGCAACGTCAATCCTCTGGAGATGCAGGACCTGATGGACGAGGAACTCGGGACGCATCATGCGGAAATGTCCGTCGCCCCGTCCGCGATCCAGAAGATGGCGGACGGTCTGCCCGCATTCGGCATCGTCGCGGCGGTGATGGGCGTGGTCCACACCATGGGTTCGGTCGGCGCGCCGCCGGCCGAACTCGGCAAGATGATCGCCGGCGCGCTCGTCGGGACGTTCCTCGGCATCCTGCTGGCCTATGGCTTCGTGGGACCGCTCGCCGATCTGCTCAACGCCAAGGGCCGCAGTTCCGCAAAGCCGTTCCAGTGCGTCAAGGCCGTGCTGCTCGCGTCCTTGAGCGGCTACGCGCCGGCAGTGGCCGTGGAGTTCGGCCGAAAGGTGCTGTTCACGTCCGACCGGCCCAGCTTCCAGGAGCTGGACGAAGCCGTTCGTGCCACCAAGACCGTCAAGGCGGCCTGAGGAGACATCAGATGGCAACCGACAAGGCAGCCGAACAGGCGGCACGCAAGCTGGGCAGCGGCACGATCATCGTGCGGCGGGTGAAGCGTGATGCGCACGAAGGGCATCACGGCGGCGCATGGAAGATCGCCTATGCCGATTTCGTGACGGCCATGATGGCGTTTTTCCTGTTGATGTGGCTGCTCGGCTCGACCTCGAAATATGAGCGGCAAGGCATCGAGAGCTACTTCAATACGCCGCTGTCCGCCTTGCTGGGCGGCAGTGCCGACGGCAGCGGGACGGCACGCTCCAGCGTGATCAACGGCGGCGGACACGATCTGTCGGACACGCATGGCGGCAACGGCAACGCGACGCAGCAGGCCGCGCCGGCCCGCTCCGTGCCCCCCGACTCCGCGAACGACGCCAGGCTGGCGCTGCTCAAGCAGCAATTGACGGCGCTCGTCGACGAGAACCCGAAGCTGAAGGCGTTCAAGAATCAGATCCGCTTGTCGACGACGCGGGAAGGCCTGCGCATCGAGATCGTCGATTCGCGCAGCCGCCCGATGTTCGCTACCGGCAGTTCCCGGCTCGAAGACTACGCCTACGACATCCTGTTCCAGATCGGCGGCGTGCTGAATCAGGTCGACAATCGCGTGTCGCTGGCCGGCCACACCGATGCCGTTCCGTATTCCGGCGGTATCGCCGGGTATTCGAACTGGGAACTGTCGTCGGAGCGGGCCAACGCGGCACGTCGCGCGCTGGTGGCGGGACATTTGCGTGAGGACAAGCTGCTGCAGGTACGCGGGCTCGCCGACGTGCTTCCTTTCGATCGCGGCGTCGCCGATGCGGAGGTCAACCGGCGCATCAGCATTCTCGTGCTGAACAAGGAAGCGGAGCGCGCGTTCTTCTCCGAGGCGGCCGAGGCATCGGCGTCGGCGTCGCGGTTGGTCGACCTGGCGGCCCACCACTGAGCGGTCGAGGGTTTCGCGGGCGTGGGCCATGCGGAAGAAAGGAGCACTCTCGGCGCTGTCACGTTGGCGAGTGTGGCCGCGTAGACGGATCGATGAAACCGAAAGCGCTCTACCGCGGCCATCGATTCCGAGCAGCGGTTTCGCTCGGCGGATCGAGGCTGCCCGGCGCAAGCCGGGCAGCACCTGGCCTCTCGACGACACGGCGCTGACCCTGCGCGGCGAACTCTACCGGTTGTGGCGCGCCGTCGACGAGCACGGTGTCGGACTCGACGTGCCGTTACCGAGGCGGCGCGACAAGGCCGCGGCCAAACGGTTCTTCCAGTGAGTGCTGCGTACCTGCCCGGTACCGCATGTCACACATCCGCCACGGTTGTGACAGTCCCATCACGGTTCGCGATACCACGTCGGTACGATTCAGTCACGGGGGCCCGCTTTGAACCTCGTGCCTTCCACCGACTGGTGCTCGCCGATGAATCCGCTCTGTCGATTCATCGGCGCTTTTTTTTGAGGCCACGTCAAAATGTGGTGGTGAGTGGCGCCGACGCCGCAAGTCGCGATCCGGGAAAGGCCGAGCTCATTTGCCAGCGCGCCGCTTGCCTCGGTGGACGACGACTGTCCCGGCCCCGGCAGCGAGCCAAGACGCACTCTCAGGTCAAGAAGCCCTGACACTCTACTTCGGGCGTCCCGATAAGGACGGCGTTGATACGTCTCAGCGCCGTCCAGACAACAAAAAACCCGCTAAGCTTTTTGCTGTCGCGGGTTTCTGGACTTTCTCGGGACACTTGAAACAATGACGTGGTGCGTGAGGCCGGACTCGAACCGGCACACCCTTGCGGGCGTCAGGACCTAAACCTGGTGCGTCTACCAATTTCGCCACTCACGCACGTCGCTGTTCGGGCACGCCCGGTCACCAAGGCCAGGCGTTGCACAAGCACACCGCCGACTTGGAGTCGGGCGGCCGCCCCGTGAAGCGCGAGATTCTACCCGATCTCTCCACGCTTGTCTCTAGGCGCCACGCCGAGCGGGCGACGGTGCTAGAATCGCCGCGCATTCGCCACCCCACGCGGCATCCGGTCCGCTCCGCGCGCCCGATCCGTCCACTCACAGCCGCCCGTCCGTGAATTTCGACGAATATTGCCAGCAAAAGGCCGCCCCGCCGGGCTCCAGCGTCTACTACGCGCTGCGTCAGGCACCCTACGCCAGCCAGGCGGCGCTGACGGCGCTGTTCGCGCTGCACCGCGAACTCGACGATACGGCGCGCGAGACCAGCGACCCGACCGTCGGCCAGACCAAGCTCGCCTGGTGGCGCAAGGAACTGGCGGCGCTGGCCGCGGGCCAGCCTTCGCATCCGGTGTCGCTGGCGCTCGCGAAGCACGCGGCCGCGATCGCGCAGGACGGCGCCGCGCTACAGACGCTCGCCGATGGCTTCGCGATGGATCTCGAGCAGGCACGCTATCTGGATTTCGCGAACCTGCGCCGCTATGTCGAACGCGTCGGCGGCGCCTTCGCGCTGCTCGTCGCGCGGGCCAGCGCGGGCGCCGCCTGGCCCGGCGCGGCAACAAGCTGGGCGCCCGCGCTCGGCAACGCGCTCACGCTCGCCCGCTTCGTGGAGGACGTCGGCCACGATGCGCGCCACGGCCGCGTCTATCTGCCGATCGACGAGTTGCAGCGCTATGCGGTGACGGCCGCGGACCTCATGCACCGCCGCTACGGCCCCGCCTTCACCGAGTTGATGCGCTTCCAGACCGCGCGTGCACGCGCGGCGCTGCACGAGGCGCTCGCGGCGATCCCGCCGGCCGAACGCCGCGCGCAACGCACGCTGCGAGCGCTCGCCGCGCTCGCGCTCGCGACGCTCGACGAAATCGAACGCGACGATTATCAGGTACTGCACCAACGCATCGCGCTGACGCCGATCCGCAAGCTCTGGGTGGCATGGCGCGCGGCCCGGCGGCGCTGAAACGCAACGACCGCCTCGACACCGCATCGGCGAAGCAGCCGCCCGCGGCAACCGGCTGCCCTGGGCTCAGGCGCGCAGCAAGGGCAACGGTGCGAACCGTCCGCGCAGCACCGACGCCGGATCGATCCCCCACCACGGCCCCAGCACGGTGGCATAGAGCTGCCGGAAATCGACGGCCACCGGCAGGTTGCCGTTGCCGTCGAGCCGCGCGAGCGCCGGCGGCTCGCCGTAGAGCCCGCCGCGCACGCGCCCGCCCGTCACGAAGTGCGGCGCCGCCGTGCCGTGATCGGTCCCACCGCTCGCGTTCTCGCGCACGCGCCGCCCGAACTCAGCATAGGTCATCACCAGCGTATCGTTCCAGCGCCCGAGCTCGACGAGCGCCGAGCGCATCGCCGCGAGCCCGTCGGCAAGCTGCTTGAGCAGCGCGGCCTGCTGGCCGGCCTGATTCTGGTGCGTGTCGAAGCCGTTCAGCGTGAGCCGCATCACCGCCACGCCCTGGCCCGTCGCGGGCTGGCGCTGCGGCGTCTCGCACGCGGCCAGCACCTGCATCGCGGTCTTCACCGCGGTGCCGAACGGCCCGCCGGGAAACGCAGTGGCGAAGGCGAAGCCGCCGTCGCGCGGCCGCAGCCGCGCGGCCGCGTTGACGATCTCGTTCTCGACATCGATCAGATGCGCGAGCGCGGGGTTGCGCTCGCGCAGCGACACCGGATGGGCGAGCCGCGACGCGCCCAGAAACTGCGCGGGATTGACCAGCACGATTGCGCGCGCGCCGTTCGCGAGCGGCCCCATCTCGGCACTGCCGAGCACGATGCCGTCGGCAGCGAAGCCGGGCGGCACCGGGGCCTGCGCGAACGCGCGCGTGAGCCATCCCTCGGCGAGATATTCGTCGGCGCGCGAGGCCGTGTCCCAGATCTCGATCGACCGGAAGTGCGAGAGATTCGGCTGCGGATACGCCACGCCCTGCACGACAGCCAGCTCGCCCGCGCGCCAAAGCGGCATCAGCGCCGCGAGCGACGGATGCAGCGCCGCGTGCTCGTCGAGCGTGAGCAGGGTCTCGCGGCGCAGCCCGAGCGTGGGCCGCAGCGCCCGATAGAGCGGATCGGCGTAGGGAACCACGGTGTTCAGGCCATCGTTGCCGCCCTTCAGCTCGACGAGGATCAGCAGCCGCCTGCCGTCGGCGCTCGCGCCGCCCGCCAGCGCCGGCCGCGGCATCCACAGCGAGACGCCGGCGGCGCCCGCCACGCCGGCCAGCGTCAGGAAATCGCGTCGTTTCATCGTGCCACCCTCATCACCGTCTATCTCGTTCACATCACGTTGCGCCCATCCCGCCGGGCGGCCCTGCCTGCCTCGCCCGACCCGGCTCAGCTCAACTGATAGACAGGGTCCATCAGCAGCGCGCGCAGATACGCGGCGCCGTTCGCATCGGCATCGATCGCGGCGACCGGCGAGATCGGCAGCACCGCGTGCTGCAGCTGCAGTTCGGTCGACAGCGTCGGCCGCGCCTGCGGCGTCGCGCCGAAGCGCGCCAGCCAGCCGTCGAGATCGAAGCGCATCGCGCCGTTGGCGAGCGGCGCGGCGCCCGGCATGGCAGCCTTGCCGCCCGCGGCCCGCATCATGCCCGCCACAGGCGGCTTCGCATGATAGCCAGAGGCCGTCGAGCGAAACATGCGTTCCACGAATTGCTTGCGCGCGAGCAAGGTCGAGCTGTTGATCCAGAGCGCGCCGCCCGGCCAGCCCTTCACGTTCGGCGGTGCGAACAGGCGCTCGCCGAGCACGTTCAGCACCGGCACGAACTGCGCCGCGTCGCCGTAGTCGAGTCCGAACATGCGGACCGTACCCACCACGAATTCGGTCGGCGCCTTCGCGTGCACGCCGCGCACCGCGTCGCTCCAGAACGCATCGGTGGAAAACAGCGCTGCGAGCGCCGCGCCGATCTCGTAGCCGCTTTCGCGAAAGCGCGCGGCCACGGTATCGAGCTCGGCAGGCTCCGGCGTGTCGGAAACGAACTCGCGCCACAGCTTCGCGGCGACGAAGCGGGCCGTGCCGGGCTGGGCGAGCAGCACGTCGAGCAACCCGCGGGTATCGAGCGGGCCGGTTTGGCCGAGCACGGTCTTGATGCCGTCGTCGTGAAGATTCGGATGCCAAACGGTTTCGAGCGTATCGGCGTCGAGCCCCCAGCCGGTCAGCGCGCGGGCCGCGTCGGTCACGTCGTGCTGCGTGTAATGGCCTTCGCCGAGCGTAAACAGCTCCATCACCTCGCGAGCGAAGTTCTCGTTGGGACGTCCCTTGCGATTGCTCGCACCGTCGAGGTACTGCAGCATCGCCGGATCGATCGCGACCGCGTGCAGCATCGTGCCGAAGTTGCCGAGCGCCTGCGCGCGCAGCAGCCGGTGCTGCGCGGCCATGGTGCGCGGATACGGCACCTTGTCCTGCCCCGAGGTGAAATGGCGATGCCAGAACAGCGTCATGCGCTCGGCGAGCGGCGACGGCGTGGTCAGCATCTCGCCCAGCCACCAGGCGCGCAGCGCATCGTAGCGTTGGGCCTGCAGGCGCTGGTCGTCGCGGCGCTGGTCGGGCGTCCAGGCGTTGCGCACCGCTCGCGGCGGCAGCGGTACGTCGGCCCAGTCGGGCAGCGGCGTCGCGGGGGCGCGCCGCGCGCCGGCCAGCAGCGCATCGACGGCCGCCGCGCGCGTCATGCCCACATAGGGCGCCCATTCAGCCGGCGTCGGCGAGAATCCGGTGCGCTCGAGCAGGAAACGCGCGTCGTCCGCATCGAGCGGCGCGAGCATCGCAGCTGGCCGGCGCGCGCCGGCAGGGTCCCCAACGGTTCCGGATCGATGCATCGCGTGTGCCTCCCCTGGCCGATCGGGCCATCGACGTTCCGAGCGCGACGCCGGACTCGGCACCGCGTTACCCGTTCCTCAACGGGCCGGCCGGCGACATCGTTGACGCATCTTGCGCGGGCCGGTGCCGACGGCGTGTAACGAAAGCGTCGCAAACGTAACCGTGCCGTCATGGCAACCACGCGGGCCGGCCGTGCGGCCCCCGCTCGGCCGGCCAAATCCTTAGACAATCCACCGACAATCCACTGACGAATGGGCGCGCTCGAGCCTCGCGCGGAGCGAATCGACCGGCTCGGGAGACGACGGCAGACGAAGGGGCGACACGGAAACGATGAACAGGCCATGCGCACCGCGCAGCGAAGGCGTGCGCCGAAATCAGCGCTTGTAGAGTTCGCGCACCGCGTCTTCGATGTGCTGACGCAGCAGATGCCGTTCCTCGGGCGTCATGTGGCCGTCACGGCGGCGCTCGTCGAGGTCGGGGGGAACGGCGGAGCGTCCGGGCGGATCGTCGAAGCGGTCGAGCTGGGAATCACGCGGCGGGGTCGGCACATGCGAGCGCGGTGCCCGGTGCGACGGCGCGTTGCGCTCGGGACGTTGCGCACTGGCGAGGTTCGATGCGAGGAGCCCGGCGAACGCGATCGCCAGTGCCCATGCGATCCGGCTCGATCGCATCACCGTGCTCGCTTCTCTGGTCGATTTGTTCCCTTCCTCACGCGGCAACCGTCTACCTCTGGTACTTGAACGAACCCGGCGAATATCGGGCGAACGAACTACGAAAAATCGGGTGGGTGGAGTATCCACTGAATTTCCGCGCCAAGTAAAGGAGTGTCTAACGAGCGGCTTTACTCAACATCGCAGCACGGGTAAATTTTGTAACCGACTGTTACTCGCAAAATCCCGCGCCCGTGCGCCCCTTCGTAATCGCGATAAGATGCCGCCCATGGAAACTAAAAATCCCTCGAAAATTCTCGTCGTGGACGACGATCCCCGCCTGCGCGATCTGCTGCGCCGCTATCTGGGCGAACAGGGCTTCAACGTCTACGTCGCGGAAAACGCGACCGCCATGAACAAGCTCTGGGTGCGCGAGCGCTTCGACCTGCTCGTGCTCGACCTGATGCTGCCCGGCGAGGATGGCCTGTCGATCTGCCGCCGGCTGCGCGGCAGCAACGATCGCACGCCGATCATCATGCTCACGGCCAAGGGCGAGGATGTCGATCGCATCGTCGGCCTCGAAATGGGCGCGGACGATTACCTGCCCAAGCCATTCAATCCGCGCGAGCTGGTCGCGCGGATTCACGCGGTGCTGCGCCGCCAGGCACCGGCCGAACTGCCGGGCGCGCCGTCCGAGACCACCGAGGTGTTCGAGTTCGGCGAGTTCTCGCTGAATCTGGCCACGCGCACGCTGACGAAGTCGGGCCAGGAGATCCCCCTGACCACCGGCGAATTCTCGGTGCTGAAGGTGTTTGCGCGCCATCCTCGCCAGCCGCTGTCTCGTGAAAAGCTGATGGAGCTGGCGCGCGGGCGTGAATACGAAGTGTTCGACCGCAGCCTCGACGTGCAGATCTCGCGGCTGCGCAAGCTGATCGAGCCCGATCCGGGCAGCCCGCGCTTCATTCAGACCGTCTGGGGCCTCGGCTACGTCTTCATCCCGGACGGCGCCGCCTGACGCGGCTTCCGCGGACCGCGCGAGCCGCGCGTCCGCGGGCTTCCCTTCGCCCTGCCACCGAGACAGTCCGCTCCTATGCGCATCGACCGGCGCCTCCTGACGCTCGTTTTCGGCGGCTTGTTCTGGCGCACCTTCCTGCTGATCGCGCTGCTGATCGCGGTCAGCCTCGCCGCGTGGTTCCAGAGCTTTCGCGTGATCGAGCGCGAGCCGCGCGCGCAACGCGTGGCGCTGCAGCTCGTGGCCGTGGTCAAGCTCACGCGCACCGCCCTGCTCTATTCCGATCCCGACCTGCGCCGCGCGCTGCTGCAGGATCTCGAAAGCAACGAGGGCGTGCGCGTCTACCCGCGCGAGTCCACCGACAAGTTCAAGCTGCAGCCCGACGAGTCGCTCAATCGTCTGATCGAACACGACATCCGCAGCCGGCTCGGCGACGACACCGTGATCGCGCAGTCGGTCAACGGCATCCCTGGCGTGTGGATCAGCTTCAAGATCGACGACGACGATTACTGGGTCGCGCTCGACCGCGACCAGCTCGACACCGTCACGGGCCTGCAATGGGCCGGCTGGGGGCTGTTCGCGCTGGCGCTGTCGCTGCTCGGCTCGGCGTTCATCACGAGCCTGGTGAACCAGCCGTTCTCGCGGCTCGCGCACGCGGCGCGCAAGGTCGGCGCGGGGCAGATGCCCGAGCCGCTGCCCGAGCGCGGCATGGGCGTGGCGGCCGAGACGAACCGCAGCTTCAACCAGATGGTGCGCGATCTCGAACAGCTCGACGCCGATCGCGCGCTGATGCTCGCGGGGATCTCGCACGACCTGCGCACGCCGCTCGCGCGGCTGCGGCTCGAGACCGAGATGAGCCCGTCCGATCAGGCCACCAAGGACGCCATGGTGGACGACATCGAACAGATGGACCGCATCATCGCCGCGTTCATCGACTACGCGCGGCCGCTCCAGCAGCGCGCGCCGGAGCCCGTGGACCTGTCGCTGATCGCGCACGACGTGGGCGCGCGGCTGGCCAACGAGGACGGCGTGCAGATCACCACGCAGCTCGCGCCGGCCGCCGTGGTGGAAGCCGACGAGACCGACATGCGCCGCGTGATCGGCAACCTGGTGGAGAACGCGCGCAAGTACGGC
The DNA here is from genome assembly GCF_000960995.1 of Burkholderia glumae LMG 2196 = ATCC 33617. NCBI lineage: Bacteria > Pseudomonadati > Pseudomonadota > Betaproteobacteria > Burkholderiales > Burkholderiaceae > Burkholderia > Burkholderia glumae. Next base: position 2,512,162 of record NZ_CP009435.1, on the reverse strand, counting down.
CTGAGCCAGGCCGACGGCATTGCCCGCATCACGATCGAGACGCGCGTCTCGCATGCGCGCGTCGAGGTGGTGGTGCGCGACGAAGGCCCCGGCATTCCCGACGACCAGCTGCCGCTCGTGATGCGCCCGTTCTATCGCGTCGACGCCGCGCGCAGCAAGGCGGACGGCACCGGCCTCGGGATGGCGATTGTGCTGCGGCTGGTGGGCCGCTATCGCGGCACGCTGAAGCTGCGCAACCGCACGCCGGAGCCGGGCCTCGAGGTGTCGCTCGACTTCCCGACCGGCAAGGGCACGCGCCCGCCCGCCTGAGCCGGGCAGCGCACGACGGCGCCGGCGCGGGGCGCCCGGAACGGCAGTCGCCGGTACCGGGCGGCGCCGCCGCGCGGGCAGCCCGCGCGGCGTCATCTTGCTTCGGCGGCGGCCCGCGGGCGGCCTCGGCCGCAGGCGCGGGACGGCCGCCTATGCCGCGCGGCGCACCAGCAGCGCGGCGGCCTGCGCCTCGATGCCTTCGCCGCGGCCGAGATAGCCGAGCTTCTCGTTGGTCTTGGCCTTCACGTTGACGCGCTCGAGCGGCAGCCCCAGATCCTCGGCAATGTTCGCGCGCATCGCGTCGATGTGCGGCGCGAGCTTCGGCGCCTGTGCGATCACGGTGGTATCGACGTTGCCGATCGCAAAGCCGGCGGCGGCCACGCGCTTCGCGCATTCGCGCAGCAGCACGCGGCTGTCGGCGCCCTTGAACTGCGGATCGGTGTCCGAGAAGTGCCGGCCGATGTCGCCGAGCGCGGCGGCGCCGAACAGCGCGTCGGTCAGCGCGTGCAGCAGCACGTCGGCGTCCGAGTGGCCGAGCAGGCCGCGTTCGTAGGGGATCGTCACGCCGCCGATGATGAGCGGCCGGCCGGGAACCAGCTGGTGTACGTCATAGCCTTGTCCGATTCTGATGTCCATGCGGTGCCTGGTTCGTGGTGAAGGGGGTTCAGGAGGCGTTCGCGGGCCGCGACAGGAATGCCTCGGCCAGTTCGAAATCCTCGGGATAGGTGACCTTGAAATTGCGCAGATTGCCCTGCACCACGCGCGGCGCGTGGCCGGCCCACTCGATCGCGCTGGCCTCGTCGGTCAGGTCGTGGCCGTCGCGCTGGGCGGCGAGGATCGCCTCGCGCAGCATGCCGATCCGGAACATCTGCGGCGTCTGGGCCTGCCAGAGGCCGTCGCGCGCTTCGGTGCGGGCGATCTCGTCGCCGCCCGCCGGCACGCGCTTGAGCGTGTCGGCCACCGGCAGCGCGACGATGCCGCCCACCGGATCGTCCTTGAGGGTCGCGATCAGCGTGCGGATCAGCGCCGGCGTGATGCCGGGGCGCGCCGCGTCGTGCACCAGCACCCAGTCGCCGTCGGTCGCGCCGAACCCGGCCAGCTCCAGCAGGCCGTTGTATACCGACGCCTGGCGCGAGGCGCCGCCGCAACGGCTGATCGCGAAGCGCAGGCCGGCGAAGCGCCGCGCGTCGAAGTGCGTATCGTCGGGCGAGATCACCACCAGCGTCTGCGAGAACTCGCTGAGCGCATCGAACGCGGCAAGCGTGTAATGCAGCAGCGCGCGTCCGGCCAGCGTGCGGTACTGCTTGGGCAGGGCCGAGCCGGAGCGGGAGCCGGTGCCGGCGCAGGGAATCAGGGCAAAGAGTCGGGGAGTCACGGGAGCGGCACGCCGGAGAAATAGGGAAATCGAGAGACGGATTTTATAATAGGTCTTTCGCCTCGGCCGCCGTGCCGCTCGCCGCCGTACACGGCGCTTGCCATCCAGCCCCGTCCATGCCAGAAAACGCCAGCTTTCCGCCGTCCCCCGTCGCCCTCGTCAAAGCGGGTCAGCGCTTCGCCTTCGATGGCGCGCCCGGCTCCGCCGAGGCCCTCGCGATCGCCCGCTACCTCGCCGCACATCGGGCCCAGGTGCCGCTGCTGGCGGTGATCTGCGCGAACCCGGCCGACGCGCAGCGGCTGTCGCAGGAGATCGGCTTCTTCGCGCCCGAGGCACGCGTGCGGCTGCTGCCCGACTGGGAAACGCTGCCCTACGACACCTTCTCGCCGCACCAGGACCTGGTCTCGGAACGGCTGGCCACGCTGCACGACCTCGGCGAAGGCCGCTGCGACATCCTGCTCGTACCGGCCACCACGGCGCTCTACCGGATGCCGCCCGCCTCGTTCCTGGCCGCCTACACGTTCGCGTTCACCCAGGGCGAGCGGCTCGACGAGTCGAAGTTCAAGGCCCAGCTGACGCTGGCCGGCTACGAGCACGTGAGCCAGGTGGTGCGCCCCGGCGAATACTGCGTGCGCGGCTCGCTGATCGACCTGTTCCCGATGGGCTCGCCGCTGCCCTACCGGATCGACCTGTTCGACGACCAGATCGATTCGATCCGCGCCTTCGACCCGGATACGCAGCGCAGCCTCTACCCGGTGCGCGACGTGCGCCTGCTGCCGGGCCGCGAATTCCCGTTCGACGAGGCCGCGCGCACGGCGTTTCGCAGCCGCTGGCGCGAGAGCTTCGAGGGCGACCCGAGCCGCGCGCCGATCTATCGCGACATCGGCAACGGCGTGCCGTCGGCCGGCATCGAGTACTACCTGCCGCTGTTCTTCGACGACACGGCCACGCTGTTCCACTATCTGCCCGAGCACGCCCACCTGGTGTTCACGGGCGACCTCGACACGGCGATCCGCCGCTTCACGGCCGACACGAAACAGCGCTACACCTTCCTCTCGCACGACCGCGAGCGGCCGATCCTCGAACCGCAGCGGCTGTTCCTCAGCGACGACGATTTCTACACGCTCGCCAAGCCGTTCGCGCGCGTGGTGCTGCCCGCGCAGGCCGCCGGCGGCTGGGCCACCCCGCTGCCGCCGCTCGCGCTGGAACGGCAGGCCGACGACCCGCTCGCCAGCTTCCGCCGCTATCTGCAGACCACCCCGAACCGCGTGCTGTTCACGGTCGAATCGGCGGGCCGCCGCGAGACCATCGCCCAGCTGTTCGCCGAGCACGGCCTGAAGCCGGCCGGCAACGACAGCTACGCGTCGTGGCTGGCCGGCGACGAACGCTTCGCGCTCGGCGTGGCGCCGCTCGCGAGCGGCTTCGCGGTGCCGGGCGAAGGCTACGCGATCGTGACCGAGACCGAGCTGTACGGCTCGACCGGACGCCGCTCGGGGCGCCGCCGCCAGGAGCAGGCCAGCAACGTCGACGCGATGGTGCGCGACCTGTCGGAGCTGAAGGTGGGCGATCCGGTGGTCCACGCGCAGCACGGCATCGGCCGCTACATGGGGCTCGTCTCGATGGACCTCGGCGAGGGCGAGACCGAGTTCCTGCATCTGGAATATGCGGGCGAGAGCAAGCTCTACGTGCCGGTCTCGCAGCTGCACGTGATCTCGCGCTACAGCGGCGCCGACCCCGACAGCGCGCCGCTGCACCAGCTCGGCTCGGGCCAGTGGGAGCGGGCCAAGCGCAAGGCGGCGCAACAGATCCGCGACACCGCCGCGGAGCTGCTGAACCTCTACGCGCGGCGCGCCGCGCGCGAAGGCCATGCGTTCGCGCTCGAGCCGCGCGACTACGTGAAGTTCGCCGAGAGCTTCGGCTTCGAGGAAACGCCCGACCAGGCCGCCGCGATCGCGGCCGTGATCGGCGACATGACGAGCGGCAAGCCGATGGACCGCCTGGTATGCGGCGACGTGGGCTTCGGCAAGACCGAGGTGGCGCTGCGCGCCGCGTTCATCGCGGTGATGGGCGGCAAGCAGGTGGCGCTGCTCTCGCCCACCACGCTGCTCGCCGAGCAGCATACGCAGACCTTCATCGACCGCTTCGCCGACTGGCCGGTGCGGGTGGCCGAGCTGTCGCGCTTCAAGTCGACCAAGGAAGTCAACGCGGCGATCCGGCAGATCAACGAGGGCAGCGTCGACATCGTGATCGGCACCCACAAGCTGCTGTCCTCGGACGTGCAGTTCAAGCGCCTCGGGCTCGTCATCATCGACGAGGAGCATCGCTTCGGGGTGCGCCAGAAGGAGGCGCTGAAGGCGCTGCGCGCCGAGGTGGACGTGCTGACGCTGACCGCCACGCCGATCCCGCGCACGCTGGGCATGGCGCTGGAAGGCCTGCGCGACTTCTCGGTGATCGCCACCGCGCCGCAGAAGCGGCTCGCGATCAAGACCTTCGTGCGGCGCGAGGAGGAAAGCGTGATCCGCGAGGCGATGCTGCGCGAGCTCAAGCGCGGCGGCCAGGTGTACTTCCTGCACAACGAGGTGGAGACGATCGAGAACCGCAAGACGATGCTGGAGGCGCTGGTGCCCGAGGCGCGCATCGCGATCGCCCACGGCCAGATGCACGAGCGCGAGCTGGAGCGCGTGATGCGCGAGTTCGTCGCCCAGCGCGCCAACGTGCTGCTATGCACGACCATCATCGAGACCGGCATCGACGTGCCGAGCGCGAACACCATCATCATGCATCGCGCCGACAAGTTCGGCCTCGCCCAGCTGCACCAGCTGCGCGGGCGCGTCGGCCGCTCGCACCACCAGGCCTACGCCTACCTGCTGGTGCACGACCCGCAGGCGCTCACCAAGCAGGCGCAGCGGCGGCTCGAGGCGATCCAGCAGATGGAGGAACTCGGCTCGGGCTTCTATCTGGCGATGCACGACCTGGAGATCCGCGGCACCGGCGAGGTGCTCGGCGACAAGCAGTCGGGCGAGATCCACGAGATCGGCTTCCAGCTCTACACCGAGATGCTCAACGACGCGGTGAAGGCGCTCAAGAACGGCCGCGAGCCGGACCTGCTCGCGCCGCTGGCGGCCACCACCGAGATCAACCTGCACGCGCCGGCGATCCTGCCCGCCGACTATTGCGGCGACGTGCAGGAACGGCTTTCGCTCTACAAGCGGCTCGCGAACTGCGAGGACGGCGACGCGATCGACGCGATCCAGGAGGAGCTGATCGACCGCTTCGGCAAGCTGCCGCCGCAGGCCCATGCGCTGGTCGAGACGCACCGGCTGCGGCTCGCGGCCAAGCCGCTCGGCATCAGCAAGATCGATGCGAGCGAGGCCGCGATCGGCCTGCAGTTCGTGCCGAATCCGCCGATCGACCCGATGCGCATCATCGAGATGGTGCAGAAGCACCGCCACGTCAAGCTCGCCGGCCAGGACAAGCTGCGCATCGAGACGCGCACGCCCGACCTGGCGATCCGCGTCTCGACCGTCAAGGAAACGCTGCGGGCGCTGGGGCTGCCCACCACGGGCCGCGCCGCCGCGCCGGCACGCTGAGGCACGCCGGGACGCGCGAAGGCACGCCGGGACGCGCGAAGGCACGCCGGGACGCGCGAAGGCGCGCCAGGCGCCCGCCGCTGCACGCAGCGGCGGCGGCAGCGGCGCGCCGGCGCGGCGCCTTGCGGCGCCGGCCTTGCTGCACCGCAAGGCGCGGCGCGAGCGCGGGCCGCCGCGTTTTTGAGTATGATTTTCGTATCGCCATCCGGAGTTTCACCATGCCGCCCGTCGACGCCGCCGCGCCGTCCGCCCACGCCCTTCCCGCCGTCGAATCGCCGGTCAGCCTGCGCTGGGTCAGTGAGCTCGTCGCGATGGACACCACCAGCCGCGTGCCGAACCTGGGTCTCATCGAGACCGTGCGCGACGCGCTCGCCGCGCGCGGCATCGAATCGACGCTGACGCACGACCAGCGCGGCGGCTGGGCCAACCTGTTCGCGACGATTCCCGCGCACGACGGCACCACCGACGGCGGCGTGGTGCTGTCCGGGCACACCGACGTGGTGCCGGTGGACGGCCAGCAGTGGGACAGCGACCCGTTCACGCCGGCCATCCACGATGGCCGGCTCTATGGGCGCGGCACCTGCGACATGAAGGGCTTCATCGGCGCGGCGCTCGCATTGGTGCCGGAAATGCAGGCGGCGAAGCTGGCCCGGCCGATCCATCTCGCGCTGTCCTACGACGAGGAAATCGGCTGCGCGGGCGCGCCGCTGATGCTCGCCGAACTCAAGCGCCGCGGCCTGCAGCCGGGCGGCTGCATCGTCGGCGAGCCCACCGGCATGCGCCCGATCATCGCTCACAAGGGCATCAACACCTACCGCTGCTGCGTGCGCGGCCACGCCGCCCACTCGTCGCTGACGCCGAAGGGGCTCAATGCGATCGAATACGCGGCGCGGCTGATCTGCCATATCCGCGACATCGCCGACGAATTCCGCGCCAACGGGCCGTTCGACGAGCTCTACGACGTACCGTTCAGCACCGCGCAGACGAGCCAGATCGAAGGCGGCAATGCGATCAACACGGTGCCGGCCGAGTGCCGCTTCTCGTTCGAATTCCGCAACCTGCCGACGCTCGATCCCGACGCGATCTTCGCGCGCATCGACGCCTATGCGCGCGACACGCTGCTGCCCAGGATGCGCCGCGAGCATCCGGACGCGGCCATCGAAATCACGAAGATCGCCGCGGCGCCGGGCCTCGATGCCGACGAGCAGGCCGCGATCACCGAACTGGTGCGCGCGCTGACGGCCGACCGCGCGCAGCGCAAGGTCGCCTACGGCACCGAGGCCGGGCTGTTCGCGAACGCGGGCATTCCGAGCGTGGTGTGCGGGCCGGGCGACATCGAGCAGGCACACAAGGCCAACGAGTACGTCGAGCTCGCGCAGCTCGATGCCTGCGAGCGCTTTCTGCGCAAGTTCATCTACAGCATGACGCTCGCCTGATGCCATCCGGACCGGTTCGCCTGTCCGGCGAGCCCCCGCTCTCCGCCATGTCGACCCTGTCACCGCCCCCTGCCCATCCGTCCATCAACGGCGAGCCGATTCCCACGCTCGACGACATCGCCGCCGAGCATTTCGCGCTCACCCCCTGGGTGTCGCGCACGCCGGTGTTCGAACGCGCCGAACTGCCCTCGCTGGAAACCACCCACGTCAACCTGAAATTCGAGCTGCTGCAGGCAAGCGGCAGCTTCAAGGTGCGCAGCGCGTTCGCGAACCTGCTCGCGCTGCGCGAGCCGCAACGGCGCAGCGGCGTGACCTGCGTGTCGTCGGGCAATCATGCGGCGGCGCTCGCCTACGCGGCCATGCGGCTCGGCATCGGCGCGAAGGTGGTGCTGCTCGATACGGCCGACCGCGCACCGCTCGCGCTGTGCCGGCAGTACGGCGCCGAGGTCGTGATGGCAGCCGGGCAGGCCGAAGCGTTCGAGCTCGTGCGGCGCATCGAGATCGAGGAAGGCCGGCAGTTCGTGCATGCGTTCAACGGCTACCGCACGATCCTCGGCACTGCCACGCTCGGCTACGAATGGGCCACCCAGACGCCCGACCTCGATGCGGTGATCGTGCCGGTGGGCGGCGGCGGCCTCGCCGCCGGCATCGCGACGGCGCTGCGGCTCGCAAGCCCGCGGATTCGCGTCTACGGCGTGGAGCCCGCAGGTGCCGACGTGATGAGCCGCAGCTTCGCGGCCAACCGGCCGCTCGCCTCGGGCCCCGCGCATACCATCGCCGCGGCGCTCGCCGTGACCCACACCGAGGAATACGGTTACGAGCTGTGCCGGCGGCACCTCGAGCGGCTCGTGCGTGTCGACGATGACGCGCTGCGCGCGGCGATGCGCTACCTGCACACGTATCTGAAGGTGGCCGTCGAGCCTGCCTGCGCGGCGCCGATGGCGGCGCTGCTCGGACCGTTGCGCGAGACGCTGCAGGGCAGGCGCGTCGGCGTGCTGCTGCCGGGCTCGAACCTCGATCCGGCGGCATTCGCGGCACACCTGGCCACGCCGGCCGGCGCGCGCCGCGCGCGCTGAACGGCGCGCGGCGCGGCCGCGACGATATCCCCAGATTATGTTGAAGAGCCTGTGGACAAGCGCCTGACAAGCCACGCAAGCCCTTGATTGCGCGGGCTTTCGCGGCGGCGCCTCGAATCGGGCAGCAACGCGCCGCAAGCGCTGGCGAGGCCGGCCTGCCCATGCCGCGCCCCAAGGCGAAAAGCCTATCGGCTCAAGGGCTTGCGCCGCATGGCGCGAGCCTATCGACCAGCGCTCCCAGTTAAACCCGTGCACAACTCGCGCGGCACCGCGTTGCGCACCGGCCGGCGCCGCAACGCAAAACGGCGCGGCGAAGTCCGCCGCGCCGTCGTCGCGCATCGCGCGGCCCCGCCGTCACGGGCCGGGGCTCGCCGGGATCAGGGCTTGTCGAACATGTCCATGATCTGCTGCTTTTCCTGCGGCGTCACGGGCGGCGGCGTCAGGCCCGCCGCGCCGGCCGAGCCGAGCGCGTCGTTGGCGTTGATCGGGTTCGCCGCGTCGCCGATGTCCACGTTCGCGACGAAGCCGTTGCCCGGCGTGTGATCGGAGAAGTACAGCTCGCCGTCGATGGTGGTCAGGCCGTCGGGCATCGGCATCTGCTGCTCGGGCACGCCGTGCAGCGCCGTGCGCATGTAGTTGATCCAGATCGGCAGGCCGAGCTGGGCGCCGAACTCGCGGCTGCCGAGGCTCCTCGGCTGGTCGAAGCCCATCCAGGCCACCGCCACCAGCGACTGCTGATAGCCGGCGAACCAGCCGTCCTTCGCGTCGTTGGTGGTACCGGTCTTGCCCTGCAGGTCGGAGCGCCCCAGCACGTTGGAGCCGGCGCCGGTGCCGGAGGTCGCCACCGTGTGCAGCATGCTGTTCATCACGTAGGCGTTGCGCGCCTCGATGGTGCGCTGCGCGTTGCTGCCGGCGATCGCCGGCTGCGCCTTTTGCAGCGGCTGGCCGTAAGCGTCGTCGACTTCCGCGATCAGATACGGATCGACGCGGTAGCCGCCGTTGGCGAACACCGCATACGCGCCCGCCAGCTGCAGCGGCGTGACGAGCCCGGCGCCGAGCGCCATCGGCAGGTAGGGCGGCGTCTTGGCCGGATCGAAGCCGAACCGCTGGGTCACGTAGTCCTGGGCGTACTTGGTACCGATCGAGGCGAGGATCCGGATCGACACGAGGTTCTTCGACTTGCGCAGCGCATCGCGCATCGTCATCGGGCCGTCCGGCTGGTCGTCGTCCTTCGGCTCCCAGGCGGTGCCGCCCGGCGTGCTGGGCGGGAAGTACAGCGGCGCGTCGTTGATGATGGTCGCCGGCCCGAGGCCCTTCTCGAGCGCGGCCGAATAGATGAAGGGCTTGAAGCTCGAACCGGGCTGGCGCCACGCCTGCGTGACGTGGTTGAATTTGCTCTTGTTGAAGTCGAAGCCGCCGACCAGCGAGCGGATCGCGCCGTCCTGCGGCGTGAGCGCGACCAGCGCGCCTTCCACCTGCGGCAGCTGGCTGACCTGCCAGTTGTCGCGCGCGTCCTTGACCACGCGCACGATCGAGCCGGGCTTGATGCGCAGCGCGTCGGACGCGCGCGGGCTCAGCGCGGCCGCCACGAAGCGCAGGTTGGCCCCGCTGATCTTCGCGGTCGCGCCGCCCACGAACTGCACCTCCACCGCCGACGGCGCCGCGGCGATCACCACGGCCGACTGCAGGTCGCCGTTGTCGGGGTGGTCGGCCAGCGCGTCGTCGATAGCCTCGTCGCGCGCGTCGCCGGCGGCCGGCAGCGCGATGAAGCCTTCCGGCCCGCGATACCCGTGGCGGCGCTCGTAGTCGAGAATGCCGCGCCGCACGGCCTGGTAGGCCGCTTCCTGGTCCGTCGAGTTGATCGTGGTGGTCACGCTCAGCCCGCGCGTATAGGTTTCGTCCTTGTACTGCGCGTACATCATCTGGCGCACCATCTCGGCGACGTACTCGGCATGCACGGCGTACTGGTTGCCCGGCGTGCGCGTGTGGATTTCCTCCTTCACGGCGGCGTCGTACTGCGGCTGCGTGATGTAGCCGAGCTCGAGCATGCGCCTCAGGATGTATTCCTGGCGCACCTTCGCGCGCTTCGGATTGACCACCGGGTTGTAGGCCGACGGCGCCTTCGGCAGGCCGGCCAGCATGGCCGCCTCGGCCAGCGTGATGTCCTTCAGGTCCTTGCCGAAATAGACGCGCGCGGCGGCCGCGAAGCCGTAGGCGCGCTGCCCCAGATAGATCTGGTTCATGTACAGCTCGAGGATCTGGTCCTTCGTCAGCGCGCGCTCGATCTTGTAGGCAAGCAGCATTTCGTAGATCTTGCGCGTATAGGTCTTCTCGCTCGACAGGAAGAAGTTGCGCGCGACCTGCATCGTGATCGTGCTCGCGCCCTGCCGCGCGCCGCCGTGCATCAGGTCGGCCACGCCCGCACGCAGGATGCCGACGAAGTCGACACCGCCGTGCTCGTAGAAGCGGTAGTCCTCGATCGCGAGCACCGCCTTCTTCATCACGTCGGGGATGTCCTGGAAGCGCACCAGGCTGCGGCGCTCCTCGCCGAACTCGCCGATCAGCACGTGGTCGGCCGTATAGACGCGCAGCGGCACCTTCGGCTGGTAGTTGGTCAGCGCATCGAGCGACGGCAGCTGCGGCGCCATCACCACCAGCGCATAGCCGACGATCAGCGCGCCGACCACGCCGGCCAGCGCGATCAGGCCGGCGAACCACAACGCGATGCGCGCGCCGACCGAGCGTCCGCCGCCGTCGTCATCGTCGCGGTCGCGGCGATGGTCGTCACCGCCGCCGTGGCGATCGGATTCGTCCGCGTAAAACGCACCGGAAGGCGAGCGGCGTAACTTGTAGTTGGGTTCGGAATCGGACGGGCGTTTGATGATCGGCATGTCGGAATGGCGGGCGCTGCGGCGACACCGCGGGCGCGCGGAGCGCGCATGTGCGTGTGGATCTTAGGTGTTGGGGCTTGAGGCGATGCGCAGGAGCGTAGCACATCACCGGATCACGGCACGCGGCGATCCATTCCCGCGACGCGACAGCGCATTTTAATGAAATCGTCCGGCACCCCACGCGATTTTTTGTAAAAATTCCCGCTGCCTGCCCCATCGCGGGGCACGCGCGCCGCGCAACGCGCCCGCCACCGCCACGCCGACGCGCCACCGTCACCCACGCCCGCTATCATCGGAAGCGAGAAGGCGCATGGCCGCGCGATGCTTTCAACGGCGAAAGCTTTGTATCCGTCGGTGTCGTCCCCTGGAAATCCGCGCCAGGCACCCGCATCTCATGCCCGCGGGGGGGCCGCCGGCGCGGCAGCGCGGGCAGCCTGCCCGGAAGCCGCCCCTGATGCGGCCGGCCGGGCCGTGCCGCGGGCGCCGCCGGCACCGGCGCCGCCCCGTCTTAAGCGGTGTTTAAGCGATCCGGTGGTGTAATATCCGCCGGCATCACGGGCGCGCCGCGCCGTGTCAACGAGGTGGTCGCCGATCGCCTCGACATTCATCCATGGAGGGTTTCATGTCGCTTTTCGACTCTATCTCGCGCACGCTCAAAGGCCTGCTGAACGACGCAGCCGATTCGGTGCAGGACCCGTCGCGCGACGCACGGCAGATCGTGCGGGAGCTCGACGACAGCATTGCCAAGGCCGAGAACTCGCTGATCGAGATCGAGGCCCAGGTCGCGACCCAGCGCAGCAAGCGCGACGCCGCCGCCGACAAGGTGAAGAAGTACGAGGATGGCGCCAAGCGCGCGCTGCAATCGGGCGACGAGTCGCTCGCGCGCGAGGCGCTGAGCGCGCAATCGAACGCCGAGGTCGAGCGCGACGCGCTCGCCCGCGAACTCGACGCGCTCGAGCCGTCGGTCGACAAGCTGAAGGCCCAGATCGCCGACATGCGCCAGCGCCGCAACGACCTGAACACGCGCTCGAACATCCTGCAGGCCAAGCAGGAAATCGCGCAGGCCAAGGATGTCGCGGCCACCGCGCTGGGCGGCATCGGCGGCAAGGACCTGTCGGCCGACTTCCAGAAGCTCGAGGACAAGGTCGCCCTGTCGAACGCCCGTTCGGACGCACGCCTGAACTCGGCCGACACGAACAGCGGCAAGGCGCTCGACGACAAGCTCGCGGCGCTGAACCGCGGCCCGTCGGTCGACGATCGCCTCGAAGCGCTGAAGAAGCAACTGAACACGCCGGCGCAGTAATCCATGCACCGGCCCCGCGCGGCGGGCATGCCGCTTGCCGCCGGCCGCGCGACACCGTCGAAAGAGGCAGGCTCGCCGCCTGAACACAGATGAAAAAATTCGTTGCCGCCGCCGCCGCCGCCGTCTCGCTGCTCGCCGTCTCGGCGAGCGTGTTCGCGGCCGTGCCGTCGCTGGCGCAGGTCGAGCAATCGGTCAGCCAGCGCAACTGGCAACGCGCCGACGCCCAGCTCTCGGAAGTGATCCAGGCGCATCCCGACAGCGCGCGCGCGCATTACCTGTACGGCCAGGTGCTCGATCGCGAGGGCCGCGCGGCCGACGCGCTCGCGCAGATCGAGCGCGCGAAGTCGCTCGATCCGTCGATCCATTTCACCAACCCGTCCACGTTCGCGCAAACCGAGGCACGCGTGCGGGCCGACGCGAACCGCGCCGGCGAACGCCGCTCGGCCACCTCCGGCGGGGCGCTGCAGCCGCTCGCCCAGCCCCAGGCGGCCACGCAGTCGGCGCCGTTCGCACCGGCCGCGCCGGCCCGGCACGGCCCGTCGGTCGGCATGTGGATCGCGCTCCTGCTGCTGGTGGCCGTGATCGCGCTGGTGCTGCGCTGGACGCTGCGCCGCGCGCGCTCGGGCGAGGACAAGCAGGCCGACGACGAGCGCCGCGCGCAACTGAAGCGCGCCACCGAACTGTTGAACGAAGTGCGGCCGCTCAAGCTCGACGCACGGCTGTCCACGGCACCCGGCGCCGCCGCGCTGGCAAGCGACATCGAGGGCGTGGAAACCGATGCGCGCACGCTGGTCGAAACGCTGTCGACCGGCAAGAATCCGGTGCCGCCCTACCAGCTCGAGGACCTCGAGCACCGCTTCGCGAGCCTGAAGGCGCGCGTCGAGGGCCGCCCCGATCCGAACGCCGCGCCGGCCTCGCCGGCGGCCGGCACGGGATCGGTATTTGCTCAGGAGGCCGATCGATTGACGGGCACCCAGGCCCAGCCGCCCTATCCGCCCTCGTACCCGCAGCAGCAGCCGTATCCGCCCTATCCGCCGCAACAGCCGCCCGTGATCGTGCAGCAGGGCGGCGGCTTCGGCAGCGGCATGGGCGGCCTCCTGACCGGCGTGCTGCTCGGCGAGGCCATGTCGGGCGGCCGCGAGCGCGTGGTCGAGCGCGACGTGATCGTCGACGACGAGCGGCGCCGCGCGAATGACGGCTTGGGCGGCAGCGCCGACAACGGCGGCGGGAACGACGCTGGCTTCGACTTCGGTCAGGGCGGCAGTTGGGACAGCGGCGGCAACGACGGCGGCGTCGATCTGGGCAGCAGCAGCGACGACGACTGGAACAACAGCTGAGCGCCGGGCCGGCCAGCCGGCCCCTCTGCGCGCGCCCAAGCGGCGCCGACGCGGAGCGGCGGCCCGGAGTTCACGCGCAACGGGCCGGCGACGGCCCGTTTTTCATGGCGCACCATCCGGCGCCGAGTTTGTTAACATCCCGGGAAGTATCGGTGTCCGATCGCCTTCGCTGCCTGGGCGCGATCATCGCGCGGGCGAACCGGCCGCGCATTCTCTTTCCCTTTTCTGGAGAAACCTGCTTATGAGCATCATGAAGGAGTTTAAGGAGTTCGCCGTCAAGGGCAATGTGATGGATCTGGCCGTCGGCGTGATCATCGGCGGCGCGTTTTCGAAGATCGTCGATTCCGTCGTCAAGGATCTCATCATGCCGGTGATCGGGGTGATCACCGGGGGCCTCGATTTCTCGAACAAGTTCATACAGCTCGGCCCGATCCCGGCGACCTTCAAGGGCAATCCCGACTCGTACAAGGATCTGCAGGCCGCAGGCGTCGCGCTGTTCGGCTACGGCTCGTTCATCACCGTGCTGATCAACTTCATCATCCTCGCGTTCATCATCTTTCTGATGGTGCGCTTCATCAACCGGCTGCGCCGCCCGGTCGAAACCGCGCCGGCCGAACCGCCGCCGCCGCCCGAGGACGTGATGCTGCTGCGCGAGATCCGCGATTCGCTGAAGAACCGAGGCTGACGCGCCCCGCCGCCATCGGATCGGCCCGCCGCGGGCCGGTCCCGAGCCCGCCGCGCGCGGGCTTTTTTGCGGCCTTTTTTTGTGCGGCGCGATCGGGCGGGCCGCCGCCGCACGCGGGAAAACACTCATCCGCGCGCGCCCCGAAACGTGGCTTTTTTATGAATCGGGCCTGCACGCGCCGCGTGCGCCGGTCTATCATGAAAAAGCAACGACATTACACAAGGCGCAATCAGCGCAGACATGACGATCGTGGACATTCACGCGTTCGGCCCTGCGCGGCCTGGTCGAACACTTAGTGAAGACGGCATTTTCGTATGCTATAAAAGATCGACATGCGGGCGCGCTAGCCGGTTTGGGGGTGGGTCGCATGACAAAGCCACAAATCTTGCAATCGTTTTTGACGCGAGTGTTTATGTCCTTTCCGAAAAAACGCCGACGCATGCAGCCGGACGGCCAGGAATCGTTCCTGGCCGTACTGCGTCACGCGAAGCCCTTCGCCCAGCTCGATACCAAGATCGCGCGCGCCCGCGCGCAGGACGAACCGGTGCTCTACGCGCACGTGCTGCCCGGACTGGACGTGTTGCTCTGCACCGTGCGCGGTGCCCATCCGCCGTATCCGGCGATCGCCGACTTGCGCAGGCGCTGCGTGGAATCGATCACCAACGCGCTCGAGCAGCCGCTCGACGGGCTCGAGAACGGCGGCTACTGGTACGAGGCGAACGGCTTCGGCTTCCTGGTGTTCGCGAGCCGCGCGCGAGGGCGCATCCTCCCCGAGTTCGGCGCGAATGCCGGCGAGCGCAGCGCGGGCCGGCAGAACGCCGGCGATACGACGCCGCGATCGCTGTAAGCCGGGCTGCTGCCGGGCCGGCGTCGCGCGCCGTGAATCGCGCGCCGGCGCTTGGCCCGGCCGTATCGCGCGGGCCGGATCGAGACGGGCCGGATCGAGACGGGCCGAAGGCCTCGACGACGACTCCGCTTGCGGCGGGCTGGCGCGATCTCGTGCCGATCGCGGCAGCGCGCGTGCTGCCGGGTCCTGCCTCGTCACGGGAAGGCCGCGCCCGGTCGCCGGCTCGGGTCCGCTCGGGTCCGGGCCTTGCTGCAGGTTTCACCGCACTGGCTCGCGCCCTGCCCGCTCCCGAATCCGATTGAACTTGTCCCCCCGCCCGCGAATCACTCCTTGACGGGCGGCGGCTTCGGCAGCGAGCCGGCCGTCGCATCGGTCCATCCACCGTTACGGAGGCATCATGAGTGACCACGTCTACAAGCACATCGAGCTCACCGGCTCGTCGCAGTCGTCGAGCGACGACGCGATTCGCGTCGCCATCGCGAAGGCGGCCAAGACGCTGCACAACCTGGAGTGGTTCCAGGTGCTCGAAACCCGCGGCCATATCGAGGACGGCAAGGTCGCCCACTGGCAGGTCACGCTGAAGGTCGGCCTGCGCCTGGACGACTGACCCCGTCGGGCACGGCGCCCGTGCCGCTTGCGCGCCTCGCACCGCGAGGCGTGTTCCCCGCCCTCCCCCCCCCCTTCCCACGCCTGCCTGCTCCCATCCCGCAGCGTCGCGAAACCGAGGCTCGACCGTGGTTTACGCCGCCTTGACGGTCATTTCTGTCCATATTAAAAACCATATACTCATCGGATACTAAAATCAGCTGAGACATATATAACCTGGAGAGAAGATGAGTCAACAACGCGAGGCGATCGACACTTACCTGCTGCGCGTCCTGCATACGCTGCTGATGGAACGCAGCGTGACGCGCGCGGCGGTCAAGCTCAATCAGTCGCAGCCCGCGATCAGCGCCGCGCTGCGGCGCCTGCGCGACATCACCGGCGACCCGCTGCTGGTACGCGGCAAGTCGGGCATGGTGCCCACCGAATACGGGCTGCGCCTGCTCGAACCGGTGCAGAACGCCTTGCGCGAAATCGAGCGCATCAAGTTCCAGCAGCACAACTTCGACCCTGCCACCTCGATCCGCTGCTACCGGATCGGTTGCCCCGACTATCTGAACGTGCTGTTCGTGCCCACCGTGGTGGAGCGCTTCCGGCAGGCGGCACCGAACGCGACGCTCGAATTCCATTCGCTCGGCCCCGCCTTCGATTACGAGCTGGCGCTCGAGGACGGCAAGCTCGACATCGTGGTCGGCAATTGGCCCGAGCCGCCCGAGCAACTGCATCTGTCGAACCTGTTCGTCGACAAGATCGTCTGCCTGATGAGCAACACGCACCCGTTCGCCAAGCGCGGCGGCCTCACGCTCGACCAGTATCTGAACGCCCCGCACCTCGCGCCCACGCCGTATTCGGTCGGCCAGCGCGGGGCGATCGACGTGCATCTCGCGCGCGAACGGCTCAAGCGCCACGTGGTGGTCACGCTGCCGTACTTCAATCTCGCGCCCTACGTGCTGGTGAAGTCGGACCTGATCTTCACCACCACGCGGCTGTTCGCCGACCACTACGCGAAGTTCCTGCCGCTGTCGGTGGTGCCGGCGCCGCTCGACTTCCCGCCCATGCAGTACTACCAGCTCTGGCACGAACGCTGCCATTACTCGGACGAGGTGCGCTGGCTGCGCAGCCTGGTGGCCGAGGCCACCCGCACCCTGATCGATCCCTGAGCCTCGTCGCGGCGGCCGCGGTCAGCGCGCCGCCTCGACCAGCTGGCGCGCGAGCGCGTTGTGGCGCGCGACGAGCGGCGCGGGATCGAGGCTCGCGAGCCGCCCCTGGCGCACCACCACGCGGCCGTTTACGACGCTCCACGCCACCTGTGAGGGCGCGCAGAACACCAGCGCCGCGACCGGATCGTGCAGCGCGCCGGCGAAGCCGGGCTGGGCCAGGTCGAACGCGACGAAGTCGGCGGCCATGCCGGGCGCGAGCGCGCCGATGTCGTCGCGGTTCAGCACCCGGGCGCCGCCCAGCGTCGCGATCTCGAGCGCCTCGCGCGCCGTCATCGCATCGGGCCCGAAGCCGACCCGCTGCAACAGCAAGGCCTGGCGCGCCTCGGCCACCATCTGCGCGCCGTCGTTGGAGGCCGAGCCGTCCACGCCGAGCCCCACCGGCACGCCCGCGAGCCGCATGCGCCGAACCGGCGCGATTCCCGAGGCGAGCCGCATGTTCGAGCACGGGCAATGCGCGACGCCGGTGCCGGTGCGGGCGAACAACGCGATGCCGGCGTCGTCGAGCTGCACGCAGTGCGCGTGCCAGACGTCGGGGCCGACCCAGCCGAGATCCTCCGCATACTGCGCCGGCGTCATGCCGAAGCGCTCGCGGCTGTAGGCCACGTCGCGCGCGTTCTCGGCCAGGTGGGTGTGCAGCGAGACGCCGTGAGCACGCGCGAGCCGCGCCGATTCGCGCATCAGCTCGCGGCTCACCGAGAACGGTGAACAGGGGGCGACCGCCACCCGCAGCATCGCGTAGCGCCCGGCATCGTGGTAGGTCTCGATCAGCCGCTGGGTATCGTCGAGAATCGCGGCCTCGCGCTCGACCAGCGAATCGGGCGGCAGGCCGCCGTCGCGCTGCCCCACGCTCATGCTGCTGCGGCTCGCATGGAAACGCATGCCGATCCGGCGCGCGGCCTCGATGCTGTGATCGAGCCGCACGCCGTTCGGATAGAGGTAGAGATGGTCGCTCGAGGTGGTGCAGCCCGACAGCAGCAGCTCGGCCATCGCGGTCAGCGTCGACACCTCGACCATCTCGGGCGTCAGATGCTGCCAGATCCGGTACAGGCCGGTGAGCCAGTCGAACAGCTCCGCGTTCTGGGCAGCCGGCACCGCGCGCGTGAGGCTCTGATACATGTGGTGATGCGTGTTCACGAGGCCCGGCAGCAGCAGGTGGCCGCGCAGGTCGAGGACCTCGTCGGCCGTGTCGGGCAGCGTATCGCTCGGGCCGACCGCGATGATCCGGTTGTCCTCGATGAAGAGGCCCGCGTCGCGCAATTCGCGGCGCTGCGCATCCATCGTGACCAGCACCTCGGCGTGACGCACCAGCAGGGTGCGGCCGCGCGCGGCAGGGCCGGTCGAAAGGGCAAAGGCGGACGCGCCGTGGCGCGGATTCGATTCGTCAGGCATGGCGGTTCGTGCTCCGTTCGGTGATGCCGCGCGGCTGACCGGCGGCGAGCGTGGCGTTCGAACCGTGAGGTGGCGCATCGACCGTGCCGCCGCGTCCGCCCGAACGCCCCTGGCCCGGTTACCCGGCGTCCCCGCCGTCTTCGGGGTCCGCCGCGCGGCCGCAGCCGCGCGCGAACCGGCCGAGCATCGCGCAGCCGCGGCCCGCTGGCAAGTGCGCCGCCCGCATGCTCGTCTTCACACCGTCAATATGGTCGGATAAGTTGTCGTGATGCGCTGCCCGGCATCCGCGTGGCACGAATCGGCGGCCGCGCTCATGCACACGGGCTTATCTTCGCTATCGCGCCAGGGATCGCGCCGCAAGCTTTCTTAGAATGACGGCTCGGCGCGCGCTTCGATCCGCCGACGGGTATGTAGCCACAGCCGTGGAGCCTCGATCCGCCGCCGCATCACCGGATCGAGGCTGCCGTGACTCTTCGCATTCACACAAGGACACAAGCGAATGGGAAAGCTGACTACCCACGTACTCGACACCGCCCACGGCCGGCCGGGTGCCGGCATCCGGATCGAACTCCATGCCATCGACGGCGAGGCGCGCCGCTTGCTCAAACAGGCCGCCACCAACGACGACGGCCGCTGCGACGCGCCGCTGCTCGAAGGCGATGCGCTCGCCGCCGGTGAATACGAGCTGGTGTTCCACGCCGGCGATTACTTCGCCGCGCTCGGCGTCGCGCTGCCCGCGCCGCGTTTCGTCGATCGCGTCGTGCTGCGCTTCGGCGTGGCGGACCCGGGCTCGCACTACCACGTGCCGCTGCTCGTCTCGCCGTGGTCGTACAGCACCTATCGCGGCAGCTGACAGCGTATCGGCCCGCCGCCCGTTTGCCGAGGACGCGACAACAACGCCCCGAGTCTGTCTGGAGAAGTGTCATGGAAGGCTTCATCAACGACTGGCTGAATCTCGCGATTCGCTGGTTGCACGTCATCGCCGCGATCGCCTGGATCGGCGAATCGTTCTACTTCGTCGCCCTCGACAACAGCCTGACCCCGCCGAAGGACCCGAACCAGCGCCAGCGCGGCGTGTTCGGCGAGCTGTGGCACGTACACGGCGGCGGCTTCTACAACATGCAGAAGTACACGGTCGCGCCGCCCGCCATGCCGGAGCACCTGCACTGGTCGAAATGGCCGTCCTACACCACCTGGATGTCGGGCTTCGGGCTGTTCTTCGTGCTCTACCTGCTCGCGCCGAACACCTACCTGATCGATCGCAACGTGCTCGACATGGGGCCGGTGGTGGCGGTCTCGGCCGCGCTCGGCTTCCTGATGGCCGGCTGGATCGTCTACGACTGCGCGTGCCGCCTGCTCGGCAGCCGCGACCGGCTGCTCGGCGTGTTCGTCGGCCTGTACGTGGTGATCGCCGCCTACCTCGCCTGCCACATCTTCGCGGGGCGCGCGGCCTACCTGATCGTCGGCGCGATGCTGGCGACCATCATGTCGGCCAACGTGTTCTTCGTGATCATCCCCGGCCAGCGCAAGATGGTCGACACGATGCTCAAGGGCGGGACGCCCGACCCGGTCTACGGCAGGTGCGGCAAGCAGCGTTCGGTCCACAACACCTATTTCACGCTGCCGGTCGTGTTCGCGATGCTGTCGAACCACTACGCGATGACGTACACCAACCGCTACAACTGGGTGGTGCTGGTGATCATCATGCTGGCCGGCGCGCTGATCCGCCAGTTCTTCGTGATGCGCCACCGCGGTCAGCAGCGCTGGTATCTGCCGCTCGGCGGCGTGGCGCTGATGCTGCTCGCGCTGGTCTGGACCGCGCCGCGCCCGGTGGCGCCGCAGGCGCTGGCGGCGAACCGGCCGCAGCTCACGATCAGGGACATCCAGCCGGTGCTCGAACAGCGTTGCGTGGCCTGCCACGCGGCCAAGCCGACCATGATGGGCAGCGCGCCGGCCGGCGTGATGTTCGACACCCCCGAGGAAATCGCGCAGAACGCCCAGCGCATCTATCAGCAGGCGGTACAACTGAAGGCGATGCCGATCGGCAACGTCACGCACATGACCGATGACGAGCGCAAGCAGCTCGCGGCCTGGTTCGAGGCCGGCGCGGCAAAATAGGCGCTGCCTCGGCCGGCCCCGACGAACCTGACGAAACGGGCTCGCGTCACGCGAGCCCGTTTGCCTTGCCAGGCTGGCATCGCGAGACGGGCACGCCGGCGCCCGCGCTCGCCGCAGAACCTGCCGACTGTCACCGACGCCGCGGCCAGCGCCGCCGCCGTGCCGGAGGCCGCCGCTTCGCCCTGCTGCCCCTGCCGGCTCGCGCCACGGCGGTGCACTTGCACCACGGCGCGGCATCCACGCCCCGCCGGGAGGCTCGCGCACGCGTGCGCTAAAGCCGCGGCGCGACGCTGCCGTTAGTCAGGGAGCGAGCGCGCGCGGGCCCCGCGACGACGCTTCCGGACACGCCGGTTCCCGGTATGGAACACGGCGGCAACCCTGGCTGTCATCCTGGCGCGTGCGATGCAACACAACCTGTTCTTTCGACTGCTCGGGCGCTTGCGGGTCGGCCGCAAGCTGCTGCTGATCTACCTGCTCGATCTGAGCGCGGTCGTCTATATCAGCGGCATCCTGATTCACGAGAAGTACCTATCGATCGATTTCTCGCAAAAGGAGATCGTCGGCAACGCCTACCTGGCCACCGTGCGCGAGGCGCTCGTGGAAGTGGCCACGCTCGGCGCCGACGGACGCCTCGCGATGCCGGAGGTGGCACGCACCGAGGCCGCGCTGGCCGCCGCCGAACGACAGTACGGCACGGGGCTGCAAAGCGGCGAACTGAACGCGCGCCTGCGCGCCGCGCTCGACGCGCTGGCCCACGCGCCGCCCGCGAATCGCGCGGCGGCCGTGCGCGACGCGTTCGCGGCCTGCCGTGATCTGATCACGCGGGTGGGCAACCAGTCGAACCTGATCCTCGACCCCGATCTCGACAGCTATTACTCGATGTCGCTGGCCGTGCTGCGCTACCCCGCGCTGCTCGACGCGGTGGACGGCATCGGCCAGCGCCTGCGCGAAGGCGCCGTCACCGCCCGGGTGCGGCGCGAGCTGAGCACACGCTATCTCGTGCTCGAGGGCCAGCTCGACGCGGTCGCGCAGGGGCTGCGCTCCGATTTCGCCGAGGCCGGCGCGGCCAACGCCGGCGTGCAGCGCGTGCTCGCCGCGCCGACCGGGCAGCTGCTGGAGGCGATCGAAATCTACCGCGACGCGGCGCGCCAGGCGGTGGCCGCGGGCGGCGCCGACGCCGCCGCGCGCGCGGCCGCCGACGCGGCCCAGCAGGCGCTGGTCGCGCTCGCGGGCGACGCCTGGCGCGCCACCGGCGCCGAACTCGACGCGCTGCTGCGCGCGCGCGTGAGCGCGCTGTTCTCGCGCATGTGGCTGCACCTCGGCACGGCGCTGTTCCTGCTCTGCGGCATTCTCTCCATGGTCTATCTGGTGGCGCAGCAGATCTCGCGGCCGCTGCGCCAGCTCGCGCGCGTGATGGACACCGTGCGCCGCACCGGCGACCATGGCCAGCGCGCCGCGTGGCACAGCCAGGACGAGATCGGCCAGCTCGTCAGCGGGTTCAACGACATGCTCGCCCAGCTCGACCACGAGCGCGACGTGCAGAAGGAGCTCGCCGCCAGCGCGCGCGCCGCGCAGGCGCAGCACGCGCTGGTGGAGGCCACGCCGGTGCCGATGATGGTGACCTCCGTGCCCGGCCACGAGGTGCTGCACGCCAACCATCCGGCGCTCTACTGGCTCAACGGCTGCACCTCGGACCCGTGGGCCTCGGGACTCGATTCGGCGGTGCGCGCGCGCTTCTTCCAGCAGCTCTCCGACCGCAACGCCGTCGACCAGTTCGAGGTGCGCTGGATGGCGAGCGAGGAACCCACCTGGGCCATGCTGTCGGCGCGCCGCCTCGAATTCCAGGGGCGCGACGCGGTGCTCACTGCGTTTACGCCGATCAACCAGATCAAGCTGATGGAAAAACGCCTCGAATTGTGGGCGAAAGTGTTCGAGGCGTCGTCGGAGGCGATCCTGATCCTCGACAGCGAGCGCCGCCTGCTGACCGCGAACGCCTCGTTCTATCGCGCCACCGGCTATCGCGCCGAGAAGATCGCCGGCACGCTGCCCGAGTTCATCGTGGCGAGCGGCGGCGAGCAGCCGCTGATATCGCGGCTCGCGGCGCTGGTGGACATCTCGAGCGTCTGGAACGGCGAAGCCGTGGTGCGCCGGCGCGCGGGCGGCGACTATCCGGCCTGGCTCATGATCAGCGCGGTGCGCGACAAGCACGGCGCGGTGTCGCATTACATCTGCACGCTGATCGACATCACCGACCGCAAGAAGAGCGAGGCGCGCATCCGGTTCCTCGCCGAACACGACGTGCTCACCGAGCTACCCAACCGCGCGCTGTTTACCAGGCGCCTAGGTGCCGCAATCGAGCAGGCGCGGCACGACCGCGGCCGGGTGGCGGTGCTGTTCATCGACCTCGATCGCTTCAAGGACATCAACGACACGTTCGGCCATCACGCCGGCGACGGGCTGCTGCGCTCGGTCTCGCAGCGGCTGCTGCAATCGGTGCGCGCGGGCGACACCGTGAGCCGGCTCGGCGGCGACGAATTCACGGTCCTGCTCGGCGGCGCGGGCAGCGCGGCCGACGTGGCGCACCTGCTCGACGAGCGGCTGCTGCCGCTCATGCAGGAGCCGCACCAGATCGGCGGCATGACGCTGCAGGTGGCATGCAGCATCGGCATCGCGCTGTATCCGGACCACGGCGAGGACATCGAGACGCTGATGCAGAACGCCGATGCCGCGATGTACCGCGCCAAATCGAGCGGCCGCAATCTCGTCAAGTTCTTCTCGCCCGAGATGGCCGAAAGCGCGCGCCACCGCCTGGAACTCGAGACCCATCTGCGCACCTCGGTGGAGCGCCGCGAGCTGTGGCTCGAATACCAGCCCTGCGTGCAGGCCGCGACGGGCGAGCTGCTGAGCGTGGAGGCGCTGCTGCGCTGGCAGCATCCGCATCTGGGCAGGGTGCCGCCCTCGCAGTTCATCCCGATCGCGGAGGAAACACGCCTCATCGTGCCGATCGGCACCTGGGTGATCGACGAGGCCTGCCGCCAGATCGCACGCTGGCGCGCCGCGGGCCTGCCCGAGATCCGCGTGTCGATCAACCTCTCGGTGGTGCAGCTGCGCGACGACGCGCAACTGGTCGACAAGCTGCACGACAGCCTGGCGGCCCACGACGTCAGGCCTGACAGCCTCGAGCTCGAAATCACCGAAACCGAGCTGATGGAGAGCGTCGATCACTATCTCGACACCGTCAACGAGATCCGCGCGCTCGGCGTGAAGCTCTCGCTCGACGATTTCGGCACCGGCTATTCGAGCCTCAGCTACCTGCACCGCTTCCCGCTCGACCGGCTCAAGATCGACCGCGCGTTCGTCAACGGCAGGCTCGGGGCGCCCGCCGATCTCGCCGTGATCCGCGCCATCGTCGAACTCGGCCACGAGCTGGGCTTGCGCGTGGTGGCCGAAGGCGTCGAGCAGGCGCACGAGGCGAACGCGCTCAGGCGGATCGGCTGCGACGAGTTGCAGGGCTTCTACTACGCCAAGCCGATGTCGAACGACGCGCTCGAGCAATGGCTCAGGGCGCGCGCCGCGCCGTGCGTGAGCGAGGCGCTCTGAACCGGCGGCGGGCGCGAACGGAGCCCCGCGAACCGCGGTTCGCGGGGCCGGGGACAGGGTTGCCGCGGGGGGCGATCAGGCCGTCACGTGATGCAGGGCGGCGTCGGTGAGCCAGAGCGATTCGTCGAGCGCCGTCTCGTCCAGGTTCACGCCCTCGCCGCCGCGATCGACGACGATGAAATCGCTGGTCTGGCCGAGCGCGATCAGCGGATGGTGCCAAACGCCCTTCGCATAGTTCACGCCCTGCCAGCCGTGCGTGACGAATGCGCGGATCCTCGCGGGATCGAGCTCGCCGGCCGGCGCCACCACCACCAGATAGGGCCGTGCGTCGAGCGGCAGGAACGCCTGGCTGCCGAGCGGGTGGCGCTCGAGCATCGTCACCTCGAACGGCAGCGCGCGCGGCTCGCCGCGAAACAGGTTGACGAGCGGCCGGCCGCCGCCGTCGGCCACGTCGATCCTGGCGAGATCGTGGAAGCGGGTGGTGGTGCCGAGATTGATCGGAATCCGCGTCGCCCCGGCGGTCTCGATCACGTCGCCGAACGGCGCGAACGCGGCGCGCGTCAGCGCCTCGATGGCGAGCGTCTTCATTGGGCGAGCGTGCCCCAGAGGCGCAGACGCGACACGCCGCCGTCCGGGATGATGTTGAGCCGCACGTGCGTGACGGGGCCAAGCGCGGCCAGCTCCGCCTCGAAATGATGCTGCTTGTCCATTTGCAGCTTCTGCTCGCCGAGCAGCTCGGGCCAGAACATCGCCTGCGTGACCAGCGAGCTGTCGGTGCCGCCCTTCACATACGCGGCCTGGATCGAGCAGCGGTCCGGATAGTTGCCCTTGAAGTGGGCCGTGTCGACCTCGATCCTGCGGATCACGCCGGGCCGCGCGAGCGCCACGATCGCCCAGTCGTTGCCGGGCTCGCGGCGGCGCCGCGTCTCCCAGCCGTCGCCCATGTTCACGCCGCGGCCCGGCAGCAGGATCGTCGAGGCGAGGCCGAAATGCTGGTTGTTGGCGGCCACCAGATAGCCGCCGTTCTCCATCGCGGCCAGATCGAACAGCTCGTCGCGCGCCGCGCCGCTCCAGTCGAGCTGCGGCTGCCCGTATACACGCAGCCGCGCGATGCCGCCGTCCGGATAGATGTTGATGCGCAGGTGCGTGTAGGGCGCGGCGTCGGCCACCTCGACATAGTGGTGCTGATTGCCCTGCAGGGTGGTCGAGGGCACGATCTCGACCCAGCGCGTGTCCTGGTTCGGCGCGCCCTCGGCCGCCCGACAGGCCTCGACCGAGGCGGCCGGCGGGAAATTGCCGGTGAAGTGGCTGGTGTCGAGGTCGAGCCCCTTGATCACGCCGGGCCGCGCGAGCTTGACCACGCACCAGTCGTAGCCGGCGGTGCGCTTGCGGCGCGTTTCCCAGCCGTCCATCCATTTGCCGTGGTCATCGTACTTGCCAGGGATGAACACCGCCGGCTCCGGATTCAGCATGCGCTCCTTCGGCGCGAAGAAATCGTCGCTCGCCTCGAGCGCCTGCGCCCCGAGACGCGGATCGGCGAGATTCACATAGCGGCGCGTGAATTCGGGAGCGTTGGGGTCGAGCAGCGGAATGGCCATGATGGGGTCCTTGTGTTCTCGGTTCGTGGAAAGTGCCGGGCCCGCGCTCGCGCGGACCCGGCGGGCGCCGGGGCGGCGCGAAAAGGCGGCCGTCGCGCGCCGTGGTGAAGCGCCGCTCAGGCGCCGATCAGGTCGTCGAGCCGGAAGCGCGCGATCCGGTAGATCTGCGCCAGGCTCGCGCGCAGTTCCGCCTCGCGCGTATTGGCCAGACGCGACTCGAAGTTCGCGATGATGCCGTGCCGGTCGTAGCCGCGCACGGCGAGGATGAACGGGAAACCGAACCTGTCGCGATAGGCGAGATTGAGCTGCTGCAGCCGGTCGAACTCGGCCTGCGAGCACTGGTCGAGCCCGGCACCGCTCTGCTCGCGCGTCGATTCGGCGGTCAGCTCGCCGCGCACGGCGGCCTTGCCGGCCAGCTCCGGGTGGGCGTTCACGAGCGCGAGCCGGCGCGCCTCGCCGGCCTGCTCAACGATCCCGCACATCGCCGTGTGCAGCGCGTCAACGCTTGCATAGGGGCGCCCGGCCGCGGCCGCCTCGGCGACCCACGGCGAATGCTCGAAGATGCCCGACAGCGCGGCGACGAAGGCCTCGGCCGCCATCCCGTTCAGTTCCGCCAACGTGTAGTGCATCGCCTTCATGCCGCTCCTTCGCCTTGGTGGCTGCTGGCATACGGATGGTGCTCGCGCCAGTGGCGCGCGATGTCGACGCGGCGCGTGACCCAGACGCGGTCGTGCCGCTCGATATGGTCGAGGAAGCGCTGCAGCGCGCGGAATCGCCCCGGCCGGCCGAGCAGCCGGCAATGCATGCCGATCGACAGCATCTTCGGCGCCTCGTCGCCCTCCTCGTAGAGCACGTCGAACGCGTCGCGCAGGTACTGGAAGAAATGATCGGCGGTGTTGAAGCCCTGCGGCGTCGCGAAGCGCATGTCGTTGGTGTCGAGCGTATACGGCACGATCAGCTGCGGCACGCTCGCGCCGCCCGTGACGGGAACCTCCATCCAGAACGGCAGGTCGTCGCCGTAGTAGTCGGAGTCGTACAGGAAGCCGCCGTATTCGGCCACGAGCCGGTGCGTGTTCGGGCTGTCGCGCCCCGTGTACCAGCCGAGCGGCCGCACGCCCGTGACGCGCTCGATCGCCGCCATGCCGAGCCGCATGTGCTCCGCCTCGCGCTCGGGAGTGGCGTCCTGATAATGAATCCAGCGCCAGCCGTGGCAGGCGATCTCGTGGCCCAGCTCGACGAACGCGCGCGCGAGCTCGGGATGCCGCTCGATCGCCATGCCGACGCCGAATACGGTGAGCGGCAGCGCACGTCTCTCGAACTCGCGCAGGATGCGCCAGACGCCCGCGCGCGAGCCGTATTCGTAGATCGACTCCATGCTCATGTGGCGCGCCGGATAGGCCGCCGCGCCGACGATCTCGGACAGGAACTGCTCGGAGGCCGGATCGCCGTGCAGCACGCAGTTCTCGCCGCCCTCCTCGTAATTGAGCACGAACTGCACGGCGACGCGCGCGCGGCCCGGCCAGTTCGCCTGCACCGGATGCCGGCCGTAGCCGATCAGGTCGCGCGGATAGTGGGAATCGTGGGACATGGCTGGATACGAAGAGAAACCCGTGTCGATCGGGCTCGCATCGGCGCCGCCGGCGGCGGTGACGCAGGCGGCGCGCGGGGCGGCGCCGATGCGAGGCTTGGGCCAGTGTAGCGAAAAGGGTTCGGGGCGCCCATACAGCCGGGCCGATAGTGCGTGTCACACCGGATGTATATGTACCGGCGGCAGGGCCGGGCTGGTGCCGCCGGCGTTCGCGATCGCCTGGGCGTTCGCGGCCGGGCCGGTTCCCGCCGCGCCGCCCGGCAGGCCGTCGGCGCCGGGGCTGAAGTGCGCGAGCTGGCCGTCGTAGCGTTTCGCGAGCGGCCGCGCGTAGTCGCCGCGCTTGGCCGTGGCAAGCCGCAGCGCGGCCAGCGCCTCCACCCACTTGACGGCCGCGGTCACGCCCTCCACCACCGGCGCGCCGATCGCCTGCTCGATCTCGCGCGCGAATTCGACCATCCCCGCGCAGCCGAGCACGATCGCCTCGGCGCCGTCCTCGTCGAGTGCGCGGCGGCACTCGTCGACGATCCGGCCCCGCGCCGGCGAGCCGGGCCGGTCGAGCTCCAGCACCGGCACGTCGGTGGCCCGCACGTTGCGGCAGAAGCGGCGCATGCCGTAGCGCTCGGCCAGGTGCCAGGCCAGGCCGCGCGTGCGCGCTAGCGTCGTCACCACCGAGAAGCCGGGCGCGAGCACGCTCGCCGCATGCATCGCCGCCTCGGCGATGCCGATCACCGGGCCGCGCGCGAGCTCGCGCGCGGCGTAGAGGCCGGGGTCGCCGAAGCAGGCGATCACGTAGCCGTCGAAGCCGTCGCGCTCGCCGGCGGCGATCTCGGCGAGCAGCCCCGGCACGGCGAGCGCGTCGTCGTAGTGGCTCTCGATCGAGGGCGGCCCCGAAGGCGGGCTCACCGCCACCACCACGGTGCCGGCGTTCACCGTCTCGCGCGCGCAGCGCCCCATCGCCTCGGTCATGCGCTGCGTGGTGTTCGGGTTGATCAGCTTGATCTTCATGTGGTCGTCCTGGTTCAGTGCCGCGCCATGATCCGATAGAACAGGCCGCCCAGCAGCGCGCCGACGAACCACGAGAAGTTCGCGAGGCCGGCCAGCGCCGGCACCATCACGCAGGCCACGGCCAGCGCGGCGGCCGGCAGCAGCGCCAGCGCGGCGGCCGGCAGCAGCGCCAGCACCGCGCGCCGGTTCACGCCGCCGCGATACCAGTAGGCGCCCGTCTCCGACAGCGTGTAGAGCTCGTCGCGCAGCAGCCGGCCGCGCTTGATCAGGTAGAAATCGACGATCAGCACGCCGTACAGCGGCCCGATGAAGCTGCCGAGCACGTCGAGCGTATAGTGGATCACCGCCGGATTGTTGAACAGGTTCCAGGGCGTGATGAACACCGAGGCGACCGCGGCCAGCATGCCGCCCGCGCGCCAGCTGATGCGCCGCGGCGCGACGTTGGAGAAATCGAAGGCGGGCGACACGAAGTTCGCGACGATGTTGATGCCGATGGTGGCGACCGTGAAGGTCAGCGCGCCGAGGATCACGGCGGTCGGATGATCGATGCGTCCGACGGTGGCGACCGGGTCGGTCAGCAGTTCGCCGAACACCGGCAGCGTGGCGGCCGTGGTGATCACGGTGACCAGCGAGAACGCCAGGAAATTGACCGGCAGGCCCCAGAAATTGCCGCGCTTCACCGCGCCGAAGCTGCCGCAGTAGCGCGAGAAATCGCCGAAATTGAGCATCGGCCCGGAGAAGTACGAGACCACCAGCGCGATCGCCGTGAGCATCACCGGGATCGCCTCGGCACCGTGGTAGCGCACGCCGCCCAGGTTGATGCCGATGTTGCGCCAGCCGGCGCGCCAGACCATGTAGCCGGCCAGCGCGAACATCACCACGTAGACGGCCGGCCCCGCGAAGTCGATGAACTTCTTGATGGTCTCCATGCCGTTCCAGAACACCAGCGCCTGCAGCACCCAGAGCAGCATGAAGCCGGCCCAGCCGAGCGCGGACAGCCCGAGCAGGCCGTGCTGATGAACATCCGCGTAGGGCATCCACTGCGGCACGAACTTCAGCACCACCACCACCAGCGCGCTCGAGGCCAGATAGGTCTGGATGCCGTACCAGGCCACGGCGATCAGCCCGCGGATCACGGCCGGCACGTTCGCGCCGAGTACGCCGAAGGTGGCGCGGCAGGCCACCGGATACGGCACGCCCAACTGCTGGCTCGGCTTGGCGATCAGGTTGCAGAGCAGGTTGACGATGGTGATCCCGACCAGCAGCGACACCAGCACCTGCCAGCTCGTCAGGCCGAGTGCGAACAGGCTGCCCGCGAACACGTAGCCGCCCACGCTGTGGACGTCCGACATCCAGAACGCGAAGATGTTATAGGCGCCCCAGCCCTGCCGCTCGAGCGGCGCGAGATCGTCGTTGTAGAGCCGCTCGCTGTAGCGGCCCGGCGAACCCGGGCCAGGGTCCGCACGGTTCGTGGAGTCCGGATGATAGGGGGGGCTTTCCGGCGCAATGCTGAACTGAGCCATGACATCTCCTTGCCTGCCGCGGTCGGGCCGCGCGATCGTCGTTGAAACCGCGGCCCGCCTCGTGTGGGGCCGCGCCCGCCTGCGGCAGCGCGAGGCTGCCGCCAGCATCCGGTCAATCCGTCCGGTCGGCGCGGGCGCGGCGCACGGGACGTCAGCCCGTGCCGCCGAACACGTCGCGCAGGTCGACCGTGCCCTGTGCGGGCCGGTCCAGCATTCTCAGTTCCACCTGTTGCAGGTGATGCGCCATCCGCTGCGCGGCCTCGCGCCCGTCGCCCGCCTCCAGCGCCGCCGCGATCAGCGCGTGCTCGTCGAACGAGCAGGAACCGCGGCCGTGCGATTCGTAGAGCGAGGACATCAGCGTCGAGCGCGCGACCAGCCCGTTCAGGCAATCGCACAGCACGGTATTGCCGGTCAGCGCGGCGAGCGCCGTGTGGAACTCGCCCGACAGACGCACGCAGGCCGCGAAATCGCGCCGCTCGAACGCGCCGCGCTCGCGTTCGACGATCGTCATCACGCCGCGCAGGCGCTTGCCGCCCGGCCCCGCCGCGAGGCGCTCGACCACCGCCTGCTCGATGATGCGCCGCATCTCGAACACCTCGTGGACGTCCTGCAGCGTCGGGCTCGCCACGAACGCGCCGCGGTTCGGCTCCAGATCGACGAGCCGGTCGGTCGCGAGCAGCGCGAGCGCCTGCCGGATCGTGCCGCGCTTCACGCCGAACACGTCACAGAGCTGCGCTTCGGTCAGCTTCGCGCCCGGCGCGAGCCGGTGCTCGAGAATCGCCGCGCGGATGCGCTCGGCGATCGCCTCCGCCGCACTCACGGGTGCGGCGGTTGCCTTCTTCATCATGTTCGTCATCTCGTTATGTTCAGCATCCTAGAGTGGACATAAACATTGTCAACAATTTCCATCACTATCATTGCACCGCAATCGGGCATGTTTCGGCTCTCATGAGGTGCAGACGCCGGTCAAGCGGCGATGGATCGCGCTGAAATCCAGTCTGCTCACGCCATCGCGTCGAAATCAGGCATTATTTTTGTCAACAATTTAAGCATCGGCTTGGTGCGGCCAGCCATTCGGAGGGGCCCGCGATGTCAGACCGTTAGTTGCTTATGTGGATGAAAAAAAAGGCGGTCGCCCGCCTCGTTTCGCGCCCGTCGGCCAGAACCTCAGCCGCCCAGCACCGGATAGTCCGAGACGCTCAGGCGGAAACCGTGTTGGTTCGCGACGAGCCGCGCCTGGCCGCCCACCGGCAGCGTCAGCAGGTCCGGCACATGGCCGAACTGCAGGCCGGTGATGATCGGGATGCCGATCACCTCGCGCATCTGGTCGATCACGGCCTGCAGATCGTAGCCGTTGTCGTAGTCGAACGCGCGCGCGCCGGTGAACTGGCCCAGCACCAGCGCCTGCTGGCGCGCGAGGATGCCGGCGAAATGCAGCGTATAGATCATCCGCTCGATGCGGAACGGCTGCTCGTTGACGTCCTCGATGAACAGGATGCCGCCCTCGATCTGCGGCATGTACGGTGTGCCGACCAGCGAGGCGAGGATCGCGAGGTTGCCGCCCCAGAGCGTGCCCGCCACGTCCGCCGACTGCTGCTGCGGCACCTCGGCCACGATCGTCGCGGACGGCTGCGTGAGCGTCGTCCAGAACTGCGTCATGGTGAATTCGCTCGGCGTTTCGGCGCCGAAATCGGCCGACAGCATCGGGCCGCCGAAGGTCTTCACGCGCGACTTCGCGAGCAGCGCGAGCTGGATCGCGGTGAAATCGCTGTGGCCGCACAGCGCAACCGGCTGATCGCGCAGGCGGCGCTCGAGCCCGCGATAGTCGAGCCCGTGCAGGATGCGCACGGCGCCGTAGCCGCCGCGCACCGCGAGCCCGATGTCGGGCAGCGGCTGCGACGGATCGGCGAGATGGTTCAGGTCGGCGGCGCGTTCGCCGTCGGTGCCGGCGAACCGCAGGTAGCGCCGCTCGACGGCGATCAGGTTTTGCAGCACGTGCTGCGCGTTGCTGAGGCGCTCGAGCGCGCGCTGCACCGCGAGCGGATCATGCGGGTAACCGGAGGGGGCCAGCAGACGGATCGTGCGTGGCAGGGAGGAGGGATTCGTCATCGGCTCGCGGAGAAAAAAGGGACTGGCCCGGCTGGGATTGCCCGATTAGAGCCGCGCCACCGCGACTGGTTCAGTCGGCGCCGGGCGCGGCCGAATCGCACGCTCCGGCGGACGCGGCGCGCGCGCGCCGTGCCTCGCGGGCGGCACGGCGGCGTTCGGCGAAGAACGCACGCAGCGTGTGGCCGCACTCGTCGGCCAGCACCCCGCCCGTCACGCTCGTGTGGTGGTTCAGCTGCGGATTCGCGAAGGCGTCGACCACACTACCGCAGGCGCCCGTTTTCGGATCCGCCGCGCCGTACACCACGCGCGCGATACGCGCGTGCATGATCGCACCGGAGCACATCAGGCATGGTTCGAGCGTGACGTAGAGCTCGCAGCCGGGCAGGCGATAGTTGCCGAGCGTGTGCGCGGCCTCGCGCAGAGCGGCCATTTCGGCATGCGCGGACGGATCGTGGCCGCTGATGGGATGGTTGAAGCCGCGCGCGATTACCTGGTCGCCGCGCACCAGCACGGCGCCCACCGGCACTTCGCCGGCGGCCCGTGCCGCGTCGGCCGCGGCCAGCGCGAGCCGCATGAAGCGGCGGTCGCGCTCGGCGCCCGGATCGAGCGGCGGCAGCGCGCAGGCGGCGGGGTCTGGCGAGGCGGGCGGGAGTAACGAATCGCCGGATTCGGCGTTCATGCGGCCCCCGCTTCGCCGGCGCCGTCGTCGAGCGCGCGCTCGGACAGGCGTTCGGCAATGCGGCGGCAGTATTCGCGCGGCACCACGAGGGGGCCGCCGCGCAGGGATTCGAGGGCCATGTCGCAGGCGAGCACTTTCGCCTGCAGACGGCAACGGGTCGCGCGATCGTCGACCGCCCGCATTTCATCCTGCAGATTGCGCAGCGCCCGCAACTGCTCGACCGCGGGCGGCACGAAGCCCGCGTTCTTCAGGATCCGATTGGCCATCCGCACCTCGGCCGGGACGAGCAGATCGTCGTCCAGTTCCATCGGTGCGCCGGCTCCCGGCAAATCGTCGAACTCACCGCGCGCGGCAGCGGCAGCGATGCGCTGTTCGACCAAGGCATCAAGCAGTCTCATTCGGACAAGTCAGGGCAAAACGTCCTAGCGATTTTAACAGGGGATCGGGCAAGCGCCAGCCCTGTCGAGCAAATGCTCGACTCCCGGTCGCGATCCCTGAAGGAAAGCCGCCATGCTGATTCGGGAAGCTCGAACGCCAGCGCCAATGCCCGCGTCGGCGGCGCCTTTCAAGGGAACGATGACCATCCATCAGACGATCGTGAGGCGAACCCGCCGACGACGCGGTGTTCTGCTGGCCTGCACCGTGCTGATGCTCGCGCTTGGCGGATGCGGCGTGTTCTGCCGCGGGGCCGGCAGCAAGGACTGGATAGGCGGCGCCTGCGGCACCACCGTGCATTTCTGAGCCCGGTTGCTGCCCCGATTGATGGATTGCTGACCCCGATTGCACGCCACCAACACACTGCTGCGCGTCAAATCGACGCATGCCGGTGCCGCCTGTCGCGTCCGCCACCACGGCAGGCCGGTCATGCTCGGGAACGAGGCCGTCCGGCGCTGCCCCGTTCACGGCCGCCCCTTCAGCGCGTCGCGTCCGGCCGGCGGCTTTGCGTCGGGGAATTGCGTCGACAGCGCGCTTGAGCACCAGCGGTTGGCCGGCGCGATGCGCCCCCACATCGGGCCGGCGCAGTGCGCTGCGTCCGCCCGGGATCAGGCCAGACAGTCGGGATGGGCGCGCAGCGCGCGGCGCGCGTAATAGTCGAAGGCGACGGCGTGGCGCTTCGGCGTCGAGATCCAGTCGTGCGCCTCGGCGGCGAGAGCCTCGGGGATCGGGCGGATCGGGCCGGCGGCCATCGCGGCGAGTTGCAGGCGCGCGGCGCGCTCCATCAGCAGCGCGAGCGAGCACGCTTCCTCGACGGTCTTGCCGGTCACCAGCATGCCATGATGCGCGAGCAGCACCGCGCGCTTGCCGCCGAGCGCGGCCGAGATGATCTCGCCCTCCTCGTTGCCCACCGGCACGCCGGGCCATTTTTCGAGGAACGCGCAATCGTCGTAGAGCGGGCAGGTATCCATGTGCGACACGGCCAGCGGCACTTCCAGCATCGACAGCGCCGAGACGTGCAGCGGATGGGTGTGGATGATGCAGTTCACATCGGGGCGCGCGCGGTAGACCCAGGTGTGGAAGCGATTCGCCGGATTCGGCATGCCGCGGCCGTCCACCGTCTTCAGGTCCTGGTCGACCACCAGCAGGTTCGTCTCGGTGATCTCGTCGAAACCATGGCCGAACGGCTGGGTGTAATAGGTGTCGGGATCCTCGGCGCGCGCCGTGATCTGGCCGGCGAGGCCCGAATCGTGGCCGCCGTCGAATAGAATGCGGCACGTCAGGGCCAGCTTCTGGCGCGTCGTCCAGTTGCGCACGGACAGCGTGGTATCCAGTTGCGCCTGCGAACGGGCAACCAGCTCGGATTTCGACAGACTCAGCGTTTCGGCCATTGCAGCATCTCCAGGTGAACCGGCGGATGTCGGGCGACCGGCATCGTGCCGACAGTACACGCTGGGTATTATATGACACGACGTGTCATTCAACGATAAATCAATGAAGGGGAAAGCCTTGGGGGCGATTCGTCTGAAGCTGCTGAGAAAACAGCTCGGCCTGAGCCTGCAGGACCTGGCCGAGCGCGCGGGCCTGACGAAGAGCTATCTGTCGAAGGTCGAGCGCGGCCTCAGCACGCCGTCGGTGGCGGTCGCGATGCAGCTTGCGCAGGCGCTGCACGTCGAGGTCGGGCAGTTGTTCTCGGCCGACGGCGACGAACAGGCGATCACCGTGGTGCGGGCCGACGAGCGGCTGCGCATGAGCCGCGCGCCGGACGACGCGCAAAGCGGCTACGAGGTGATCGCGGCCGAAGCGGGACGCAAGCGGCTGCTGCCGTTCATGATCCGCCCGGCGCACGATTTCACGACGTCCGAATTCAGGGAACACGCGGGCGAGGAATTCCTGTTCGTTCACAGCGGCAGGATCGAGATCGATTTCGCGTCGCAGAAGGTCACGCTCGCGACCGGCGACGCCGTCTACTTCAACGCGCAGGTGCCGCACCGGATCCGCTCGCTGGGCGCGAAGACGGCGCAAGTGCTGCTCGTGATCAGCGGCGACGAGCCGGCCGCCGGCACCGCGCCGTCCTGAGCACGGCGCGCCGCGCGCAGCAACCGGATGCCCTCGCGGGCATGCCGCGCGTGCCTGCTCGACGGCCCTTCTGGTTCGCATTCCTGATCGACGGAATCGAGCCCGCGGGCCGGGCCGCCGGCACGACGCCGCGTTGGCGACGTCGTCATCGACGCATCACCTCAAGCCGTGGCCTGCCGGGCCTGCACGCGTTCATGCGGCACCGCCCCGCCACCCCGATGCCGCGCCGTGTTTAGTCGCGACCCGCGCAACATGCCGCGCGGCGGCCGCTGGCGGGGGACCGGCGCGTTCCGGGCGCGCGAAAGCGCAGCCTGACCACACGGAGTCACGCAAAACCGTGCAAACTAGGACTTTCCGCCGCACTGCGGCATGCCGCACCACCTTTCGTTCAACGCTCATCGATCTTGACCCGCGAACCACCCATGACGAATCAGCCCAACCCGACCGCATCCGAACTGCCCGTCGACATGATCATCTTCGGCGGCGGCGGCGACCTCGCCGCCCGCAAGCTGCTGCCCGCGCTGTACATGGCGCACCTGCACCGCAACCTGCCGCCCGAGACGCGCATCATCGCGGTCGGCCGGCGCGACTGGGGCATCGACGGCTACCGCAGGTTCATGGAGGAGCAGTCGCGGCCGTTCATCGACGCGAAGGCATTCGACGCGCAGGCCTGGAACCACTTCCTCGATCTGTTCCAGTACACGCTGATCGACGTCAACGAGCCGGGCGACTACCAACGGCTCGCCGAGGCCTCGCGCAGCGAGGCGATCCGCGTGTTCTACCTGTCCACCTCGCCCGAGCTGTTCACGACCATCTGCGACAACCTCTCGGCCGCCGGTCTGGTCGACGCGCATTCGCGCGTAGTGCTGGAAAAGCCGCTCGGCCACGACCTGGCCTCGGCGCAGGCGATCAACAACGCGGTCGGCAGGCATTTCGCCGAATCGCAGATCTACCGGATCGACCACTATCTCGGCAAGGAAACGGTGCAGAACCTGATGGTGCTGCGTTTCGGCAACCCGATCTTCGGGCCGCTGTGGCAGGCGCCATACATCCGCAGCGTGCAGATCACGGTGGCCGAGACGGTCGGCGTGGGCAGCCGCGCCGGCTTCTACGATCACACCGGCGCGCTGCGCGACATGGTGCAGAACCACCTGCTGCAGCTGCTGTGCATCGTGGCGATGGAGCCGCCCGTCTCGCTCGACCCCGACGCGGTGCGCGACGAAAAGCTGAAGGTGCTGCGCTCGCTGCGGCCGATGACGCCCGCCGACATCGCCCGCGACACGGTGCGCGGCCAGTACGCGGCCGGCGCCGTGGACGGCAAGCCCGTCAAGGGCTATCTGGAAGAGGACAACGTGCCGGCCGACAGCCGCGCGGAGACTTTCGTCGCGCTGCGCGCGCACATCAACAACTGGCGCTGGGCCAACGTGCCGTTCTTCCTGCGCACCGGCAAGCGGATGCAGAAGCGCCAGTCGGAGATCGTCATCGAGTTCGCCGATCTGCCGTTCTCGATCATCCCGAACGGCCCGCGCCACTACAGCAACCGGCTCGTGATCCAGTTGCAGCCCGAGGAATCGATCCAGCTGCAGATGCTCGCGAAGGAACCGGGCAGCGGCATGAACATGGTGCCCGTCAGCCTCAACCTCGACCTGCAGCAGGCGATCCCCGAGCGGCGCGCCGAAGCCTACGAGCGGCTGCTGATCGACGTGATCCGCGGCCGCCTCACCCATTTCATGCGCCGCGACGAACTGGAAGCGGCCTGGACCTGGATCGAGCCGATCCTCGACGGCTGGCATCAGCCCGGCGACCGGCCGCGGCTCTACACGGCGGGCACCTTCGGGCCGGCCGCGTCGTCGGCGCTGCTCGCGCGTGACAACATGTCGTGGGCCGAGGAGGCCTGAGCCTCGCCCGCAGGGCGGCGGCGCCCGCCGCCCGCCCTGCCGCCCGCCGCGTCACCGTGCCGCCGTCGGTCGTGCGATCCGCGTCCGTCATGGAACCCGATCGGCACTCGCGAACCGCGCCGGCCTCATTCACGGCCGCCCGACACCTCGGCGGGCAGGATCAGGTGTTCGGGAATACGGCGCGCCGAGGCGCGTGCGCAGACGTAGTAAAGCAGCGCCGGCACGACCAGGCCGAGAATCCATGAAATGTCGGCGCCGCCGAGCGCATCGACGAGGGGGCCGGTGTAGAAGCTCGTGGACAGGAACGGCAGCTGCACGGCGATGCCGACCAGATACACGCCGATCGCGGTGCGGTTCCAATGGCCGTAGCGGCCGTCGGGGTCGGACAGCGCCGGCACGTCGTAACGCGAACGCGTGAAGCCATAGTAATCGACCAGATTGATCGCGCTCCAAGGCGTGAAGAACGCGAGCAGGAACAGGATGAAGGCCGTGAATTCCTTCAGGAACGAATCGCGGCCTGCGACCGCGAGCGCCGTCGAGAGCGCCACCATCGCGAGGATCGCCGCCAGCCGGGCGCGATGCGGGATCGTGCGCTGGCCGCCGAAGCCGCTGACGATGGTGGCCATCGACATGAAGCTGCCGTAGGCATTGAGCGTCGTCACCGTGAGCTTGCCGAACGCGATGCTGAAATACAGCAGCGCGGCCGCGGCGCCCGACGAGCCGAGCCCGACGATGAAGGCGACCTCGTGATGCGCGAACTGCCCGCCCGCGAGCGCCGCCGCGAACACGCCGAACACCATCGCCGCCTGCGCGCCGAGCACCGAGCCGAGCCCCACCGCGAGGAAGGTGCCGAGCGACGAGGTGGTACGCGGCAGATAGCGCGAATAATCCGCGACATAGGGGCCGAACGCGATCTGCCATGACGCCGACAGCGACATCGACAGCAGGAAGCTCGCGATCGAGAAATGCCGGTTGGCGAGCAGCAGGCCGACGTCGTGCTGCGAAAACAACCGCGCGTACATGAACACGAACGCGACCACGCCGATCAGGCTCGCGAGGCGGCCGATCAGATGGATCGTGCGGTAGCCGAGCACCGTCAACACCACGATGCAGGCCGAGAAGACCGCGATGCCGGCCACCTCGCCAACGCCGAGCAACTGCGCGAGCGCCGCGCCCGCGAGCACCGTGCCGCTCGCCGAAAAGCCGACGTACATCAGGCAGACCAGCAGGATCGGGATCGTCGCGCCATGGACGCCGAACTGCACGCGGCTCGAGATCATCTGCGGCAGGCCCAGCTGCGGGCCCTGCGCGCCGTGCAGCGCCATCACCGCGCCGCCCAGCAGTTGGCCGAGCAGCAGCGCGACGAGTGACCAGAACACGTCGCCGCCGAGCACCACCGCCAGCGCGCCGGTAACGATCGCCGTTACCTGCAGGTTCGCCGACAGCCACAGCGTGAACTGGCTGCCGAGCCGGCCGTGACGCTCCGCGTCGGGAATGAAGTCGATCGTCCGCGATTCGATCAATACGCCGCCGGCGCGGCCCGCTCTCTCGTCCTTGTTCTCGTTCGCCACGGCAAACGCTCCAGTTCCGGGTTGGGATGGCCGCCCGCCGGTCGTCGTGGGATCGGGCGGCTCCAGCCTCGCATCTGAACCGGCCAAATTGGCATCGTCAATGGCCGCCAGTCCGGCGACTCATCCTGAGGAGACCGCATGCCGGTTCGGCGCGCAGCGACGAAGCGAAACGCACGTCGGCCGAACCGGCGATGGTAGGCGCGGAAGCGGCGCCGCGGCACGTGCCTCGGACGAGGCGTACCTGCCAGCCGCCCTTTACAGCGTAGCCATCAGCGTCAGTGCGTTGGGAATCGCCTCGCCGCGCGCGGTATTGTCGAAAATGCACCATGCTTCGGCGCCGGTGCGGCCGGCTTCGGTCAGCTGCGCCGCCAGCGCTTCGATGAACGGCGCGTCGTATGCCGAATGATAGATCTGCGGCGAACCATGCAAGCGGAAATAGGAAACATGCGGATCGCCGACCGGCGCGGCCCTGGCCACGGGCGGCGGGTCGGCCCGCACGCAGCCGATTCCGGCCTGTTTCATGAGTGCCGCGCCCGCCTCGGCAAACCATGTCGCATGACGCGGTTCGCAGACGATCGGCGTTTCGGTGGCGCTTCGCAGCAGCGAAAAGAAGCGCCGGGCCGTGGCCTCGTCCAAGGCCAGACTGGGCGGCAGTTGAAGCAACAGGCATCCCGCCTTGTCTTGCAAGGGCGCGATCTGGGCCAGGAATTCGCTCACGTCGGCATCGGCGTCGCGTAATCTCAGCTCATGGGAAATCCTGCGTGGCATCTTGACCGAGAACCGGAATGCCTCGGGTACGCTCGCGGCCCAGCGCGCGTAGGTCTTTGGTTGATGAGGACGATAGAACGACGAATTGATCTCCACCGCAGAGAAAACGCGTGCGTAGCGCTCGAGGTGACTGCCTTCGGTGGGGAATGAATCGGCGACGCGTGACGACAGGGCCCACCCGGCAGATCCGACATATATCGGACCGGGCCGGGAACGACTCTCGGCGGGCGGGCCTGCGGTCATGGGGCTTCGGAGCGGGCCGGCCGGATCGACGCGATGCCGTCGGCCCGGCACGCGCCGCGCCGTCCGCCGACCGTGCCGCGAGCCTCGGGCGCTGCCGACAGCGGTGCGGAACCGATGCGCGGGGGCCGGCGGGAATGCGTGGCATCGGCCCCTGCGGGCATCGAGCCGTGCCGGCTCGGCGGGCTGGGGCTTATTCCCACTCGATCGTCGCCGGCGGCTTCCCCGACACGTCATAAACCACCCGATTGATGCCCCGAACCTCGTTGATGATGCGATTCGAAACGCGCCCCAGCAGCGCATACGGCAGATGTGCCCAATGCGCCGTCATGAAGTCGGTGGTCTGCACCGCGCGCAGCGCGGTCACGTAGTCGTAGGTGCGCCCGTCCCCCATCACCCCCACCGACTTCACCGGCAGGAACACCGCGAACGCCTGGCTGGTGAGGTCATACCACGACTTTCCGACCTGCGACGCCTCGCAGATCCCCGCCGCCGCATCCTGCTCGTTCGCGATCGTGCCGCGCAGTTCCTCGATGAAGATCGCGTCGGCGCGGCGCAGCAGGTCCGCGTAATCGCGCTTCACCTCGCCCAGGATCCGCACCCCCAGGCCCGGCCCCGGGAACGGATGGCGATACACCATCTCGGGCGGCAGGCCGAGCGCCACGCCCAGCTCGCGCACCTCGTCCTTGAACAGGTCGCGCAGCGGTTCGAGCAGTTTCAGCCCCAGCGTCTCGGGCAGCCCGCCCACGTTGTGGTGGCTCTTGATCGTCGTCGCCTTCTTCGTCTTCGCGCCGCCCGATTCGATCACGTCCGGGTAGATCGTGCCCTGCGCGAGCCACTTCGCGTTGCCGAGCTTCCTCGCCTCGGCCTGAAACACCTCGACGAACTCGCGGCCGATGATCTTGCGCTTCGCCTCCGGGTCGGTCACGCCGGCCAGCTGGCCGAGGAACTGCTCCGACGCGTCGACGTGGACGACCTTCGCATGCAGCCGCCCTGCGAACATGTCGAGCACCATTTGCCCTTCGTTCAGGCGCAGCAGGCCATGGTCGACGAACACGCAGGTGAGCTGGTCGCCGATCGCGCGATGGATCAGCGCCGCGGCCACGCTCGAATCCACGCCGCCCGACAGGCCGAGGATCACCTCCTCGCTGCCCACCTGCTCGCGAATCAGCGCGACGGCCTCCTCGATATGGTCGCGCATCACCCAGTCCGGCTTGGCGGCAGCGATCTCGAGCACGAAGCGCTCGAGCAGCTGGCGGCCCTTCACGGTATGCGTCACTTCCGGATGGAACTGCACGGCGTAATAGCCGCGCGCCTCGTCGGCCATCGCGGCGATCGGGCAGCTCGGCGTGGACGCCATCAGCTTGAAGCCGGGCGGCAGCTCGCCCACCTTGTCGCCGTGACTCATCCACACCTTCAGCATGCCGTGGCCTTCCTCGGTACGGAAATCCTCGATGCCGTCGAGCAGGCGCGTGTGGCCATGGGCGCGCACTTCGGCATAGCCGAATTCGCGGTGATCGCTCCACTCCACCTTGCCGCCGAGCTGCACGGCCATGGTCTGCATCCCGTAGCAGATGCCGAGCACCGGCACCCCGAGATCCCAGACGGCCTGCGGCGCGCGCAGCTGGTGGTCCTCGTAGGTGCTCGCATGGCTGCCCGACAGGATCACGCCCTTCGGCGCGAACTCGCGGACGAATTCGTCGCTGACATCGTTCGGATGAATCTCGCAATAGACGTGCGCTTCGCGAACCCGCCGCGCAATCAGTTGGGTGACTTGCGAACCGAAGTCGAGGATCAGGATTTTGTCGTGCATGGCAGGCTACGGGATGAGTACAGGCAGGTAAGAAAAGCAGCGCACGCGGCGCTGCATCTGAGTCGGAAAATGGTCCGGGCGCCATGCCCGGCAAGCGCCCGGCACACGCCCGGCGGGCGGTGCAGACGGCCGGGGCGCGCGCCTCGGCTCAAGCGCGCGGCGGCCGCGTCGGATCGGCGGCGGAGCCGGGCGTGGCGGGCGGCGCATACGATGGCGCAGCGGTCCCCGCCGGCTCGGCGCGGCCGGCCGGGGCCGCTGCGCTGGAGGCGCCGATGCCCGGCTCCACGCGCGTCGCGGCCGGCTGCGGCTGCGGCGGCACCACGACTGGCGCGGGCGTCGCCGCCGGCACGGCATCGGCGGCCGGCTGCGCCTTCGCGTCGGCCGCCAGCCCGCGCTCGCGCCGGCGCACCGCCGAGGCCAGCCGCACGCCGCCCAGCCCGATCACGAGCAGCACGACGGCGGTGGCCACCGACACGAGCTGTCCCAATGCATTCAGCTCGGGCCGGTGCAGGCCGATCAGCCAGACCACCATCAGCACGCCGATCAGCCAGTTCACATGGCCGACTGCACGCGCGACGCCGGTGGTCAGGTCGCCGTTGAACGAGGCATGGAACGCGAGCCAGGCCAGCCCGAGCAGCGCGACGCCGAAGGCCTGGCCGGCCATCGCCGGATCGACCGGCACCAGCTGCAGGGCGTCGTAAAGCCCCTTCCAGGGCGTCAGCACGAACAGCACACCCCCTGCCAGCAGCAGCAGGGCATCGATGACGAGTACGACGCGCAGCAGTGGTTTCATTGGCGTTCAGTCCACGTGGTAGTTGGGGGCTTCCTTGGTGATCTGCACGTCGTGGACGTGAGATTCGCGCATGCCGGCCGCCGTGATCTGGACGAACTCGGCCTTGTCGTGCAATTCCTCGATGGTGCGGCAACCGCAGTAGCCCATGCTCGCGCGCACGCCGCCGACGAGCTGGAACAGGATCGCGTTGACCGAACCCTTGTAGGCGACGCGCCCTTCGATACCTTCCGGCACGAGCTTGTCGATGTTCGCGGAATTGTCCTGGAAGTAGCGGTCGGCAGCGCCGTCCTTCATCGCACCCACCGAGCCCATGCCGCGGTACGACTTGTACTGGCGGCCCTGGTACAGGAACACGTCGCCCGGCGCTTCCTCGGTGCCGGCCAGCATGCTGCCCATCATCACCGCGTTCGCGCCGGCGGCCAGCGCCTTCGACACGTCGCCCGAGAAGCGCACGCCGCCGTCGGCGATGCAGGGCACGCCGGTGCCGCGCAGCGCCTCGGAGACGTTGGCGATCGCGCTGATCTGCGGCACGCCCACGCCAGCCACGATCCGCGTGGTGCAGATCGAGCCGGGGCCGATGCCGACCTTGACGGCGTCCGCGCCGTAGTCGACCAGCGCCTTCGCGGCGGCGGCGGTGGCGATGTTGCCGCCGATCACCTCGACCCGCGGGAAATTCTGCTTGACCCAGCGCACCCGCTCGAGCACGCCCTTGCTGTGGCCGTGCGCGGTATCGACGACGATCACGTCGACCCCGGCCTGCACCAGCAGCTCGACGCGCTCCTCGTTGTCGGCGCCCACGCCCACGGCGGCGCCCACGCGCAGCTTGCCGTGCTCGTCCTTGCAGGCGTCCGGGTGCTCGGTCTGCTTCGTGATGTCCTTCACCGTCATCAGGCCGCGCAGCTCGAACGCGTCGTTCACCACCAGCACGCGCTCGAGGCGGTGGCTGTGCATGAGCGCCTTGGCGTCGGCGAGCGGCGTGCCTTCCTTGACCGTCACGAGACGCTCGCGCGGCGTCATGATCGACTGCACCACGTCGTCGAGGCGGCTTTCGAAGCGCAGATCGCGGTTCGTGACGATGCCGACGAGTTGCGCCCCCTCGACGACCGGGAAGCCGGAAATGCCATGCTGGCGCGACAGCGCGATCACGTCGCGCACCTTCATGGTGGGCGGCACCGTGATCGGATCGCGCACCACGCCCGATTCGAAGCGCTTGACCTTGGCGACCTCGCGCGCCTGCTCGGCAGGCGTCAGGTTCTTGTGGACGATCCCCACGCCGCCCTGCTGCGCCATCGCGATCGCGAGACGGCCTTCCGTCACCGTATCCATGGCGGCGGACACGAGCGGCATGTTCAGGGCGATGTTGCGGGTGAGTCGGGTCTTGAGGCTGGTGTCGCGCGGCAGGACGTCGGAGAACGCCGGGACGAGGAGCACGTCATCGAAAGTGAGTGCTTTTTGGATGAGACGCATGGCAG
This sequence comes from Burkholderia glumae LMG 2196 = ATCC 33617, assembly GCF_000960995.1. Taxonomy (NCBI): domain Bacteria; kingdom Pseudomonadati; phylum Pseudomonadota; class Betaproteobacteria; order Burkholderiales; family Burkholderiaceae; genus Burkholderia; species Burkholderia glumae. Next base: position 2,468,812 of record NZ_CP009435.1, on the reverse strand, counting down.
ATCCTATGGGCGCAAAGCCGAATTATACGCGATGCGCGGCAGATTTTCACAACACGAACAACGGCTTAGCGCCTTCCCAGGCAGCCATTCGCTTCGTGCTTCGTCAGGCGTTCGTCAAGGTTTCGCCGCCGTGCCGCGCGGTTCGAATCCGAACATCGCGCCGCGGACGGCCGACCTCGAATCCGCCATGGCCGCCTGGCCCGCCGCGGCCGGCTCCCCAAGCGGCCGGCCGATCGCAGCGGGCGTCACGCGGCAGGCTCGCGGGCATGCAGGATTCGACAAGGCGCGCCGGCCCCGCCCCGCTACGATGCGCAGCCTCCGAAACCCGCCCGATCGCAAGGAAACCCGTCATGCAGCGCGGCGTCCTGTACGGCATTCTCGCCGGAGCCCTCTGGGGCATGGTGTTCCTGGTTCCGCGGCTGCTCGCCGAGGTTTCCCCGCTGGCGCTGAGCGCGGGCCACTACACGCTGTACGGGCTGGGCGGTGGTGGCGCTGCCGGCCGCGCGCTCGCTGCTGGCACGCCTCACGCGCGAGGATCTGGTCGCGCTCGTGCGGTTCGCGGTGATCGGCAATCTCGGCTACTACATGCTGCTGGCGGGCGCCGTTCACCTGATCGGCATCGCGCCGAGCTCGCTGATCGTCGGCGTGCTGCCCGTCACGGTCTCGCTCGCGGGTCTGCGCGACGCCGATGCGGTGCCGCTGCGCCGCCTCGCGCTGCCGCTCGGGCTGGTCGCGACCGGCATCGCCTGCATCCATGTCGACCTGTTCACCTCCGGCGCGGCGCGCGCCACCTCCACGCTCGACAAGCTCGCCGGCATCGGCTGCGCGGCCGCCGCGCTCGCGAGCTGGACCTGGTACGCGGTCGCCAACGCGCGCTACCTGCGGCGCCAGCCTCGTTTCGACGGCAATCAATGGTCGGTGCTCTGGGGTGTCGTCACCGGGCTGATCGGCGCGCTCGGCTGGCTCGCGCTCGCGCTGCTGCCGGCCGGCAGCGTCGCCATGCCGGGGCCGGGCCGCTGGCCGGCCTTCTGGCTGCTCAACCTGGCCCTCGCGATCGGCGCGTCGTGGCTCGGCAACTGTCTGTGGAACGCGGCGTCCAGGCGCCTGCCGCTGACGCTGACAGGGCAGTTGATCGTGTTCGAGACGGTGTTCGCGATGCTGTACGGCTTCGCGTTCGAGGCGCGGCCGCCGCGGCCGCTCGAGGCAGGCGCGCTCGTGCTGCTGCTGGCAGGCGTCTACGGCGCCGTGCGGCGGCACGGCCAGGCCGCGCTCAGGCGGGCGGCACACTGAGCCGGCCGCCTGCCGGCCAGCCCGGGGCGCCCTGTCGACGAGCGAGTGGGCAGATCGGAAGATTTGACGGGTGAATGCGGCCACGCGAAGCTTCACCGCAACGGCGCGCGGCGGCCGCAGGCGGCCACGCGAACTCCGGCCCGGCGAGCAGCGAACCCGCCGGATGGCCCGGGCCGGGACCGCCAGGCCCGCGGGCAGCGCGCATGCACGCGCTCAGCGCGAATCCTTGTGCTGCCACTTGCGGCCCTCCACGGACCCTTCGCGGCGCGTCTTGTCCACACGGCGCTGGCGCGCCGCCTTCGGATCGACCACGAGCGGCCGGTAGATCTCGACGCGGTCGCCGTCGCGCAGCACGGCGTCGAGCGGCGCGAGCTTGCCGAACACGCCCGTCTTCGCGACGCTCAAGTCGATCTCGGGATGCCGGGCCACGATCCCGCTCGCCTCGATCGCCGCGCGCACGGTGGTGTTCTCGGGCACGTCCAGATCGATCAGCGTCTGCTGCGTGGGCAGCGCATAGCACACCTGCACGGCCGGCATGCTCAGCCCTTCCCGTAGCGCTGGTCGGCGCGCTTGACGAACGAATCGACGAAGGTGTTCGCGATGTGGCTGAACACCGGGCCGATGATCTTCTCGAGGATCACGCTGGTGAATTCGTAGTGCAGCGAAAACTCGATCTTGCAGGCATCGGCACGCAGCGGCGTGAAGCGCCAGTAGCCCGTGAACTTCTTGAACGGGCCGTCGGCGAACTCCATGTCGATGCGGTGCGGCCGCTCCTGCGTGTTGCGGGTCGCGAAGTGCTGCCGGATGCCCTTGAAGTTGATGTCGATCCGCGCCTCCATGCCGGTCTCGTCCTGGCGGCGGATTTCGATGCCGCCGCACCACGGCAGGAAGTTCGGGTAGTCGGCCACGTCGGTGACGAGGTCGAACATCTGTTCCGCCGAATGGCGGATCAATACGGTTTTCTGGACATCTGCCATAAATCTCGCGGCATCAAGAGTGGGGGCCGAGCCGGGCCAACCGCGCCCCGCTTTGCTAAAATCGTGATTTTAAACGAGTTGGCCATTTCCTTTCATGAGCATCATAGACAACAGAAAGGCCTTCTTCGACTACCACATCGAGGAACGCTACGAAGCAGGGCTCGTGCTCGAAGGATGGGAGGTCAAGGCGCTGCGCGCGGGCCGCGGCCAGATCAAGGAAGGCTACGTGATCGTCAAGAACGCGGAGATCTTCCTGATCGGCACGCACATCAGCCCGCTGCCCGAAGCTTCGACGCACATCAAGCCCGATCCGGTACGCACGCGCAAGCTGCTGCTGCATCGTGAAGAAATCAAGAAGCTGATCGGCAAGGTCGAGCAGCGCGGCTACACGCTCGTGCCGCTGAACTTCCATTACAAGGGCGGACGCGTCAAGTGCGAGATCGGCCTGGCCAAGGGCAAGAAGCTGCACGACAAGCGCGAAACCGAGAAGAAACGCGACTGGGAGCGCGAAAAGGCCCGCATCATGCGCGCGGGCGCCGGCGCCGCCTGAAGCGGCTCGCGGGCCGCGTGCTTCGGGCGGCAACGCCGATCACGCCCCCCGCAACGAAAACGGCCCGCATCACGCGGGCCGTTTCCCTGAAGGCGAGCGCCGGCGGCGCCGCGCATCAGCCCTTCGCGGCGCCCGGCATGCCGCGATTGACGATCGTCAGCGCCGAAGCAATCGACGTGCTCAGGTCTGACAAATTCGACGGCACGATCAGCGTATTGCCCTGTTTGGCCAGATTCGCGAACGCGTTCACATACTGCTCGGCCACCTTCAGGTTCACCGCCTCCATGCCGCCCTGCGACTGGATCGCCTGCGCGATCTTCTGGATCGCCTGCGCGTTGGCCTCGGCCACCGCGAGGATCGCCGCGGCCTCGCCCTGCGCCTGGTTGATGGCAGCCTGCCGCTCGCCCTCTGACTTCTGGATCGCGGCCTCGCGCGCGCCCGAGGCGAGATTGATCTGCTCCTGCCGGCGCCCCTCCGAGGCCGCCACCAGCGCGCGCTTCTCGCGCTCGGCAGTGATTTGCGCCTGCATCGCGTGCAGGATCTCCTTGGGCGGCGTGAGATCCTTGATCTCGTAGCGCAGCACCTTCACGCCCCAGTTCGAGGCGGCGTCGTCGAGCGCGGACACGATGCTGTGGTTGATGAAGTCGCGCTCCTCGAAGGTCTTGTCGAGTTCGAGCTTGCCGATCACCGAGCGCAGCATGGTCTGCGAGAGCTGCGTGATCGCCAGCACGAAGTTGCTGGAGCCGTAAGAGGCCTTCATCGGGTCGGTGACCTGAAAATACAGCACGCCGTCCACCTGCAGCTGCGTGTTGTCGCGCGTGATGCAGACCTGGCTCGGCACGTCGAGCGGGATTTCCTTGAGCACGTGGCGGTAGGCGATCCGGTCGATGAACGGCAGCACCACGTTGAGCCCCGGCGAGAGCGTCGCGTGATAGCGCCCGAAGCGTTCGAGCACCCAGGCGTGCTGCTGCGGGACGATCTTCACCGTCTTCGACAGCACGACGAACACGATGACGAGCAGCACCACCCAGAAAATCAGTGCATTCATGAAAAAACTCCCCTGTGATTGACGGATCGACGCGCGCCGGGCGCTCAGCCCCGCGGCTTGGCGGCGACGATCAGACAGTTTCCCCGTATCGCGCGCACTTCGTAGTGCAGCGCATCGTCGCGCTCGCCCGCGGCGAGTTCGACGTCCCAGTCGGCGCCGCGATACGGCACGCGCGCGCGCCGCTCGTGCCAGCGCGCGACGTCGAGCGCCGCGCCGATGTCGAGATTGACATCGGGATTGGCCGACGCGTCGCGCTTCTGGCGGCGCCCGAAGCGCGAGCGGCGCAGGCCCACCAGCAGCACCAGCGCGACCAGCGCGGCGGCGGCCACCTGCGCATGCAGCGCGCCGCCCGCCAGGCAGACAAGGCCGCCGGCGACGAACCCGAGCGCGACCATCAGCAGATAGAACGTGCCCGTCACCAGTTCGGCCACCACCAGCACGCCGACGCCGACCCACCAGATCAGTTGGCCTGACAACATCCCGACCTCCAAACGAAAACACCCCGGTAGCCACCGGGGTGTTTATAGCACAGTGTCGTGCACGAATCGGGGCGCCGGCGGCCGGCAACCGCACGTAACGGCAAAACGCCGCTCGCCGCAGCCGGTCTCGCGCAGCCGCCGGGGCAGGCCCGCTTACTTCTGCGTCTTCGCGAGCGCCTGCCAGGTCTCGATGACCGTATCGGGGTTCAGCGAGATCGACTCGATGCCCTCCTCGGTCAGCCACTGCGCGAAGTCCGGATGATCGGACGGGCCCTGGCCGCAGATGCCGACGTACTTGCCGAGGCGCCGGCAGGTGTCGATCGCGCGCTTGAGCATGAACTTCACGGCCGGATCGCGCTCGTCGAAATCGACGGCGAGCAGTTCCATGCCCGAGTCGCGGTCGAGGCCGAGGGTGAGCTGCGTCAGGTCGTTCGAGCCGATCGAGAAGCCGTCGAAATACGCGAGGAACTGCTCGGCCAGGATCGCGTTGGACGGCACCTCGCACATCATGATCAGGCGCAGGCCGTTCTCGCCGCGCTTGAGGCCGTACTTCGCGAGCAGGCCCACCACGCGCTCGGCCTGCTTCACGGTACGCACGAACGGCACCATGATCTCGACGTTGGTGAGGCCCATCTCGTCGCGCACGCGCTTCAGTGCCATGCACTCCATCTCGAAGGCCTGCGCGAAGTCGTCGGCGATGTAGCGCGACGCGCCGCGGAAGCCGAGCATCGGATTTTCCTCGTCCGGCTCGTAGCGCGAGCCGCCGATCAGCTTCTTGTACTCGTTCGACTTGAAATCGGACAGGCGCACGATCACGGGCTTCGGATAGAACGCCGCGCCGATCGTGGCGATGCCTTCGGTCAGCTTGTCCACGTAGAACGCGCGCGGCGAGGCATGACCGCGTGCGACGCTCTCGACCGCCTTCTTCAGGTCCGAATCGATGTTCGGATACTCGAGGATCGCCTTCGGATGGACGCCGATGTTGTTGTTGATGATGAACTCGAGCCGCGCCAGGCCGACACCGCCGTTCGGCAACTGCGAGAAGTCGAACGCGAGCTGCGGGTTGCCGACGTTCATCATGATCTTGACCGGGATGGCCGGCAGGTCGCCGCGCTGGACTTCCGTCACCTCGGTCTCGAGCAGGCCGTCGTAGATCTTGCCTTCGTCGCCCTCCGCGCACGACACGGTGACGAGCGCCCCGTCCTTCAGCACGTCGGTCGCGTCGCCGCAGCCGACCACCGCCGGCACGCCCAACTCGCGCGCGATGATCGCCGCGTGGCAGGTGCGCCCGCCGCGGTTCGTGACGATCGCCGAGGCGCGCTTCATCACCGGCTCCCAGTTCGGGTCGGTCATGTCGGCCACCAGCACGTCGCCGGGCTGCACACGCTCCATTTCCGACGGGTCCTGGATCACGCGCACCGGGCCGGCGCCGATCTTCTGGCCGATCGCGCGGCCGGTGGCGAGCACCTGCGACTGGCCCTTCAGCTTGAAGCGCTGCTCGACCTTGCCGTTGGCCTGGCTCTTCACGGTTTCCGGGCGCGCCTGGAGGATGAAGATCTTGCCGTCGCGGCCGTCCTTGCCCCACTCGATGTCCATCGGACGCTGGTAGTGCTTCTCGATGATGACGGCGTACTTGGCCAGCTCGATCACGTCGGCGTCGGTGATCGAGTAGCGATTGCGCTGCTCGTGTGCGACGTCGACCGTCTTCACACGGCCCGGCTCGCCCGGCTGCGTGAACTCCATCTTGATCAGCTTCGAGCCGATCGAGCGGCGGATGATCGGGTGCTTGTCCCGGGCGAGCGTGGTCTTGAACACGTAGAACTCGTCGGGGTTCACGGCGCCCTGCACCACCGTCTCGCCCAGGCCGTAGCTCGACGTCACGAACACGGCGTCCTTGAAGCCCGATTCGGTGTCGATCGTAAACATCACGCCGGCCGCGCCGACGTCGGAGCGCACCATGCGCTGCACGCCGGCCGACAGCGCGACCTCGGCGTGCGTGAAGCCCTTGTGGACGCGGTACGAAATCGCGCGGTCGTTATAGAGCGACGCGAACACGTGCTTCATGCGGTCGAGCACGTCGTCGATGCCGACCACGTTGAGGTAGGACTCCTGCTGGCCGGCGAACGACGCGTCGGGCAGATCCTCGGCGGTGGCCGACGAACGCACCGCGAACGACAACTCCTCGGGCGAGCTCTGGCAGAGCACCTCGAACTGTTCGCGGATTTCGGCATCGAGCCGCGGCTGCAGCGGCGCCTCGACGATCCACTTGCGAATCTCGGCACCCGCCACGGCGAGCGACTTCACGTCGTCGACATCGAGCGACTCGAGGCGTTTCGCGATGCGGTCGGTGAGATCGTTATGGGCGAGGAAGTCGCGGAACGCGAGCGCCGTCGTGGCGAACCCGGTGGGAACGCGCACGCCTGCCTCGGAAAGCTGGCTGATCATCTCGCCGAGGGAAGCGTTCTTGCCCCCCACGATCTCGACATCGGTCATCCGCAACTGCTCGAACGGGATTACATACGCCTGGTCCTTTGCGACGTTTGCTGCGTTAGTCATACAAGCCCCTAAGTGTGAAAAAAATTCACGATCGCGCGATTGGGCTTGACGCACGGCCGCTTGCAAAAGGCGGGGCGTGCATCGCGCGACCTGTTGGATAAGCATTCGCGAAGCGGCGCGGCTTGTAAAAATCCCGGCGCAAGGGCGAAACAGCAGACAAATCGCCCAATTTGCCGGGAACACCAGCCAGCGGCGGTAAAAAAGACGCGATCGTGACGTCTTCGTGATGCTTTCCGCAAGCGCTTATCCAACAGGTTGCCCGCTATTCTACCGTGCCGGCCGCGCGATGTGCGAATGCGGCCCGGGCGCGCGCTCGGGCCAGGGCCGCGAGGGGCGCCGCATCTGGCCGGGCCGCGTGCCGGGCATGGGCTGCAAGGGCCGGAAACGGTGCGCGCCGGCCCTGCTAGAATGGCCGCTTCCGGCCGCCAGGCCGTCATCGCGCACGCCCGCCATTCATGCTTCCAACCGTTTTCATCGTCTCCGACGGCACCGGGATCACCGCCGAAACCTTCGCGCACTCGATCCTGTCCCAGTTCGACCAGAAGTTCCGGCTCGTGCGCGTGCCGTTCGTCGATTCGCACGACAAGGCATACCTGACGGTGCAGAAGATCAACGACGCGGCGCAGCTCGACGGCCGCCGACCGATCGTGTTTACGACGCTGGTGGACGGCGAGTCGAACGACATCGTCAAGCGCTCGAACGCGCTGATCCTCGACATGTTCCAGCGCTTCGTCGAGCCGCTCGAGCAGGAACTGCAACTGAAGTCGACGCACGCGATGGGGCGTGGCCACCAAAACGCCGACACCGACGAATACAAGACGCGGATCGAGGCCATCAACTTCTCGCTCGCGCACGACGACGGCCAGTCCGACCGCAACCTCGCCGAGGCCGAGGTGATCCTGGTGGGCGTGTCGCGCAGCGGCAAGACCCCGACCAGCCTCTACCTCGCGATGCAGTATGGCGTGAAGGCCGCGAACTATCCGCTGATTCCCGAGGACTTCGAGCGCGGCAAGCTGCCGGGCGAGCTCGCCCAGCATCGCGACAAGCTGTTCGGGCTGTCGATCGACGCGCAGCGGCTCTCGGAGATCCGCAACGAGCGGCGCCCCGGCAGCAAGTACGCGTCGCTCGAGAACTGCCGCTTCGAGATCAACGAGGCCGAGGCGATGATGCGGCGCGAAGGGATCAACTGGCTGTCGTCGACGCACAAGTCGATCGAGGAGATCGCCACCACGATCCTGCAGGAAATCAAGCTCGACCGGCAGTCGTACTGAGCGCGCCGGGCCGGCACGGCGCACATGAAACAACGGCGGATGACCCGGGTCATCCGCCGTTTCCTTGCCTGCTGGCTTGCTGACGCGCCGGGCCTCAGCGCCTGCGCTGCTGGCGGCACTGCTCGAACAGGCAGACGGCGGCGGCGGCCGCCACGTTCAGCGATTCCATGCCGCCCGGCTGCGGGATCGTCACGCGCAGCTTGGCCGCCTCGCGCCACGGCGCCGACACGCCCGCGCCTTCGTTGCCGAACACCCAGGCCACCGGGCCGCTCAGGTCGCAGTCGTCGATCGCGCGGGCGCCGTGCGAATCGGTCAGCGCGACCGGCACGCCGAGCCGCGCGATCAGGTCGGCCGCCTCGACGTCCTCGTGGATGTCGAGCAGGAAATGCGCGCCCATGCCCGAGCGCAGCACCTTCGACGACCACGCGTAGGCCGTGCCGCTCACGCAGAACACCTGGGCGACGCCGGCCGCGGCCGCGCTGCGCAGGATCGAGCCGACGTTGCCGGCATCCTGCACGCCGTCGAGCACCACCACCGTGCCCGTCACGCGCTCGGGCAGCGCCGCGGCGGGCCGCTCGACCAGCAGCAGCAGGCCGACGCCGTTGACGACGCTCGAGAGCTGCCCGAACAGCGCATCGGGCAGCGACACCACGCGCTGCGGCTCGACGCGCGCGACGATCGCGCGCGTCTCGTCGTGCGCAAGCGCACCGTCGGTGACGACGCAGAGTTCGGGCTGGCCGTTCGCGTCGAGGTAGGCCGCGGCCAGGTGCAGGCCTTCGAGCAGCGCCTGGGCGCCGCGGCGTTGTTGTTGCGTCGAGCCCGCGAGCGCCTTCAGGCGCTTGTAGAGCGGGTTGTCGCGCGAGCTGATCGACTTCATCGCGCCGTCCGCTATCGGGTGAGATCGAGCGCGGCGCGTACCGGCGCGAACGAGCGGCGGTGATGCTCGCACGGGCCGTGTTCGCGCAGCGCCGCGAGGTGCTTGGGCGTGCCGTAGCCGGAATGGACGTCGAAGCCGTAGAGCGGAAAGCTCGCGTGCAGATCGACCAGCAGCCGGTCGCGCGTGACCTTGGCGAGGATCGAGGCGGCCGAGATGCTCGGCACCAGCGCATCGCCGCCGATGATCGCCTCGCTGCGGATCGCGAGCGTCGGGCAGCGGTTGCCGTCGATCTGCGCGAGCGTCGGCAGCACCGCGAGCCCCTCCACCGCGCGCTTCATCGCCAGCATGGTGGCGTGCAGGATGTTCAGCGTGTCGATTTCCTCGACGCTGGCGGAGGCCACGCAATAGGCCTGCGCGCGCTCGACGATCTCGGCGTAGAGCCGCTCGCGCTTCTTTGCGCTCAGCGCCTTCGAATCGTCGAGGCCGACGATCGGCCGCGCCGGATCGAGGATCACGGCGGCCGCGACCACCGGCCCGGCGAGCGGCCCGCGGCCCGCCTCGTCGACGCCGCAGACGATCTCGCCCGGCGCGTCGAAGCTGAAGCCGGCCTGCTCGGCGGCCAGCGACGCGGCGGTGCGCCTGGTACGGACGGCCTTCATGCGCGTGGCTTCCGGCTCGCGATCACGCGCTCGACCGCCTCCGCGGCGCGCACGGCGGTGTTCTGACGCAGCGACAGATGCAGCTGCGTGAAGATTTCGGTCAGCGTGCGGCGGTTCGCGTCGTCGCGCAGCTGCGTGAGCGTCGCGTCGGCCAACGCCTGCGGGGTCGCGAAGTGCTGCAGCAGTTCCGGCACCACGAAGCGGCCGGCCAGGATGTTCGGCAGCCCGACATAGGGCTGGTAGCCTTGCCGGCGCATGATCTGCCCCGTCAGCCAGGGCACCTTGTACGAGATCACCATCGGCTTCTTCAGCAGCGCGGCCTCGAGCGTCACCGTCCCGCTCTTGACGAGAATCGCGTCGGCAGCCGTCATCGCCACCTGCGAGCGGCCGTCGGTCAGCGTGAGCGGCAGTTGCGGATGCGCGTCGACGAGCGGCTGCAGCAGCGCGCGCAGGGCCGGCGTCGCGGCCGGCATCACGAAGCGCAGGCCGGGCTCGCGCTGGTGCATCAGCGCCATCGCGGCGAAGAAGGTCGGCCCGATCAGCGCGATCTCCGAACGCCGGCTGCCGGGCAGCACCGCGATCACGGGACCGTGCTCGGGCAGCCCGAGCGCGATGCGCGCACCGTGCGTGTCGGGTTCGAGCGGGATCTCGTCGGCGAGCGGATGGCCGACGTAGGTCGAGGCCACGCCCGATTTTTCGAGCAGCGCCGGCTCGAACGGGAACAGGCACAGCATGTGATCGACCGACTTCACGATCTTCTTGATGCGCCCGCCGCGCCATGCCCAGATCGACGGGCAGACGAAGTGGACGGTCGGGATGCCGGCCTCGCGCAGTGCCTGCTCGACGCCGAAATTGAAATCGGGCGCGTCGACGCCGATGAACGCATCGGGCGGCTCGGTCAGCAGCTGGCGCTTCAGCTCGCCGCGGATCCGCAGGATCGCCGGGATTTCCTTGAGCGCCTCGACATAGCCGCGCACCGTCAGCCGGTCCATCGGCCAGTGCGATTCGAAGCCGGCCGAGATCATGCGCGGGCCGCCGATGCCGTAATAGTGCGACGCCGCCGGCAACCGTGCGTGCAGGCCGCCCAGCAGCGACGCGGCCAGCAGGTCGCCCGACGGCTCGCCGGCCGCGAGCGCGATTCGCAACGGTTTCGGTGGGAGCGCCATCGCGTCAGCGGATGATGCCGCGCTGCGACGCGCCGATGAAATCGACGAACGTCTTCACGTCGGCCAGGTGCTCGCCGCCCGCCGCGATCAATTCGCGCAACTCGGCCTTCGCCTCGTCGAGCGTGTTGCCGCTCTTGTAGACGATCCGGTACGCGTTGCGCAGCGCGGCAATCGCCTCGGGTGCGAAGCCGCGGCGGCGCAGGCCCTCCGCGTTGATGCCGTGCGGCACCGCCTTGTTGCCGGCCGAGATCACGAACGGCGGCACGTCCTGCACCAGCGCCGAGGCGCCGCCCAGCATCGAGTGCGCGCCGATCCGCACGAACTGGTGGACGCCCGACATGCCGCCCACGATCGCCCAGTCGCCGATCTCGACGTGCCCGGCCATCTGGGCGTTGCTCGACAGGATCACGTGGTTGCCGACGCGGCAGTCGTGGCCGATGTGGACGTAGGCCATGATCCAGTTGTCGTTGCCGACCTGGGTCACGCCGGCGTCCTGCACGGTGCCGGTGTGGATCGTCGTGAATTCGCGGATCGTGTTGCGGTCGCCGATCACGAGCTGGGTCGGCTCGTCCTTGTACTTCATGTCCTGCGGGCGGCCGCCCACCGACGCGTAGTGGCCGATGCGGTTGTCCTCGCCGAGCGTCGTGTGTCCCTCGATCACGCTGTGCGAGCCGATCGTGGTGCGCGCGCCGATCGTCACGTGCGGACCGACGATCGCGTAAGGGCCGATCTCGACGGTTTCGTCGATCTGCGCGCCCGGCTCGATGATCGCCGTGGGATGAATCCTGGTCATGCGCGGTTGCCTCTCAGTAGTCAGTGCGGAGTCGGAAATGCCGTGCCCCGCTCAGGGCGCGGCGTCGGCCGACTTCACCGTGCACATCAGCTCGGCCTCGGCTGCCACCTTGCCTTCGACCTGGGCCGTGGCCTTGAACTTCCAGATGCCGCGAATATAGCGCTCGAACTTCACGTTGAGGATCAGCTGGTCGCCCGGCTCGACCACGCGCTTGAAACGCGCGCCGTCGATACCGACGAAGTAGTACAGCGTGTTGCCGGGATTCTTCGGCTCTTCCTCGGAGAACGTGAGCAACGCGGCGGCCTGCGCCAGCGCCTCGATGATCAGCACGCCCGGCATCACCGGGCGCTGCGGAAAGTGGCCGGTGAAGAACGGCTCGTTGATCGTGACGTTCTTCAGCGCTTTGATGCTTTCGTGCGGCGTGAGTTCGAGCACGCGATCGACGAGCAGGAACGGGTAACGGTGCGGCAGCAGCGTGAGGATCTTGTGAATGTCGAAGTTGATTTGTTCGGTGTTCATGGTGGTTCGTCTCACGCAATCGCTGCGCGGTGGTAACTGCAAATGCTGGTACGGGCCGCGCCGAGCGGCCCTCGTGATCGCGGCGGCCGGTCCGGCCGCGCCGCCGCGCCCTGGCGACGCTCAGTCCTGCGCGGGGCCCGCGTCGCGCGCGGCGAGCGAGGTCTCGAGCGCACGAATCCGGTCGCGAAGCTTGTCGAGATTGCGCACGAGCGCCGCGCTGCGGTTCCAGTCGCCGTGTTCGACGGCCGGAAACGCGCTCGTGTACATGCCGGCCTTGGGCAGCGACTTCGATACGCCCGACTGCGCGGTGATGATCACGTAGTCGCCGAGCGTGAGGTGCCCGGCGATCCCGACCGCGCCGCCGATCATGCAGTGGCGGCCGATCGTGGTGCTGCCGGCGATGCCCGCGCAGCCCGCGATCACCGTGTAGGCGCCGATCCGGCAGTTGTGCGCGATCTGCACGAGGTTGTCGATCTTCACGCCTTCCTCGATGACGGTGTCGGCCATCGCGCCGCGGTCGATCGTGGTATTCGCGCCGATCTCGACGTCGGGGCCGATCTTCACGCCGCCGACCTGCGGGATCTTGACCCAGCTGCCGGTGCGCGCCGCGCCGTCGCCGACGAAATCGGGCGCGAAGCCGAAGCCGTCCGAGCCGATCACGGCGCCCGAATGGACGATCGCGCGCTCGCCGAGTTCGCAGCCGTGATAGACGACCACGTTCGGATACAGGTGCGAGCCGTCGCCGATCCGCGTGCCGGCACCGACGAACACGTTGGCGTCGAGCCGCACCTGCTCGCCGATCACGGCGCCCGCCTCGACCGTCACGCCCGGGCCGATCACGGCGCTCGCCGCGACCTGGGCCGCCGCGTCGACCCGCGCGCTCGGATGCACGCCGGCCGGCCGCTGCGGCGTGGCCAGATCGATGAACATCTGCGCGACGCGCGCGAAATAGGCGTAGGGATTGGGCGTCACGATGAAGTTGCGGCCCTCGGCGGCCGCGCCGAGCTTCTCGAGATCGCGCGGCGCGATCAGCACCGCGCCGGCGCGCGTCGTGGCGACCTGAGCCAGATACTTCGGATTGGCGAGGAACGCGAGCTGCTGGGGGCCCGCCTGGTCGAGCGGCGCGAGGCCGCCCACCGTGCATTGCGGGTCTCCGGCGATGTCCCCACCGAAACGTTTGGCGAGTGCCTCGAGCGTCAATGCCATGCGTTCGACCCCCGTCAGTTCAGCGAACCGGAAGGCGACGCGAGCGCCTTCAGCACCTTGTCGGTGATGTCGATGCGCGGACTGACGTAGACCGCTTCCTGCACGATCAGGTCGTAGTTCTGCTGCTCGGCGATCTGCTTGATCACCTTGTTGGCCTTGTCCAGCACCGCCGCGAGCTCCTCGTTGCGGCGCTGGTTCAGGTCTTCGCGAAACTCGCGCTGCTTGCGCTGGAAATCGGTGTCGAGCTGCGACAGATCACGCTGCTTCTGCGCGCGATCGGCAGCCGACATCGACTGGCCGTTCTTGTCGAGCGAGTCGGACAAGGTCTTCAGGCGGGCCGCCATGTCCTGCAGATCCTTGTCGCGCTTCGCGAACTCGGCTTCGAGCTTGGTCTGCGCCGCCTTGGCGGGCGCCGACTCGCGGAGGATACGGTCGGAATTGACCGCCGCGATCCGCGCCACGTCCTGCGCCTGCGCGGCCGTCGCGCCGAGCGCGGCCGTCAGCGCCAGCACGCACATCATCCGTTTCGAATACTTACCGGTTAGCAAAATTACCCTCTCGATGCGTTTGGTGTTGCGGTTCCGATCAGAACGCCGTGCCGATCTGGAACTGGAATTTCTGGTACTGGTCGCCTTCGTGCTTTTGCAGCGGGAAGCCGAGGCTCAGCTTGAGCGGGCCGATCGGCGAGATCCAGGCGAGACCCACGCCGTAGCCGTAGCGCAGGCCGTTCGCGCCGGTGCTGTTGCCGCCCGGCACGTTGCCCCAGACGTTGCCGCCGTCGAGGAACGTGAACACGCGCAGCGTGCGGTCGTAGCCCGTGCCCGGCAGCGGGAAGGTCAGCTCGATATTGCCGACCACCATCTTCGAGCCGCCGATCGGGTCGTTGGTGGTGGCGTCGCGCGGGCCGAGCGAACTCGGTTCGTAGCCACGCACCGAGCCGATACCGCCCGCGTAGTAGTTCTTGAAGATCGGGTACGAGTTGCCGATGCCGTTGCCGTACCCGCCCTGCAGGTTCAGGCCCAGGATGAAGCCGCGCGCGAACGAGTAGTAATACTGCGCCTGCACGTCCATCTTGTAGTACTGGATCTTGTCCACCGGCGCGCCGTATTCGGCGTTCGCCTGGGTGAAGTAGCCGCGGCTCGGGATCAGCGCGCTGTCACGCGCGTCGCGCGACCAGCCGATCGTCAGCGGCACCGTGTTCGAGACGCGGCCGAACTGCTGCACGTAGGCCTTGTAGCTGGCGGGCGTGTTGTCGTCGATGTCGAGGCGGTTCTGCTCGAAACCGGCGCCGAAGAACACCGTGTCGGTCTCGGAGAACGGAATGCCGAACTTCAGGTCGCCACCGGCCGTGATGATCCGGAAGCTCGAGTTCGTCGAATAGTAAAGCGGCTGGTAGGTGCGATAGAACACGTCGGTGATGCGCTTGATGCCGTCCACCGTGAAGTACGGATCGACCTGCGTGACAGTCAGCGTGCGGTAGCTGCGCGCCGTGTTCACGTTCACCGACAGGCTGGTGCCCGAACCGAACACGTTGTCCTGCGAGATGCCGGCCGACAGCACCACCTTGTCGGTCGAGGAGAAGCCCGCGCCGAGCGTGATCGCGCCGGTCGGCTTCTCGGTCACCTTCACGTTCACGTCGACTTCGTCGCTGGTGCCCTCGACCGGCACCGTCGTCACGTCGACGTCGGTGAAGTAGCCGAGACGGTTGATGCGATCCTTCGACAGCGCGAGGCGGCCCGAATCGAACCACGAGCTCTCGAGCTGGCGCATCTCGCGGCGCACCACCTCGTCGCGCGTGCGCGAGTTGCCCACCACGTTGATGCGGCGCACGTAGACGCGGCGGCCCGGATCGACCATCAGCGTGAGGCCGACCTTGTGCGTGGACTGGTCGATGTTCGGCTGGGCGTTGACGGTCGCGAACGCGTAGCCGTATTCGCCCAGCTTGTCGACGATCGCCTTGGTGGTCTGCTGCAGCTTCTCGGCCGAGAAGCGGTCGCCGGCCTTGATCTTGACGAGCTTCTGCAGCTCGGCCTCGCGATCGAGCAGGTTGCCCGCCAGCTTCACGCTCGAGATCGTGTACGGCTCGCCTTCATGCAGCGTGACCGTCAGGTACATGTCCTTCTTGTCGGGCGAGATCGACACCTGGGTCGAATCGATGTTGAACTCGAGGTAGCCGCGGTTCAGGTAGTACGAGCGCACGTTCTCGAGGTCGCCCGTGAGCTTTTCCTTCGAGTAGAGGTCGTTCTTCGTGTACCAGGAGAACCAGTTCGGCGTGGACAGCTGCATCTCGTTGCGCAGCGTGCTAGAACTGAAGGTCTTGTTGCCGATGAAGTTGATCTGCCGGATCTTCGCGCTCGGGCCTTCGGCCACCGAGAACAGGATCGACACGCGGTTCGCGTCGACCGGCGTCACGGTGGTGGTGACCTCGGCGGCGTAGTAGCCGCGCGTCAGGTACTGGCGCTTGAGCTCCTGCTCGGCCTTGTCCACCAGCGACTTGTCGTAGTAGCGGCCCTGCGACAGTCCGACCGCCTTCAGGGCCTTGAGGAGGTTGTCCTTGTCGAACTCCTTGATGCCGGTGAAGTCGATCGACGAGATCGCCGGACGCTCCTGCACCTGCACGATCACGACATTGCCTTGCGTCGCGATCTTCACGTCGTTGAAGAAGCCCGTCGCATAGAGCGCGCGGATCGCTTCGGATGCCTTGTCGTCCGTGAACGTGTCACCCTGCTTGATCGGCAGGTAGGCAAACACGGAACCGGCTTCGACACGCTGCAAGCCCTCGATCTTGATATCCTGCACGACGAACGGTGTCGTCGCGTGGGCTGCGAGTCCGTGCACGGCAAGCGCCGCGGCGGCTACAGTCTTGGGTACGAAGCGATGAGGTTTGAACAACGTGCATCCCCAGTATTTAAGCTTGCATCAGATCCGGCGGCGGCCCTCGCAGCCACCGCCCGACGCTTCAAGAATGGATTAAACGAGACAGGTCGTTGAACAGCGCGATCGCCGATAGCGCGACGATGCAGATCAACCCCGCTCTTTGCAGAATCAGTTGCCAGCGTTCCGACACGGCCTTCCCGGTCGCGGCTTCAACCAGATAATATAACAGATGCCCCCCGTCCAGAACCGGAATTGGCAGCAAGTTCAGCACGCCGAGACTGATGCTGACGAGCGCGAGAAACGACAGAAACGCCGATAAACCGAGCCGCGCGCTCTTGCCGGCGTAATCGGCGATCGTCACCGGGCCGGACAGGTTCTTCAGCGACGCCTCGCCCGTCAGCATGCGCCCGACCATCTTCAGCGAATAAACCGAAATACCCCAGGTGCGGCGCGCGCCCAGCTCGACGCTCTCGAGCAGGCCGTAGCGCACCTCGACCGACGGCGTGTGCATCGCCAGCGCCGCGCCGATCCGGCCGATCAGCGCGCCGCCGGCGCCCGGCGTGGTGTCGCGCTCGGCGTGCGGCACGATGGTCAGCGTGCGCTCGACGCCCGACCGCGAAATCCGCAGCGCGAGCGGGCGGCCCGCATGCGACTTGATGGCGTCGATGAAGCGCGTGGAACCGGACACCGGCTTGCCGTCGAGCGCGACGATCCGGTCGCCCGGCATCAGGCCGGCCCGTGCCGAGGCACTGCCCGGCGTGACGGCCGAGATCGACAGCGAACCGCCGCCGGGTTCGAAGCCGAGTTGCGCCAGGTAGTCGTCGTCGCCCGCCGGCTCCCCGAGGCGGCGCAGGTCGACCGGAAAGTCATAGGTCGCGCCGCCCGAGCGGGCGGCCAGGATCACCTGCCGGTGGTCGACGCTCGCGCCGAGCAGCTTCCAGCGCAGGTCGGCCCACGAGCGCACCGGTTCGGGCGCGCCGCCGCGCGCGTCGCGCACCGACACGATCGTCTCGCCGCCGTCGAAGCCGGCGCGCGCCGCAGCCGTGTCGGCGGCCGGCGCGGCCACGATCGCGGCCGGCTCGGTCACGCCGGTGGCAAAGATCGCCGAGAACAGCACGATCGCGAGCAGGAAATTGGCGATCGGGCCGGCCGCGACGATCGCGATCCGCTTCCAGACCGGCTGCCGGTTGAAGGCGCGCGGCAAGTCGGCGGCGGCGATGCCCTCGGGGCCGGGATCGCGCTCGTCGAGCATCTTGACGTAGCCGCCGAGCGGCAACGCGGATAGCGTCCACTCGGTGCCGGTGCGCCGGCTCGTGCGCCGCAGCAGCGGCGTGCCGAAGCCGATCGAGAAGCGCAGCACCTTCACGCCGCACAGGCGCGCGACGCTGTAATGCCCGTATTCGTGTACGACGACCAGCACGCCGATCGCCACTGCAAACGCCACCAGCTCGATCAGCACGTTCATGCGCCCCTCTCGGTCAGGCTGCGCGCTCCGCGCGCGGAACTGGCAGGCCAGCGATCACCGCGGCTGCCGCGCGACGCGCCTCGGCATCGGCCGCGAGCACGTCGTCGAGGCCGGCGGCCTCGCGATTGGTCAGACTGTTGAGCACCGCGTCCACCGTGCGCGCGATGTCCATGAAGCCGATCCGGCGTTCGAGGAAGGCATCCACCGCCAGCTCGTTCGCGGCGTTGAGCACGGTGCTCGCCACGCCGCCCGCGTCGAGCGCCTGGATCGCCAGCGCGAGGCACGGGAAGCGCTCGAGGTCGGGCTGCTCGAACGTGAGCGTGGCGATCTGCGCCAGGTCAAGCTGCGCGACGCCGGCGTCGACGCGCTCGGGGAACGCGAGCGCGTGCGCGATCGGCGTGCGCATGTCGGGGTTGCCGAGCTGCGCGAGCACCGAGCCGTCCTTGTACGAGACGAGCGAATGGATCACGCTCTGCGGGTGAATCAGCACGTCGATGCGGCTGCTCGGCAGCCCGAAGATCCAGTGCGCCTCGATCACCTCGAGACCCTTGTTCATCATGGTGGCCGAATCGACCGAGATCTTGCGGCCCATCGACCAGTTCGGATGCTTGCAGGCCTGCTCCGGCGTCACGTCGGCGAGCGTGGCCGGCTCACGGGTACGAAACGGGCCGCCCGAGGCTGTCACGATGATCTTCTCGATCCCGCCGTGCTCCGCGATGTCGCGCGGCATGCACTGGAAGATCGCGTTGTGCTCGCTGTCCACGGGCAGCAGGCTCGCGCCATGGTCGCGCACCGCGTCCATGAAGATCGAACCCGACATCACCAGCGATTCCTTGTTGGCCAGCAGAATCCGCTTGCCCGCACGCGCGGCGGCGAGGCTCGACGGCAGGCCCGCCGCGCCGACGATCGCGGCCACCACGGTGTCGCAGCCGCCCGCTCCGGCGACCTGGACCAGCGCCTCCGGCCCGTAGGCCACCTGGGTGCGGCTGCCGGCAGCGCGCAGCTTGGCCTCGACCTGCGCGGCGGTGGCGGCATCGCCGACCACGGCCACCTCGGGCGCGAACCTCAGGCACTGCTCGACGAGCTTGTCGCCGTTGCGATGGGCGGTCAGCGCATACACCGAAAAGCGGTCCGGGTGCCGCGCGACGACATCGAGCGTGCTGTCTCCGATCGAACCCGTCGAACCGAGGATAGTCAGGCGTTTTTGCATAATGAGGGTCTAGTGTTTAACCGAGCAGCAGCACGGCGAGCGGCAGCACCGGCAGCAACGCGTCGACACGGTCGAGCACGCCGCCGTGGCCCGGCAGCAGGCCGCTCGAATCCTTCACGCCGGCCTGACGCTTGAGCAGCGATTCGAACAGGTCGCCAACCACGCTGTAGGCCACCAGCAGGGTCAGCGCAGCGAGCGCGCCCGCCACGCCGAAGCGCTCGGCGAGCGCCGCATACAGGGTCGCCCCGGACGCGTCGAGGGCAATTGCGAGGCCGGCCACCATCATCACGGCGAGCCAGCCGCCCAGCGCGCCCTCCCAGGTCTTGCCCGGGCTGATCGACGGGGCCAGCTTGTGCCGGCCGAACGCCTTGCCCGCGAAGTATGCGCCGATATCGGCGAGCCACACCACCAGCAACATCGACAGCACGAACGCGATGCCGGCCGCGCGCGCGGCCACCACCGCGTGCCAGCAGGCGGCGAACACCACCAGCCCGGCCGCGAGCAGGAACGGTCGCCAGGCGCGCCCGGCCAGCGCCGGCTTGCGCCACAGCGCGAACGGCCCGGCCAGCAGCCAGAATACCGCGGCGGCCTCGACGAGCGGCCGCGACGGCCCGAAGCCGGCGCCCGGTCCGCCCCCGAGCCGCATGCTGGCGCCGAGCGCGAGCGCCGCGACGATCGCGTAGATCACCGAGCCGGCCGCGCCGAGCTTGAGCAGCCGCGCCCACTCCCAGGCCGCGAACACGAGCACCAGCGCGATCAGTGCGCCGAACGCCGCGAGCGGCGCGAACAGCGTGACCGGCAGCAGCACTGCCAGCAGCACGACCGCCGTGATGACGCGGGTCTTCAGCATGAAAGGGAATCGACGTCCTGCGATTGAGGTTCGAGCTGCGCGCTGGTCCGCCCGAAGCGGCGCTCGCGGTCGGTGTAGGACGCCATCGCATCGGCGAGCGCGGTCGCATCGAAATCGGGCCAGAACTTGCCCGTGAAATAGAACTCGGTGTAGGCGAGTTGCCAGAGCAGGAAGTTGCTCACGCGCTGCTCGCCGCCGGTGCGGATGAACAGGTCCGGCTCGGGCGCATAGGCCATCGCGAGATGCGGCTCGAACGCGGCTTCGTCGACCGGGATCTCGCGCCCCTCGCGCACCGCCTCGGCGATCAGCTTTCTGGTGGCCTGCAGGATGTCCCAGCGGCCGCCGTAGTTCGCGGCGATCGTCAACGTGAGCCGCGTGTTGCGCGCGGTCTTGGTTTCCGCGCGCCGGATCAGCTCGCGGATGCGCGGCTCGAAGCGGTCGAGATCGCCCACCACGCGCAGCCGGATGCCGTTCGCGTGCAGCTTGCCGACCTCGCGCTCGAGCGCGGTGATGAACAGCCGCATCAGGAACGAGACCTCGTCGGTAGGCCGCCGCCAGTTCTCGGAACTGAACGCGAACAGCGTCAGGTATTCGACGCCCGCGCGCGCGCACCCTTCCACGACCGACCGGACCGCATCGACGCCGCGCGTGTGCCCCGCAACGCGCGGCAGGCGACGCTCGGTCGCCCACCTGCCGTTGCCGTCCATGATGATCGCGATGTGACGTGGCACGGCGGCAACGTCGGGCACGCGAACGGTAGAGCTGGTATGAGTCATGGCCGCTGAGACTGTAACTGCGGGAAAAAGTGCAACGGACGCGCGCAAAGCTGCGTCAGACCGTCATGATCTCGGCGTCCTTCGCCTGCACCAGCTTGTCGATTTCGGCGACGTGCTTGTCGGTCAGCTTCTGGACTTCGTCGCTGGCGCGGCGCTCGTCGTCTTCCGAGATTTCCTTGTCCTTGACGAGCTTCTTCAACTGCTCGTTCGCGTCGCGGCGCAGGTTGCGCACGGCCACCTTGGCCGTCTCGCCTTCGCTCTTGACCACCTTGGTCAGCTCGCGGCGGCGCTCTTCGGTCAGCGCGGGCATCGGCACGCGGATCATGTCGCCGGAGGTGGCCGGGTTCAAGCCCAGGTCCGACTCGCGGATGGCCTTCTCGACCTTCGCGACCATCGGCTTTTCCCACGGCTGCACACCGATCGTGCGTGCATCGACGAGCGTCAGGTTCGCGACCTGCGAGATCGGCACCATCGAGCCGTAGTAGTCGACCTGCACGTGATCGAGCAGGCCCGTGTGCGCGCGCCCCGTGCGGATCTTCGCCAGATCGTTCTTGAACGCTTCGATCGAGCGCTGCATCTTCTGCTCGACGCCCTTTTTCACATCAGCGACACTCATTTCAACCTCCGAACCTTCGAACCTTCGAAAAGACACAGGCCCGCATCCCGCCGACGGCGTCATGCCGGGCCCGAATCGGCGTGAGTTTACACGTGAACGAGCGTACCCTCGTCCTCACCCTGCACGATGCGCTTGAGTGCACCGGGCTTGTTGATCGAGAACACGCGGATCGGCAGCTTCTGGTCGCGGCACAGCGCGAACGCCGTCGCGTCCATCACCTGCAGATTGCGGCCGATCGCCTCATCGAAGCTGATCGATGCATAGCGCGTGGCCGACGGGTCCTTCTTCGGGTCGGCCGTGTAGACGCCATCGACCTTGGTGGCCTTCAGCACGACCTCGGCCCCGACTTCCGAGCCGCGCAGCGCGGCGGCCGTGTCGGTCGTGAAGAACGGGTTGCCGGTGCCGGCGGCGAAGATCACCACGCGCCCTTCCTCGAGCTGACGGATCGCGCGGGGCCGGATGTACGGCTCGACCACCTGGTCCATGCGCAGCGCCGACTGCACGCGCGCCTCGATGCCGGCGTGGCGCATCGCGTCCTGCAGCGCCAGCGCGTTCATCATGGTGGCCAGCATCCCCATGTAGTCCGCCGTCGCGCGGTCCATGCCGGCCGCGCCGCCCGCCACGCCGCGGAAAATATTGCCGCCGCCGATCACCACGGCCAGCTGCGTGCCGAGCCGCACCACTTCGGCAATGTCCGCCACCATCCGTTCGATCGTCGCGCGGTTGATGCCGAAGGCATCGTCGCCCATCAGCGCTTCGCCGGAAAGTTTGAGGAGGATGCGTTTATAGGCATTGGGCATAGAGGCTTCCAAGCGACGAAAGGATGACAACCACGAACTGTAGGGGCGAAATACTGATTCGGGCAAGCGCCGCCAAATTGCGCGGCCCGCGAAGGCCGCGGCGCGCGGCGCTGCCGAACCGCGGCGGAGCGAGCGCCCGCCGCGGGTCCAACCTTGCTGCTGACGGCTTACTGCTGCTTGGCCGCCGCGACCTGCGCCGCCACTTCGGCCGCGAAGTCGTCCTGACGCTTCTCGATGCCTTCGCCGACCACGAACAGCGCGAACTTTTGCACCGCAGCATTGGCGGCCTTCAGCATCTGCTCGATCGTCTGCTTGTCGTTCTTCACGAACGGCTGGTTCAGCAGCGAGACTTCCTTCAGGTACTTCTGGACGCTGCCGTCGACCATCTTGGCGACGATCTCGGCCGGCTTGCCCGACTCGGCGGCCTTCTGCTCGGCCACGCGGCGTTCCTTCTCGATCAGCTCGGCCGGCACTTCGTCCGACGACAGCGAAACCGGCTTCATGGCCGCGACGTGCATCGCGACATCCTTGCCGACCTGCTCGTCCGCGCCGGTGTACTCGACCAGCACGCCGATGCGGCTGCCGTGCAGGTACGAGGCGATCCGGTTGGCGGTCTCGAAGCGCACGAAACGGCGGATCGAGATGTTTTCGCCGATCTTGCCGACCAGCGCGAGGCGCACCTCGTCGACCGTCTTGCCGTCGAGCGGCAGCGCCGACAGCGCGGCCACGTCGGCCGGGTTCTGCGTCGCGATCAGTTCGGCGACGGTCTTCGAGAAGGCCAGGAAATCGTCATTCTTGGCAACGAAATCGGTTTCGCAGTTCAGCTCGACGAGCGCGCCCGTGCTGCCGCCGACGAACGACGCGACGACGCCTTCGGCCGTCACGCGCGACGCCGCCTTGCTGGCCTTGTTGCCGAGCTTCACGCGCAGCAGCTCTTCGGCCTTGCCCATGTCGCCATCGGCTTCGGTCAGCGCCTTCTTGCACTCCATCATCGGTGCATCGGTCTTCGCGCGCAGTTCTGCCACCATGCTTGCGGTAATTGCCGCCATCATTCGCTCCTAGAGTCTGTATTCACAACGCCGCCCTTCGACCCGGACGGCGGGGATTCGTTTCCGACATTGCGCGCCGGCGCGCGCCGAGGCGCCCGACACGCTGCCCGGGAACGCGGCTTAAAAAAAGGGGGCCTGTTGAGAGCCCCCTTCTTGTGCCGGCTCGGGACCGGTTACGCGTTCTCTTCGACGTACTCGTCGTCGCCGCGCACCGCCTGGACCACTTCGTTGACCGCGTTGGCACGGCCTTCGAGGATCGCGTCGGCCACGCCTTCGGCGTACAGCGCAACGGCCTTGCTCGAGTCGTCGTTACCCGGGATCACGTAATCCACGCCTTCCGGCGAGTGGTTCGTGTCGACCACGGCGATGACGGGCACGCCCAGCTTGTTGGCTTCCGTGATGGCAATCTTGTGGTAGCCGACGTCGACCACGAAGATCGCGTCCGGAATGCCGCCCATGTCCTTCACGCCGCCGATCGACTTCTGCAGCTTGGCGATCTCGCGCTCGAACAGCAGCGCTTCCTTCTTGCTCATCTTCTCGGTTTCGCCCGCTTCGACGGCCGCTTCCATGTCCTTCAGGCGCTTGATCGATACCTTCAGCGTCTTGAAGTTGGTCAGCATGCCGCCGAGCCAGCGTGCGTTGACATAAGGCATGCCCGCGCGCTGCGCTTCCTGGGCGATCGTATCGCGCGACTGACGCTTGGTGCCGACGAACAGAATCGTGCCCCGATTTGCCGCCAGCTGACGCACGTATTTCTGTGCGTCGTTGAACATCGGCAGCGTCTTTTCGAGGTTGATGATGTGAATCTTGTTACGGTGACCGAAAATGAACGGGGCCATCTTCGGGTTCCAGAAGCGCGTCTGGTGACCGAAGTGGACACCGGCTTCCAGCATTTGGCGCATCGTGACTGCCATGAGCGTGAATCTCCGCTAGGGTTGGGTCTTAAGCCGGCTGCCGTATCGCGGCGGGATCGCACGCGACACCCAAGGGTGCGCCGGCTTGCGATTCGGCACGGGCGCAACGCTCGTGCCGGCAAGACTGGACCCGGCTCGGATTCGGCCGAACGCCGATATCAAAAGGGGTTCCAGACTTAGCCAGAGAGTATAGCACGCGAGCATGACCGCTCTCAAGCCGCCAATCGCGTTGGCGCGTCGGCTGCCATTCGGGAAAACCCAGGGAGCCGCCGGCGGCGGCCCGGCGGCCGCTCGGGCGCCGCCCGACTCTCGGCGCGGGACGCGCCCGCGAACGCGGCTTCGCCCGAACCCTGCGCTCGCGCCCCGGTTCCGCCCGAAACCCATGCCGGACAAGCCACGCGACGGCTGCGACCACCCCGATTCGATGCGATAATCCCGGGATTCCAGGCATTCCAGGTCACCAATCATGTCCATCACGATCAAGAACGATCACGATATCGAGCAGATGCGCGTCGCATGCCGGCTCGCGAGCGAAGTGCTCGACTACATCACGCCGTTCGTCGTCGCGGGCACCACGACGGGCGAGCTGGACCGGCTCTGCCACGAGTACATGACCAATGTGCAAGGCACCGTGCCCGCGCCGCTCAACTACCAGCCGCCCGGCTATCCGCCCTACCCGAAGGCGATCTGCACCTCGGTCAACGACGTGATCTGCCACGGCATTCCCGGCGACAAGGTGCTGAAGAACGGCGACGCGCTCAACATCGACATCACCGTGATCAAGAACGGCTATTTCGGCGACACGAGCCGGATGTTCCTGATCGGCGAGGGCTCGATCCTGGCCAAGCGGCTGATCCAGACCACCTATGAATGCATGTGGCTCGGCATCGAGCAGGTCAGGCCCGGCGCGCACCTCGGCGACATCGGCCATGCGATCCAGAAGCATGCGGAAAGCCGCGGCTACAGCGTGGTGCGCGAGTATTGCGGGCACGGCATCGGCACGGTGTTCCACGAGGATCCGCAGGTGGTCCATTACGGCCGGCCCGGCACCGGCATCGAGATCGTGCCGGGCATGATCTTCACGATCGAGCCGATGATCAACGCCGGCAAGCGCGACATCCGTACCATGCCGGACCAGTGGACCGTCAAGACGCGCGATCGCAGCCTCTCGGCGCAATGGGAGCACACCGTGCTCGTCACGCCGAGCGGCTATGAAGTGCTGACGGTGTCGGCCGGCACGCCGGCGCGGCCGGCGCTCGACGCGGCGGCGGCCTGAGGCGGGCGGCCCGCCGCCGGCGCGCCGTCCGGCCGGATGGCGGTCGCGCCGGGCCGGCAGCGCGGCACGCGCCGCGCAGGCCACGCGCCCGGTCCGCCCGGCCTGCTTGCTCGGCTTCATCCGTTTCAGCTGTCGCCATTCCACCGCCTCACCTGCCTCGTTCGCCATCGCCACCATGAGCGTCCCCGCCGTCTCCGCCGCCGCAGCGCCCGCGCGCAAGGCCGAATTCCGCGCCGTCAAGGCCGAGCTGATCACGCGCTTTCGCGCCGCGACCCGCGTCGAGGCGCTGATGCGCGCGCTGTCACGCGCCACCGACGACGCGCTGCGGCAGATCTGGGACCAGTGCGAGTTGCCCGGCTCGCTCGCGCTGGTCGCCGTCGGCGGCTTCGGGCGCGGCGAGCTGGCGCCGCATTCGGACGTCGACATCCTGGTGCTGCTGCCCGATGCCCACGACGGCGAGTTCGACGCGCGCATCGAGCGCTTCATCGGCCTGGCCTGGGATCTCGGTCTCGAGATCGGCAGCAGCGTGCGCACCGTCGACGAATGCATCGCCGAGTCCGCGCGGGACGTGACGGTACAGACCTCGCTGCTCGAGGCGCGCCGCGTGACCGGCAGCGTGACGCTGTTCCGGCGCGCCGTGGCCCGCTACCGCGAGGCGCTCGATCCGCACGCGTTCTTCCAGGCCAAGGTGCTCGAACTGCGCCAGCGCCAGGCCAAGTTCCAGGACACGCCGTACAGCCTCGAGCCGAACGTGAAGGAAAGCCCGGGCGGGCTGCGCGACCTGCAGACGATCCTCTGGATCGCGCGCGCCGCCGATTTCGGCAACAGCTGGCGCGAGCTCCACACGCGCGGGCTGATCACCGCGCGCGAGGCACGCGAGCTGCGCCGCAACGAGAGCTTCCTGAAGGCGCTGCGCGCGCGGCTGCACGTGATCACGGGGCGCCGTCAGGACATCCTCGTGTTCGACCTGCAAACCCAGGCGGCCGAGAGCTTCGGCTATCTGCCGACGCCGGCCAAGCGCGCCAGCGAACAGCTGATGCGCCGCTACTACTGGGCCGCGAAGGCGGTCACGCAGCTCGCGACGATCCTGATCCAGAACATCGAGGCGCAGCTGTTCCCGGCCACCAGCGGCGTGACGCGCGTGCTCTCGCCGGGCCGCTTCGTCGAGAAGCAGGGCATGCTCGAGATCGCCTCCGACGACGTGTTCGAGCGGCATCCCGACGCCGTGCTCGAAGCGTTCCTGCTCTACGAGACGACGCGCGGCGTGAAGGGGCTGTCGGCACGCACGCTGCGCGCCCTCTACAATTCGCGCGACGTGATGAACGGCGCCTGGCGGCGCGACCCGCGCAATCGCGCGACGTTCATGAAGATCCTGCAGCAACCCGAGGGGGTCACGCACGCGTTCCGGCTGCTGAACCAGACCAGCGTGCTCGGCCGCTACCTGCTGAACTTCCGGCGCATCGTCGGGCAGATGCAGCACGACCTCTACCACGTCTACACCGTCGATCAGCACATCCTGATGGTGTTGCGCAATATCCGCCGCTTCACGGTGGCCGAGCACGCCCACGAATATCCGTTCTGCAGCCAGCTGATCGCCAACTTCGAGCGGCCCTGGGTGCTTTACGTGGCGGCGCTGTTCCACGACATCGCCAAGGGCCGCGGCGGCGATCATTCCACGCTCGGCATGGCCGACGCGCGGCGCTTCTGCCGCGAGCACGGCATCACCGGCGACGACGCGGCGCTCGTGGTCTGGCTCGTCCAGCATCACCTGACGATGAGCCAGGTCGCGCAGAAGCAGGACACGAGCGACCCCGAGGTGGTCAAGCGCTTCGCGGCCAAGGTCGGCAACGAGCGCTGGCTGACCGCGCTCTACCTGCTGACGGTAGCCGACATCCGCGGCACCAGCCCGAAGGTCTGGAACACCTGGAAGGGCAAGCTGCTGGAAGACCTCTACCGCGCCACCAGCGCGGTGCTCGGCGGCGCCCAGCCCGACGCGCATTCCGAGCTGCGCACGCGCCGCGACGAGGCGCTCGCGCTGCTGCGGCTCGAGACCGTGCCCGAGGACGCGCACCGCCCGCTCTGGAGCCAGCTCGACGTCGGCTATTTCCTGCGCCACGACGCGGCCGACATCGCCTGGCAGACGCGCGTGCTGTACCGCCACGTGCAAGCCGACACCGCGATCGTGCGGGCGCGGCCCTCGCCCGTCGGCGACGCGCTGCAGGTGCTCGTCTACGTCAAGGACCGTTCGGACCTGTTCGCGGGCATCTGCGCGTACTTCGACCGCAACGGGCTGTCGGTGCTCGATGCGCGCGTGAGCACCACCAAGCACGGCTACGCGCTCGACAACTTCATCGTCACGCAGACCGAGCGCGACGTGCAGTACCGCGACATCGCCAACCTCGTCGAGCAGCAGCTCGCCGACCGGCTGACCAGCGCGGCGCCGCTGCCCGAGCCCGCCAAGGGCCGGCTCTCGCGGCTGTCGCGCAGCTTCCCGATCACGCCCCGCGTCGACCTGCGCGCCGACGAGCGTGGTCAGTACTACATCCTGTCCGTGTCCGCCAACGACCGGCCGGGCCTTCTGTATTCGATCGCGCGCGTGCTGGCCGAGCACCAGGTCGGCGTCCACGCGGCGCGGATCAACACGCTCGGCGAACGCGTCGAGGACGTGTTCCTGCTCGACGGCGCCGGCTTGTCCGACAACCGGCTCCAGATCCAGGTCGAAACCGAGCTGCTGCGCGCGATCGCAGCCTGAGTGAAAGAAAGACAGCGTTTATGCGCACCAAACTGACCATCAAGCATCCTCGCCCGGCATCGCCGTCCCGCGCCCCGGTCCGCTCAGGCAGCCTCGTCGCGCGCAAGCCGACGCGCCCCGCCGCGCCGCCCGATGGCGCGCCGAAGCCGAAGTCGAAGCCGAGCGCGAAAGGCGCGGCGCCGCGCGCGGCCAAGCCGGCGGGCGCCGGCGCCGTGAAACCGCGCGCGCCGCGCGAGGCCGACCGGCCATCGCGCAGCGAAGCCCGGCCCGCTCGCGACGGCGAGCGGCCGTTCCGCAGCGAAGGGCGACCTGCTCGTGACGGCGAACGCCCCGTCCGCAGCGGTGCACGCCCGCCGCGCGACGGCGAGCGGCCGTTCCGCAGCGAAGGGCGACCTGCTCGTGACGGCGAGCGCCCCGCCCGCAACGGCGCGCGTCCGCCGCGCGACGGCGAGCGGCCGTTCCGCAGCGAAGGGCGACCTGCTCGCGACGGCGAGCGCCCCGTCCGCAGCGGCGCACGTCCGCCGCGCGACGGCGAGCGGCCGTTCCGCAGCGAAGGGCGACCTGCTCGTGACGGCGAACGCCCCGTCCGCAGCGGTGCACGCCCGCCGCGCGACGGCGAGCGGCCGTTCCGCAGCGAAGGGCGACCTGCTCGCGATGGCGAGCGCCCCTTGCGCGGCACAGCACGGCCCGTGCGCGACGGCGAGCGCCCGGTCCGCGCCGGTACACGCCCGCCGCGTGACGGCGATCGACCGTCGCGGGTCGAATCCCGCCCCGCTCGCGACACGGATCGCCCGGCCCGCAAGCCGCGCGTCACCACGGAGCGTCCCGCGCCCTCGCGCCTGAAAGTCGCGCAGCCGGTCAAGGCACGTCCGTCGTTCGATTCCGGCGATGAAGCCGGGATGATGCGTCTGTCGAAGCGGATGTCGGAACTCGGCCTCTGCTCGCGGCGCGAGGCGGACGAATGGATCGAGAAGGGCTGGGTGCTCGTC